>DASPLD010000366.1:0-44880 GCA_035627755.1 Caulobacter sp. | reverse complement strand
AGGGGCTTGAGGATGCCCTCCATCAACGGTCCGGTCTTGTCGTCGGTCAGGCCGTCGATGGCGCTCTGCGCCTGCTCGTAGGAGAGCTTGGCCGCCGACCGCATCAGCCCGCGCACGAACCGGTGCGACCGCTTCCTGCCGTTCGCGTCGAACACCATCCGCACCGCCATGCAGGCCCGGTTCTCCCCCTCCCGCAGCGAGCACAGACCCGCCGACAGTCGCTCCGGCAGCATCGGCTCGACCCGGTCGGGGAAGTAGGTGCTGTTGCCCTTGTTGCGCGCCTCGGCGTCCAGCGCCGTGCCGTGCCGAACGTAGGCGGCCACGTCGGCGATGGCGACCCAGACCACCCAGCCGCCCTCGTTCCGCGCGTCCGGATCGGGGTGGGCGAAGACCGCGTCGTCATGGTCCCGCGCATCGACCGGGTCGATGGTGATCAGGGGCAGGTCGCGCAGGTCCTCGCGGCTCGACAGGGTGGGCGCCTCAGCGGCTTCGGCCTCCGCCTCCGCCGCTTCGCTGAACCCGGTAGGGATGCCGTGCGCATGGATGGCGATCAGCGAGGCGGCCCGTGGCTCGTCCTCTCGCCCGACCACTTCAAGCAGCTTGCCCTGCTTCGGCCCATAGCGCCCGCCGCCGCCGGGGATCAGCTGGGCTAGCACCAGGTCGCCGTCCTTCAGGTCGCGGCCCTCGAACTCCGGCAGCACCAGGCTGTCCTTGCTCTTGCGGTCCACCGGCTCGACCCGGATCTCCCGCCGCACCTTGCGCACAACCCCCAGCACGCGATGCGAGCTCTGGCCCAGGCGCTTGATGACCCGCGCCTCGACCTCGCCGGTCTCCAGCCGCTCGAAGCGGACCAGCAGCTTGTCGCCCAGCCCGGGCGCGCCGGCCGTCGCCTCCGCCTTGTCCGGCGCCAGCCGCGCCAGCGGGGCGTCCTCGCCCTTGCTCAGCCGCACATAGAGGTCGCCGTCCGGATCGCGCTCGACCACCTCGGCCACCCCGACCGGCGGCAGGGCCCCGGCCTCGGCGAACCCGCGCCGCCCGCGCTTGCCCAGCTGACCGCTTGCCTCCAGCTCCCGCAGCATCTCGCGCAGCGCCCGCCGGTCCGCGCCCTTCAGCCCGAAGTGGCGCGCGATGTCGGCCTTCCCCGCCTCGCCGGCGTCGCGCAGGAAGGCGATCAGGGTGTCCTTGTCGGGCAGGCCTTGCGGCTGCCGGGTCGCGCTCTTGGGAGTCTTGGCCATCGTCCAGGCATAACGCGCCGGACGCCCAAGCGCACCTACTGCGTGAGCTGCACCGTATAACGCAGCGTCCGCCGCTCCCCGGGCGCCAGCACCACCGCCATCACCCGCCCGCCGTCCCGGCTGACCGGCTTGACGCTCGCCCCGGTGATCTTGAACACCTGGCGGGTCTGCATCACCCGCACCTCGAAGGTCGCGGGGGCCGCGGTATGGTTGGTCACCTCGACCGCATAGGTCATGTCCCGCCGCCGTTTGCCCCGCGCCTTGTCGCTGACGATCGCCGGCACGACCTCGACCTGCCGCGAATTGGCGAGCTTCAGGTCGAACGGCGAACCCACCGCGCTGTTCTCGAACTTGAAGCTGCCGGCGATCAGGGTCCCGTCCGGGGTCTCCTGGGTGATCGTCGCATTGCCGCCGGGCAGAGGCAGGCCAAGGCCCCCCTCCTTGCGGTTCTTCATCCGCAGCAGCAGTTCGGTGGCCGTCGCCTGGTCCGCCGCCGGGAACTGCGCCACGGGCCAGGTCGAGAACCGGTAGACCCGGTCGAACCCGACGCCCTCGGCCTTGAGCATGAGCAGTTGCTTGGTCTGCCGCGCCGCCACCGTTGTCGGGAAGGGCAGGGTGTAGAGCTTGTAGTCGCCCAGGTCGGACTGCTCGGCCATGAAGCCTTCCGCGGCCGGCGGCGGCGGCGGGGCGGGCGGCGGCGGGGGAGGCGGCGGCGGCGCCATCGCCACGGGCGCAGGGGAGATCCGGCTGCCGGTCACCACGATGTCGTCACCGGTGAAGTTCAGCCCCATCGGCCAGCAGGCCGAGTCGATCCGCCGACCGTGGACCACCGTCGCGGCGGTCCGCCAGCTGCGAGACACCGTGCCGGCCACCACCTGGGTCGGGGCGTCGTTGAAGGTGGTGGCGCTGTCGTTGCTGAGCGTGATCCAGCCGGTCAGGTTGAGGGTCCGGCCGTCGGGCCGCACCGTGGCGACGTAGTTGGCTTTCCAGTTGAGCCCCACCGCCAGATAGGTCAGCCGCACCCGGTAACGGCCGGCTCCCCGCGTGCGCACCAGCATCGACAGGGTCGGTTCCGGCGCCAGGGCGTCGGGCATCCTCTCGAACACCAGCCGCTCGGGCTCGCCGCCGCAGCCGAGGGCCTCGAACCCGCCGTCGATCTCCAGGATCACCCCGCGCGGTCCCGACCGTACGATCCCGGTCCGCACCGTCTCCACGCCGGTCCGGGGATTGGTCCGCACCAGCTTGACCGGCTCGCCGATCGCCGCCGCCAGGATCGAACCGGGGCTGAGCAGGTTGTAGTCCTGGTTCCGCTCGACCATGTCTGCCGGCAGGCCGTCCAGCGCCGCGGTCGCCGGCACGATTCCCGCCGCCACCCCCTTGAAGACCACCCGGCTCTCGCCGGCCGGAACCTCGACGGTCCGCCATTCGGTGACCAGGGCCAGCCCGGACCGGCCATTGTAATAGCCGCTGCCGCCGGGGTCCTGGTAGACGGTCAGGGCCACGGACTCGGGCCCCGCCGACACCGCCTCCGCCCGCTGCGCCTGCGCCGCCGGCGCGGCCAGCAGGGCCGCGGCCAGCGCCAGCGCCTGGATCGCTGCGCGGATCATCGGATCAGTAGCCGCTGTCGACCGTGAAGGTCAGGGTGGTCTCGCCGTTGGCCGGCACCGGCACGTCCCAGGCCAGCGTATAGGCGTTCAGCTGCTTCGACGGCAGGCTCTCCTCGATCAGCTTGCTGTCGCGCGCCAGGCCTCCCTGGCGCACCTGCACCGTCACCGGCTCGGGCCGGGCGTTGCGCAGCACATAGCTCATCGCATAGCGGGTCTTGGTGGCGCCGCGCTTGTCGGTGGAGACGACAGTCGGCTGGAGGGTCACGTCGAAGGCCTGGCCGGTCTGGATCGACAGGTCCGAGCCGGCCGGGGTGTGGCCGATCTCGTTCTCGCCGATGAACTTCGGATCGCCCTTCTGGTCGCGGACATAGAAGCGCACCGTTCCGGCCGGCATCGGCTGCGGCTCGCCGCCCCCGGCCGCGAACTCCAGCTTCACCGCCGCCGAGATCGGCTGTTCGCGGCTGGCGAAGCCGCCCAGGTCCACGCGGTAGGTCTTGCGGGCCGGCGCCCCGATCACGTCCAGGAAGCTGACCTGCTTGGTCTGGTTCTCGGCGATCGTGGTCCGCTCCTTCAGCGGATAGAGATAGTAGTCGGCCAGCGGCACGGGCGCCCCGGTCATGGTCCCGGCCGAGGTCACCGCCGGCGGGGTGTAGCGGATGCCGCCGCCGGTATTGCCGGCCACCAGCTGCACCTCGGCGTCCTCGAACGCGACCCCCGCGCTGTTGCTCAGGGTGATCCAGCCCTGGACGTCGATCTTGCCGTTCTTCTCGTCGAACAGGGCCACATAGTCGGCGTTCCAGCCCAGGCCGTTGGTCAGGTAGGTCAGCCGCGCCGGCCGCGAACCGGCCTGGGCGGAGTCGACCGTCACCGACAGGGTCGGCCGGGCGCGCAGCTGGGCCGGCGCCCGGTCGAAGATAACCCGGGTCGGGACCCCGTCCTGGCGCAGGATCTCGATCTTCTCGCCGATCTGCAGCACCACCCCGTTGTTCACCGCCAGCACCTTGGCCCGCTCGGTCACCTGCTGGCCGTTGCCGGGGTTGGTCCGCACGATGGTCACCGTCTCCCCGACCGCCTTCTCCATCAGGGTCTCGGGGCTGAGCAGGTCGTAGTCGAAGTTCTGCTCGATGATCTGGATGCCGGTCGCCGACAGGGTCACCGTCTCGCTGCGGATCTGCGGCGAGACATCCTTGAACTCGATCCGCTGGCGTCCGGCGCGGAACGGCTCATTGCGGGTGTCCTCAACCAGGCTCTGGCCGGAGTTGTAGATGGTCACCGACAGCCGCCGGTCCTGGGCTTGCGCCGTGGCGGCGGCGAGCGCCAGAAGACCGGCGGTCAGGAGGATCTTACGCATGGAACGGCCCCGCTTGAACAGGCGGCAAGTCTGTCACGGCGGAGGAAGGCCTGTCGAGCCCATTTTTACGTTAGTAAACACAACCCGTCCTCCCGGACGGCCCGCAGGGTCGATCCGGGACCCAGGGGTGACGGACCGCGGAATACGAAACCTACCATAGCCTGCCGCTCGCCCTGGGTCCCGGCTCTCCGGGCTTCGCCCTGCGGCCGGGATGACGGAGGAAGGAGTGGGAGCCGCTCTACGCCTTCGCCGCCGTCTTCTTCGCCGCGGCCTTCTTCTTGGCCACCACCGCCTTGCCCGCGATCCGCTTCTCGGCCGGGTTCTTGGCCGGCGGCTTGTCGCCATCCTTCTTCGAGGCAGGGGCCTTCTTCGCGGCCGGGTTCTTCGCCGCCGGCTTCTTCGCAGGTTTCTTGCCCCCGCCCTTGGCCACCCGCTCGGCGATCAGCGCCACCGCCTCCTCGAGCGTCACCTCCTGCGGATCCTTGCCCCTCGGCACGTTGGCGTTCGTCGAGCCGTGCTTGATGTAGGGCCCGAACCGCCCCGACAGGATCTTGATCGGCTGGCCGTCCTCCGGATGGTTTCCCAGCTCCTTAAGCGCCGCCGCCTGGCCCCGCGCCCCGCGCCCGCCCGCCCGCTTCTCGGCCAGCACCGCCACCGCCCGGTTCAGCCCCACCTCGAACACCTCGTCGGCGTTCTCCAGGTTGGCGTAGGTGCCGTCGTGCAGCACATAGGGTCCGTACCGCCCGATCCCGGCCTGGATCGGCTTGCCGTCCTCGGGGTGCGTCCCGACCTCGCGCGGCAGGTCGAGCAGCCGCAGGGCCTTGTCGATGTCCATCGCCGCCGGCGGCCAGGTCTTGGGCAGGCTGGCCCGCTTGGGCTTCTCCCCCGCCTCCTCGACGTAGGGTCCGAACCGGCCGTTCTTCAGCCACACCGCCTGCATCGTCCGGGGGTTCACGCCCAGCTCGCGGTCGGTGGTCTCCGCCGCCTCACCCTCGCCGTCGGGCTGGGCGATCGGCCGGGTGAAGCGGCATTCGGGATAGTTGGAACAGCCGATGAAGGCCCCGAACTTGCCGGTCTTCAGGGACAGCCGCCCGGTCCCGCAGACGGTGCAGAGGCGCGGGTCCGACCCGTCCTCCTTCTGCGGGAAGATGTGCGGCCCCAGGCTCTCGTTCAGGGCGTCCAGCACCTGGCTGACCCGCAGCTCGCCGATCTCGTCGGCGGCGGCGTGGAAGTCCGTCCAGAACTCGCGCAGCAGCGCCTTCCAGTCCAGCTTGCCGTCGCTGACCAGATCGAGCTTCTCCTCGAGGCCGGCCGTGAAGTCATATTCCACGTAGCGGCTGAAGAACTGCTCGAGGAAGGCCGTCACCAGCCGCCCCTTGTCCTCGGGGATGAAGCGGTTCTTCTCCATCCGCACATAGGCCCGGTCGCGCAGCACGGTCAGGATCGAGGCGTAGGTCGAGGGCCGGCCGATGCCGAGCTCCTCCATCTTCTTGACCAGGCTGGCTTCCGAATAGCGCGGCGGCGGCTCGGTGAAATGCTGGTCGGCCTTGGCGCTCAGCACCCGGGCCGCGGCGCCCTCGTTGACGGCCGGCAGGCGGGCGCCGTCCTCGTCCTCGGCGTCGTCTCGGCCTTCCTCATAGACCGCCAGGTAGCCCGGAAACTGCACCACCTGCCCGGTGGCCCGCAGCCCCGTTTGTCCATCGCCGCTCTCCAGGTCGATGGTGGTCCGCTCGATCCGCGCCGCCTCCATCTGGCTGGCGATCATCCGCTTCCAGATCAGCTCGTAGAGCCGCCCCAGGTCCCCATCGAGCCGCAGCTTGCCGGGGTTGCGGTTCAGCGAGGTCGGCCGGATCGCCTCGTGGGCCTCCTGGGCGTTCTTGGCCTTGGTCTTGTAGATGCGGGCGCTCTCGGGGACGTAGTCGCGGCCAAAGAGGCCGGCGATCACCTCCCGCGCCTCGTTCAGCGCTTCAGGCGCCGCCTGCACCCCGTCGGTCCGCATGTAGGTGATGAGGCCGACGGTCTCGCCGCCGATGTCGATGCCCTCGTAGAGCTTCTGGGCCGCCTGCATCGTCCGCTGGGCGTTGAAGCCGAGCTTGCGCGCCGCCTCCTGCTGCAGGGTCGAGGTCGTAAACGGGGGCGGGGGCGAGCGCCGCGCCGGCTTCTTCTCCACCGCATGGACGCTGAAGGCGGCGGCCGCGACGGCGTCGCGGGCCGCATGGGCGTCCGCCTCGGCGCCGAGGTCGAACTTGGTGAGCTTCCTGCCCTGGTGCTTGACCAGACGGGCGGTGAACGGGTCGCTGCCGGCCGTCACCTCGGCGTCAACGCTCCAGTATTCCTGGGTGCGGAACTTCTCGATCTCGACCTCGCGGTCGACCACCAGCCGCAGGGCCACCGACTGCACGCGGCCCGCCGAACGGGACCCCGGCAGCTTGCGCCACAGCACCGGCGACAGGGTGAAGCCGACCAGATAGTCCAGCGCCCGCCGGGCCAGGTAGGCGTCGACCAGCTCCATGTCGAGCTGGCGGGGGTTGGCCATCGCCTCGGTCACGGCGCCCTTGGTGATGGCGTTGAAGGTCACCCGCTCGACGGCCTTGTCCTTCAGCGCCTTCTTCTTCTGCAGCACCTCCAGCACATGCCAGCTGATCGCCTCGCCCTCGCGGTCGGGGTCGGTGGCCAGGATCAGCCGGTCGGCCCCCTTCATCGCCTCGGCGATGTCGCTGAGCCGCTTGGACGACTTGGCGTCGACCTCCCAGCTCATGGAGAAATCCTGGTCCGGCAGCACCGACCCGTCCTTCGACGGCAGGTCGCGGACATGCCCATAGGACGCCAGAACCGTGTAGTTCGAGCCCAGGTACTTGTTGATGGTCTTGGCCTTGGCCGGGCTCTCGACGACTACGACGTTCATGAAATGCGGCTTCAAATCTCAAAAAATTGCGGCTGGGGTCCCCGCCCAAGGCGCGCGAAGGTGCGTCGCGTCCGAGGGGAATGTCAACGTGCGGCCGGACAAGTGGGTGGCAAAAGCCCAAATGCCAACCTTTCCCGTCGTCCCGGGTCTCCGCTTCGCTGCGCCCAGATGACGGCGCCTCACGTCCCCTGCTGCACGAACGGGACCTTCTCGAACAATCGCCGCTCCTCGCCGCGGGGATCGTCGACGAGCCGCGGCTCCACGTCCCAGATCATCGTCTGGCGCCGCGCCAGGGAATAGGGCTCCCACCTCGGCAGGCCGGCCCCGTTCGGATCGCCTCCGCGCGCGAAGCGGATGAAGGCGTCCATCATCAGCCCGCTGACCCGCCGGGCGTCCTGCGCCGAGCCGGTGATCGACCCCTCCGCCTCCAGCGTCCCGAACACCAGCGGGATGTCCAGCGTATGCGGCGCTCCCCGACGTCCGCCGTCCTTCGGCGAGGCCCAGTCCAGCTGATAGACGAACGCCGGCGAGCCCTGCGCCGCGCGCAGTTCGGCTTCGACGATCGCCGCCCGCCAGGACCGCGACGCCGTGGTCGCCGCGAAGAAGACGTCGCTCGGCGAATAGGCCGGATACAGCTCCCGATACCGCCGGATGACGAGGTGGGGATCGATGTCCACCCGCATCTGGGGGATCAGCTTGCCGGGCAGCTCGTCCCAGGTCAGGGCGTACATCGCCGGGTCACTGAAGAAGCCCCGGGTCTCGTCATGGGTATTGCCGATCATCATCGGGACGCCGGCGCTCTGCGGCGGCGCGTCGGGATAGAAGGGATGCCGCGTCAGGCTCCGCTCATCCAGCACCGGCCCGAAATACAGGCCCCCGGACCCGATCACCGGATCCACCGTCCCCAGCGCCTCGACGATCCGCCCGGCCGGCATCGCCGCGAGGTCCTCCGGCCGCGCCTTCAACGCCTCCAGCAACGCCAGCGTCCGCCGGGTGGCATTCCCCGGCCCCGAGGCGGTCAGCTGCTGGCCGCTCATGGTCGCCGCCCGGTGGAACAGCCCCTTGGCCGCGGGCATCGCCATCAGGGTGGCGATCTTCGCCCCGCCCCCCGACTGCCCGAACAGCATCACCCGGGAGGGATCGCCGCCGAACCCCGCGATATTCTCTCGCACCCAGCGCAGGGCCAACACCAGGTCCAGCATGCCGGCGTTCCCGCCATCCTCGAACCCCGGAAGCACCCGGTTGAGATAAAGATACCCGAGCGGCCCCAACCGGTGGTTCAGGGTGACCACCACCACATCGCCCCGCGCCGCCAGCCCCGTCCCGTCATAGAGGGGGTTCGACCCCGAGCCGGTCATGTAGGCCCCGCCATGGATGTAGACCATCACCGGCCGCCGGCCGGCATCCGCCCCGGGCGTCCAGACATTCAGGAAAAGGCAGTCCTCCGACTGACCCGGCTCCTTGCTCCGCTGCGGCGAGGCATGGCCGAAGGCGTGGCAGGGCAGGGGGTCCTTCCAGGGCCTGGGAGGCTCCGGCGGCTGGAACCGCCGAGGACCGGTGTCGGCGCCGTATCGGACCCCTTTGAACACCAGCAGGCCGTCCTGGCGCCGGCCTAGAACTGGACCGTGAACTGTGCGCACGAGCGGATCGCGTGGTTTGGCGAGTGCGGCTGCAGGCAGCAGCATCGCGGAGAGGCCCACGGCTCTAGCAAACAGCTCTCGCCGACTGGCCCCCCCTATTTCCGTCATCCCGGCCGCAGCCCGGCGAACGCCGGGCGGAGAACTGGGACCCAGGGGGTGCGTGATCTCGCCGTCGAACGCTGCTTCGCGGCCGGCGCGCTGCCGCCCCTGGGTCCCGGATGAGCGCTCCGCGCATTCCGGGATGACGGAGATATTGGTGCCCGACCGTTCCATTTCCCGGACCGTGGAAGGATCGCTCATTTCCCAGCTCATGCCCTGATGATACCGGTTACCGTCGCCAGATCACGCGGATTCCGGAGCAAATCATGGCCATCGACCGTCGCACCGCCCTCGGCCTGGCCGGCGCGGCCACCCTGGCCCCCGCCGCCGCCCATGCCGCCACCGGCTTCGAAGGCCAGCGCCGCGCCGACCTCGGCGACGGGACCTTCCGCAACCCCATCGTCTCCGGGGACCGCCCCGACCCCACCATCGTCCGCGACGGCGACAGCTGGTGGATGACCTTCTCCAGCTTCGACGCCTACCCCGGCCTCCTGCTCTGGCGCTCCAACGACCTTGTGAACTGGACCCCGACCACCGCCGCTCTGCACACCCCGGTCGGCTCGGTATGGGCCCCCGAACTCACCCGACACGAGGGCCGCTGGTTCCTCTACTTCCACGCCCGCACTGCGACCCGCCGCGACCTCTTCGTCATACACGCCGACCGTCCCGAAGGCCCGTGGAGCGAGCCCGTCACACTCGGTCTGCCCAAACACATCGACCCCGGCCACGCGGTCGGCGAGGACGGCCACCGCTACCTCTTTCTCTCCGGCGGCGACCGCGTCCGCCTCAGGGCCGACGGCCTCGCCGTCGATGGTCCCGTCGAACATGTCTACGACCCCTGGCGCTACCCCGACGACTGGGTGGTCGAGAGCTTCTCGCCCGAAGGCCCCAAGATCCTCCGCCACGGCGACTGGTTCCACATGATCACCGCCGTCGGCGGCACCGCCGGCCCGCCCACCGGCCATATGGTCATCGCTGCCCGGTCCCCCTCCATCCATGGCCCCTGGGAGCACTGCCCGCACAACCCGCTGGTCCGGACCCGCTCTCGCCACGAGCCCTGGTGGTCCCGCGGCCACGCCACCCTGGTCGAGGGGCCTGGCGGCCGCTGGTGGATGGTGCAGCACGGCTATGAGAAGGACTACTGGACCCTCGGCCGCCAGTGCCTCCTCGAGCCCATCGCCTGGACCGATGACGACTGGTGGCGTCCGCTCGGCGGAACGCTCGCCCAGCCGCTCCCCATGCCGACGTCCAGCCGCCAGGCCGCCCACGGCATGCCCCTCTCCGACGATTTCGCCACCGACCGCCTCGGCGTCCAGTGGAGCTTCTATGACCCTCAGCCGAACGAGACCGCCCGCCTGCGCCGGACCGGAAGAACCCTCCACCTGGCCGCCAAGGGAAGCACGCCCGCCGACGCCTCGCCCCTGACCTTCATCGCCGGCGACCGCCGCTACAGCCTCGAGGTCGACGTCGAGATCGACGCGGGGACCACGGCCGGCCTGCTCCTCTTCTACAACCGCCGCCTCTACTGCGGCCTCGGTTTCAACGGCGAGGGCCTGGTCCTCCACCGCTATGGCCTCGAACGCCCTGCCCGCCGCGAGTCCCAGCCCCGACGCCTGGTCATGCGCCTGACCAACGACGAACAGACCGTCAGTCTCCACTACAGCCCGGACGGGAAGGCCTGGACCCGCCACGATGTCCGCATGGAGGTCAGCGGCTATCACCACAATACCGCCGGCGACTTCCTCAGCCTCCGCCCCGCCCTCTACGCCGCCGGCGCCGGCGAGGCCCGCTTCCGCAACCTCCGCTACCGAGCCTTCTGACTTTCTGCGGAGCCGCCTCTGGTGTAGTTCGCGCTGATGATCAGCCCCGATACCTGGACCGTCGCCGGCCGCACCTTCAGCTCCCGCCTGATCGTCGGCACCGGCAAGTACAAGGACTACCAGACCAATGCCGAGGCGGCCCGCGCCGCCGGGGCCGAGATCGTCACCGTCGCGGTGCGCCGGGTGAACCTCACCGACCGCACCCAGCCCCTGCTGATGGACTTCGTCAGGCCCGACGAGTTCACCTACCTGCCCAACACCGCCGGCTGCTTCACGGGCGAGGAGGCGGTCCGCACCCTGCGCCTGGCCCGCGAGGCCGGCGGCTGGACCCTGGTCAAGCTGGAGGTCCTTTCCGACCCCAAGACCCTCTACCCGGACATGGAGGAGACCCTGCGGGCGCTGAAGCTCCTCGTGGCCGAGGGCTTCGACGTGATGGTCTACTGCACCGACGACATCGTCTACGCCCGCAAGCTGGAGGAGGCGGGGGCGGCCGCCATCATGCCGCTCGGCGCCCCGATCGGCTCGGGCCTGGACATCCAGAACCGGGTCAACCTGCGGCTCATCGTCGAGCAGGCGAAGGTGCCGGTCCTGGTCGACGCCGGCGTCGGCACGGCCAGCGACGCCACTGTCGGCATGGAACTGGGCTGCGACGGCATCCTGATGAACACCGCCATCGCAGAGGCCAAGGAACCCGTCCTGATGGCCAGCGCCATGAAGCACGCGGTCATCGCCGGACGCCAGGCCTACCTGGCCGGCCGGATGGCCAAGCGGATGTACGCCGACCCGTCCTCCCCGCTGGCTGGACTGATCTGATTGCGGGCCGGAGCGTATGCAGGCTAGCTTGCCTGCATCGATCGAGGGCCCGATCACATGAAACCAACCCTTCTTCTGGGCGTCGCCCTGGCCGTGCTCATCCCCGCCGGCCAATCCGCACAATCGGCCCAGGCGTTCGACGCCCTGGCCGTCTCGCCGATCTGCCGCAGCGAACCGGGCCCCGGCGGGGCAGCGGTTCCGACCACGCCGCCGAAGCTTTCCGAGGGGTTCGGCAACGCCCACTGGGATGTCCACGCCGGCAATCCGATGGCCAGCGCTGGTTCGACTACGGCCTGCAGCTGGCCTGGGCCTTCGCCCATGACGACGCCAAGGCCGCCATGGCCGAGGCGGCGCGGCGCGATCCCGATTGCGGCCTCTGCGCCTGGGGTCACGCCTGGGCCCTGGGGCCCACCATCAACTACGGCCTCGATCCCGAGCAGCTGGGCCAGGCCCGCGCCGCCGCCCTGAAGGCCCAGGCTCTCCTGGCCAAGGGCTCCGGGCGCGACCGCATGCTGGCCGACGCCCTGGTCGCCCGCTACGCTCCGAGAGGCGGCGACAAGGCCTACGCCAAGGCCATGCAGGCCATCGCCGCCAGGCATCCCGACGACCTGGTGATCCAGGTCTGGACGGCCGACGCCCTCATGATCGCAGACAAGCCGGCCCTGGCCGTGCCGATCCTCGAGACCGTGCTGGCGCGCGAGCCGGACAACGCCGGCGCGATCCACTTCTACATCCATGCCACCGAATGGATTGGCCAGCCGGGCAAGGCCGAGACATACGCCGACGCCTTGGGCCGCATTGCCCCGGGGGCAAGCCACCTGATCCATATGCCGTCGCACACCTACTATCAGATCGGCCGCTACAGGGACGCCGCCCGGGTCAACATCGAGGCCATCGAGGCCGACGCCGCCTGGCTGAAGAGGACCGGCGGCGAGGGGGATGCCTTCAAGATCGGCTACTACGGCCACAACGTCAGCTATGCCCTCGGCGGGGCCATGATGTCGGGGGACGCGGCGGCCGGCCTGCGCCTGGCCGACCACTACAGGACGATCAAGACCTCCAGCCCCTGGGCCAAGGCCAGCGCCGGTCGGGCCTGGTTCGCCTACGGCCGCTACGGCGACATCGACAAGGTGCTGGCCATGCCGGCTCCGGAGAACGCCATCCAGAAGACCCTCTGGCACTACGGCCGCGGCGAGGCCCTGGCCCGCAAGCGGGACTCGGCGGGCGTGCGCGCCGAAGCCGCCGCCGTGCTGGCCAGCCGGGAGGCGATCAAGCGCGACAACATGACCGACTTCATCGAGTTCGCCGACATCGCCTATGAGGTCCTGCTCGGCCGCGCGGCCATGCTCGACGGGTTCGCGCCCCAGGCCGCCAAGCACTACCGCAAGGCCGCCGAACTGCAGGAACGCAAGTTGGGCGACTTCCGCGATCCGCCGCCCTGGTGGTATCCGGTGCGCCGCAGCTATGCCGCCGCCCTGCTTGCCGACGGCAAGTTCGACCTGGCGATCAAGGAGACCGACAAGGTGCTGGCCAAGTGGCCGCACGATCCGCTGACCCTGCTGGTCGCCTCCCGCGCCAAGGCCCACAAGGGCCAGGCGGACGCGGCCGAGACCAGCCTCGCGGCCGCGCGCCGCGAGTGGGTGGGAAGCTCGCTGACCGACTTCGCCCCAGCGCTGCTCTGACTACTTGGCCGACAGGGCCTTGGCGATCGCGGCCTTCAGCTCGTCGGGCCGCGCGCCGCTGATGAAGTCGCCCTCGACGAAGAAGGCGGGGGTGCCCTCGATGCCCATCTCCTTGGCGAGCTCCCGGACGTCGGCCAGGTACTGCTGCTGCGGCTGGCCGGCCTCCAGGGCGCGAACCGAGGCCGGGTCGATGCCGTTGCGGCGCAGCAGGTCGTCGACCATCTCGTCCGTCAGCGGCTTCCGCGACATCATCTCGGCATGGGCGTCGGGGAACATCCCCTTGTCGCCCATGGCCCGGGCGGCGGCGGCGGCGTACTCCGACGTCGGGCCGAAGTTGCCCAGGGTGTAGTCCTTGAACACGAACCGCACGTTGCGGTTCTGGCGCGCCATGGCCAGCACCTCCGGCGCCACCAGCTTACAGTAGCCGCAATTGTAGTCGTAGAACTGGACCACCGTCACCTTGCCGTCGGGGTTGATCACGAAGTCCCGACGGTCCCGCTGCAGCTTGGCCTTGTTCCTGGCGAAGCCCTGCTCGACGGCCTGTTCGGCCGCGGCCATCTGCTTGAGCTGAAGGGCGTTGGAGACCTCGACCAGCACCTCGGGGTTCTGGATCAGATAGGCCCGGACCTTCTCCCCGAATTCCTTGTCGACCTCGACCTTCTGGGCATCCGCGACGACCGCCGCCGGGTCCTCGTTCTTCTTGCCGCAGGCGCCCAGCGCGACGGTCAGCATCAGGACGAGCGGGAGGGTCAGGCGGCGCATGGGCGGCTCACGTCTGGAGGGGTCAGTTGCGCCCGACGGGCGGGTTGTCCTTGGCGAGGTCCTTGAGGTCCTCGCGGCTCGGGTTGGCGGTCAGCACGATGTCGGTGGCCCGGCGCCAGCCGATGCTGTCCTTGTCGAGCAGGTCACGGGCCCGCATGGCGAAGCCGCGCGCCTCGTTCATCCCGCCGAGGCTGTAGTAGTATTCGGCCGTCGCCAGCCGGGCGAGGCCCTCGTCGCCGCGGGCGTCGTAGGCCTGGGCCAGCAGCCGCCAGGCGTCCGGGATCTCCTCGTCGAGCAGGGCGCGCTTGAGTTCCTCGATCCCCTCGTCCCGCTTCACCGGGTCGTCGAGGTTGATCAGCGTCTGGCCGAGATTGATGCGCAGCAGCGGGGCGTTGGGCTTGAACTTCACCGACTGGCGTTGCGGGAACTCCGCCTCCTTGGCCCGGGCGAACTCGAACAGCATCTGGCCCTTCAGCTCCCACAGGTAGGGGTTCTCGGGCTGCTCGGCGAGCAGGGCGTCGACCAGCCCGACGGCGCGGTTGACGTCCTTCATCCGGTAGTAGGCGATGGCCCGGGCGTAACGGGCCGGATAGCTCTTGTCGGTCTCGGGATAGTCGATCAGCGCCTTCTGCGGCTGGGTGAAGGCCAGGATCTTGGCCTGCATGATCCTGTGCCGCTCGATCTCCTCGGGGGTGTCGGTCACCTCATAGTGCTTCTGCTGGGCGACCTTGGTGCGCAGCAGTTCGATGCGATCCGACGACAAGGGGTGGCTGCGGAAATAGGGGAACCGCCGCGCCTCCTGGAACACCTCCTGGTAGCGGAACTTGTCGAAGAAATCGACGAGACCCTTGCCCGACTGCCCGCTGCGTTCCAGGTAGCTCAGCGCGGCCTGGTCGGCCCGGCCCTCCTGCTCGCGGCTGTAGCCCAGCGCGCCCAGGGTGCCCATGAAGCCGGAGTTGCCGATCAGCATGGCCCCGGCGTCCGGCGCCCCGGCCAGCACGGCCAGAACGCCCAGCCCCATGGTCAGCAGCATGGGCCGGAGCCCCGCGTTCTGCATGTCCCCCGACCGCAGCGGGTGGGCCCCGGCGATGTGGCCCGCCTCGTGCGCCATCACGCCCTTGAGCTGGTTGGGGTTGTCGGTCTCCAGGATCAGGCCGGTGTTGAAGCCCATCAGCTGACCCTGGGTGGCGAAGGCGTTCAGCGTCCGATCGCCGATCAGCAGGATGGTGACGTCCTTGGGCACAAGGCCGGCCGCCTCCAGCAGCGGGTCGGCCTCCGCGTGCAGGATCTCTTCGATCTCGGTGTCGCGCAGCAGGGTGACCCGGTCGTCGGACCAGGCCGGCAGGGCGGCCGTCAGCACCAGGCTGACAGCCGCCACTGCGGCGATGGCCGCCCGAACCGGGCGCAGTTGGGAGAATCCACGGGAGCTCATGGGATCAAGCCTACTCCGAATGCGCCCCCGCGCGGAATCCAACTCTAGCGGCGGACGATCACCGGCGCCACCAGCCCTTTTTGGGTTTCTCCGGCGGGGCGGTGATCTCGGCGGGATCGGGCTCGGCGGCCTTCGCAGGTTCCGGCGCGGGCGCGGCCTCCGGCGCGGCCGCCACGACGGGCTCCGGCTCGGGTTCCGGCGCCGGGGCAGGGGCCTCCGGTTCCGGCGCGGCTTCGATCACCTCCGCAACGGGTTCAGGCGCGGCTTCCGCGACGGGCGCCTCGTCCTCGACCTTCTTGGCCTTGGCGCGGCTGCGGCGCGGCTTCCTGGCCGGCTCAGGCTCGCTCGGCAGCTCGACCCAGACCTCGTCGGTGAACGGCTCACCGGCCTGCAGGGTGGAGATCGGCGGGTCGATGATGGCCTCGACGGGGGGCGAGCCCTCGGCCGCCAGCGGCGCCTCGGCTGCGGCCTCGCGCGGACCCCGGTCACGGCGGTCGCGGCGACCGCGGCCGCGTCCACGGCCCCGTTCCTCGCGCTCGACGGGCGGCGGGCCCTCGTCGCTCTCGACCAGCTCGGGCCGGACATGCGGCTCCTCGCCGGTGCGGACGGCGAGCATGCCGCCGCCTTCGAGGGTGGCGGGGTCATGCCACTGGAACGGATCGTCGCCGAAGGGCACCCGCGGGCGGGCCCAGGCGAAACCGTCCTTCGGGCGGTCCTCCTCGCGGCTGCGACGACCGCCGCGGCGGCCCCGCCGGCGACGGCGGCCGTCCTTGTCGTACTCGTCTTCCCCATCGGCGGCGGGCTCCTCGGACCCTTCGACGCCCTCGGCGGGGGCAGCCGCCTCTCGGGGAGCCTCGCCCTCGTCCTCCCGGCGTCCGCCACGGCGCCGGCGCCGGCGGCGCCCGCCGCCCTCGCCGTCGTCCCGGCGCGGTTCGCGGTCGCGGCCTTCATCCCGACGGGCCTCGCGGGGCTCGCCCTCGTCCTCGTCGTCGGCGATGAACTCCTCGTCCTCGTCCTCGTCTTCGGGCGGCACGAAGTCGTCATCCTCCTCGACCAGGGCCTGGGCCGGCAGGGCCAGGGCCGCGGCGTCCAGCGCATGGAGGCTGTGCTCGCCCAGGGAGGTTCGCTCCAGCTCGTGGTCGGCGTGGGCCAGGGTCTCGTCGATCTGGACGGTCACATAGAGGTGGTGGACGTGGTGGATGCGGGCGAGGTGCGCGCGCTTCTCATTGAGGATGTAGAGGCCCACGGCGGCCGGCACCTTCAAGGTCAGCTCGCCGCCGCCGCGCAGGGCTTCCATCTCCACGGCCCGCAGCGCCGACAGGGCGCTCGACTCGACCGAACGCACCCGGCCCATGCCCTCGCAGTGGGGACAGGTGTGGGTGGTGCCTTCCAGCACGCCGGTGCGGCGGCGCTGGCGGCTGATCTCCATCAGGCCGAAGGCGCTGATCCGGCCCATCTGCACCCGGGCGCGGTCGTCCTTCAGATTGTCCTTCAGCACCTTCTCAACGGCGCGGTTATTCTTCGACTCCTCCATGTCGATGAAGTCGATGACGATCAGCCCGGCGAGGTCGCGCAGCCGCAGCTGGCGGCAGGCCTCCTCGGCCGCCTCCAGGTTGGTCTTCAGCGCGGTCGCCTCGATGTTGCGCTCCCGCGTCGCCTTGCCGGAGTTGACGTCGATGGCGACCAGCGCCTCGGTCTGGTTGATCACCAGGTAGCCGCCGGACCGCAGGGGGACGACGGGGCTGTAGATCTGCGACAGCTGCGCCTCGATGCGGTGCGCCACGAACAGCGGGGTCGGCTCGCGGTAGGCCATGACCTTCTTGGCCTGGGCCGGCATGATCATCCGCATGAAGTCGCGGGCTTCCTTGTAGCCGGCCTCGCCCTCGACCTGGACGCTGTCGATGTCCTTGTCGAACAGGTCGCGGATGGCCCGCTTCACCAGGTCCTCTTCCTCGTAGATCAGGGCCGGGGCCACCGACTTGAGGGTGGTGTCGCGGATGTTCTCCCACAGCCGCATCAGGTACTCGTAGTCGCGCTTGATCTCGGCCTTGGTGCGCTTGGCGCCGGCCGTGCGCACGATCAGCCCCAGGCCCTTCGGCACATCCAGGCTCTGGACGATGGTCTTCAGCCGCTTGCGGTCGGTCGCCGAGACGATCTTGCGGCTGATGCCGCCGCCCCGGTCGGTGTTGGGCATCAAGACGCCGTAGCGGCCGGCCAGCGACAGGTAGGTGGTCAGGGCCGCGCCCTTGTTGCCGCGTTCTTCCTTGACGACCTGCACCAGCATGATCTGCCGGCGGCGGATGACGTCCTGGATCTTGTACTTGCGCATGAGGCGGCGCCGGCGGCGCTCGACCTCTTCCTCCATGTCATCGTCCTCGTCGTCGGAGCCGGTCGATTCGACCCGGCGCTCCTCGCGGCCGTTGTCCTCTCCGTGGTCCTCGCCGTTGGCGTCCTCGGCGTGGGCGGCGTTCTCCTCGGCGTCCTCGCCCTCGGCTTCCAGCACCGGATCGGCTTCCTCGCGGGCGGCGGGCTTGGAGCGGCCGCGGCCGCGGTCGCCCCGGCCGCGCTTGGGCGGCGGCGGCTCATCGTCCTCCTCGGCCAGTTCGCGGGTCAGCGCCTCACGGTCGGCCAGGGGGATCTGGTAGTAGTCCGGGTGGATCTCGTTGAAGGCCAGGAACCCGTGCCGGTTGCCGCCGTACTCGATGAAGGCGGCCTGGAGGCTGGGCTCCACCCGCGTCACCTTGGCGAGGTAGATGTTACCCCTGAGTTGCTTGCGGCTCTGGCTTTCGAAGTCGAATTCTTCAATCCGGCTTCCGTCCATGACGACCACACGCGTTTCTTCGGCGTGTGCGGCGTCGATGAGCATTTTTTTGGTCATCGAAATTTTCTCCCCGGCAATAGGCGCGCTCTTGGCGCAGCCGCCGGTCTGGTTGATCGGCGCGCAGCACGCCGCCGGCCCCGCCTGTGGCGGAGCTGAGCGAATGTGTTTTCGGGGCGTGCGCGCGGCCCATGAAAGGTCTCTGTTGTTCCCGTCAGCGCCGGTGCGGCGCTCAGGATGCGGATGTGCGGCGCCCTTTCGCCGGAGCTTCCTCCAGCCAGGCCGGACACCCGCCTGTGCGTTGCGCGGAGCCACTCCGTCGGTTGCGGAGTGCGGCGCGCTGGGGCGACCTTAGCGCGATGTGGCGGCAAAAGGAAAGCTCGGTGTTCGGCGATCCTCAGCCGGCCGGCGGTCCCGCGCGCCCCGGCGGCTGCACGCGGAGCGCGTGCGCCGTCAATCTGCGCCGGATCCGGCCGGAAGCCGTCAGTCGGCCGAGAGGCCGCCAGGGTCCTCCAGGACCGGCTCGGGCCCATCGCCGAAGTCGCGGTCCATCAGCTCCTCGTCCGGCGGCTCCGCCGGTTCGTCCAGGCCGGTGTCGGGCGGCGGCTCTTCCTCGAAGCGACCCGGCGGCGGGGCGAAGGACTCGCCGTCGGGACCGGGCGCTGGCGGCGGCGGCAGGTCGGGCAGGGGATAGACCTCGCCGACCAGCGGCGACAGTTCGCCCGGCTCTTCCAGCTGCGCCACCTCGAAGTCGATGATCGGCTCGTCGACAGCCTCCGCCGCGCCGCGCGGGAAATCGGGCCGGCGCATCGCGTAGGTCATGAAGTCCCGCCAGACCTGGGCGGGGATGGAGCCGCCGGTGACCCGCTTCATGGGGGTGTTGTCGTCATTGCCCATCCAGACCCCGACCACCAGGTCGCCCGCGAAACCGATGAACCAGGCGTCACGGTAGTCCTGGCTGGTGCCGGTCTTGCCGAACACCTGCGGGCCGATATTCGCCGCCTGGCCCGTGCCCTGCTCGACGACGCCGCGCATCAGGGTCAGCAGGCCTTCGCGCTCGCGCCGCGACAACCGGGTGCGGATCGGAGCCGGCTGCTGGACCAGCAGGCCGCGAGGCGTCACGGGGCCCTGGCCGGCGGCTATCGCGCCGTAGGCGGAGGTCAGTTCCAGCAGGGTCATCTCGCCGGTGCCGAGCGCCAGGGTCATGTCCTCCGGCAGCGCGGCGGTGACCCCGAGGTCCCGCGCCGCCTGGATCACCCGGCCGGTCCCGACCTGCTGCACCAGCCGCGCCGAGGCGACGTTGCTCGATTGGCTGAAGGCCTGGAACAGGGTCACCGGCCCGCCCGAATAACGGCCCTCGTAGTTTTCCGGGCTCCAGTTGCCGATCTTGACCGGGGCGTCGATGACGCTGCTCCCCGGCCCCATGCCGCTGCGGAGCGCCGCCAGATAGACGAAGGGCTTGAAGGCCGAGCCGGGCTGGCGCCTGGCCTGGGTCGCCCGGTCGAACTGGCTCTTCTTGTAGTCGGCGCCGCCGACCAAGGCCACGACGCGGCCATCGGTGCGCATGGCGACCAGCGCCGCTTGGCTCACCCCCTGGCGCCGGCCGCTGGCCAGTCCTCGGCGGACAGCCCGCTGGGCCTGGACCTGCATCTGGGAATCGAGGGTGGTCCAGATCTTCACCTCGCCGTAGCCGCGGCCGAAAGCCTGTTCGACCTGCGGCCCGATCCAGTCGGCGAAATAGGAGCCGACCGGCAGCCGGGCGCGATCGCCCCGCACCTTGACCTTGCGAAGCGACGCCTTGGCCTCCTCCATCCCGATCATCTTCTGGTCGACCATCTCGCCCAGCACCGTGACGGTCCGTTCCCGGGCGGCCTTGAAGTTGGTCGTCGGGGCCAGCCGGCTGGGGGCCTTGACCACCCCGGCAAGCATGGCGGCCTCGCCGACCGTCAGCTGTTCGGGCGCCTTGTCGAAGTAGTGCCGCGCCGCCGCCCGCAGGCCATAGACACCGTCGCCGAAATAGACCGCCGACATGTAGCGCGAGAGGATGTCGTCCTTCGACAGCCGCGCCTCCAGGTAGACAGCGATGATGGCCTCCTGGGCCTTGCGCCGCAGGCTGCGCTGGTTCGACAGGAAGGCGTTCTTGGCCAGCTGCTGGGTGATGGTCGAGCCGCCCTGGCGCACCTCGCCGCTCTTGGCGTTGGTCACCGCCGCCCGTCCGATGGCCTGCAGGTCGATACCGAGGTGATGCCGGAACCGCCGGTCCTCGATGGCGATGAAGGCGTTCGGGACGTGTTCCGGCAGCTTGTCGACCTCGACCGGCGCTTCCTTGTACGACCCCCTCCGCGCGAACGGCTTACCGTCGGCGGTCAGCAGCACCAGGGTCGGGGTCTGCATCGGCTCGAGCGCCCGGCCGATCGGCAGGGCCCAGGTCAGGTAGGCGATGAAGATGACCAGCAGTCCGCCGGCGATGACCACGTAGGGCGCCCAACGCGTCCGGGTCCAGCGCTGGAAGGCCTCGGCCCCTTGCAGCGCCAGCGTCCGGGCCGCAACCGGGTTGAAGGGGCGCATATCAGGCGCTCCGGCGGTGTCGTCGCGATCCATACTGTCTAGCCCGGCTGAAGCGTCCCGGCTTGCGTAACGCGGTCGGACTCCGGTTGGTTCGGGACCGATTTCCTAACCGTGCTTAACCCCTTCTCCACTCCCTCCCCCCCATAACGAGTGTGATCGCCGGAGTGGCGGGGGTGATGGGGCGAAGAATGCGCGGGATCGCGGTTAGCGGCGGCAAACGGTGGACGGCGGCGTTGATCGCCGGCGGTCTGATCGTCGTCGCGCTCGGCGCGGGCGCCTTCGCCCAGGCCTCCGGGGCCATGGCCGGGATTCTCAAGATCAGGCTGGGCGGCGACTCGTCGGAGACGCGGCTGGTGGTCGACCTCGACCGCTCGGTCAGCGGCAAGCTGATCGACGACGGCTCCACGGGCCGCACGGTGATCGTATCCTTCCCGAGGGTCGGACTGCCCGGCGAGACCCGTGGCGGCGGACAGGGGGTGGTGCGCCGCTGGTCAATGGAGAACAAGGGC
Source organism: Caulobacter sp. (assembly GCA_035627755.1). GTDB lineage: Bacteria > Pseudomonadota > Alphaproteobacteria > Caulobacterales > Caulobacteraceae > Caulobacter. Next base: position 23,639 of record DASPLD010000366.1, on the reverse strand, counting down.
GGCGCGGCGCGGCTGCAGATCGACCTGGCCCGCAATGCGCAGGTGGCGCGGCGTTTCCTGCTGCCGCCCAGCGACGGGGTCGCCCACTATCGCTATGTCATCGACCTGAAGGCGGTCGGTCCCCTCAACGAGCGGGATGCGCGGGGCCTCGGCCCGGTCCAGTCGCTGCCCGTCGAGAAGGCCGCGCGCCGGGCGCCGGCGGCGCCGATCCGCGCCGGCCGGCCGGGCGGTCGCCGGGTGATCGTCATCGATGCCGGCCATGGCGGGCACGATCCGGGGGCCCTGGGCGCCCGCGCCCACGAAAAGGACGTGACCCTGGCCGCGGCGAAGGCCCTGAAGGCGCGGCTGGAGCGGTCCGGCCGCTACACCGTCATCCTAACCCGCGACAGCGACAGGTACGTCACCCTGGAGGGTCGGGTCCAGATCGCCCGCCGGGCCGACGCCGACCTGTTCATCTCGCTGCATGCCGACGCCGGCCCCGCGGCCGTTAGCGGCGCCTCTGTCTACACCCTGTCCGAAAAGGGCGAGGGGCGGGTGGGCAAGGTGCTGGGCAAGGACGACTGGCTGGTCAGCGCCTCGACCACCGGGGGCGATCGCGGAGTCGGCCAGATCCTGCTCGACCTGACCCAGCGCTCGACCAAGAACCGCTCTGCGGCGTTCGCCGAGCTGCTGGTGACCGAGATCAGCGACGTCACCCCCATGCTTCGCCGCAGCCACCGGGAGGCCAGCCTGATCGTGCTGCTCGCCCCCGACGTGCCGGCGGTGCTGCTGGAGATGGGCTTCATCACCAGCCCCAGCGACGAGGCCCGGCTGACCGCTACGGCCAGCCGCCAGAAGCTGGTCGACAACATCGGCGACGCCATCGACCGCTGGTTCGCCCGCGACGTGCAGGTCGCCTCGCGCTGAACGAAAGAAGGCCGCCGACTTCCGCCGGCGGCCTTCAATTTCACCCGTCTGAAAACCTACTGCTTTTCGGCCTCGGCCTTGGCGTCCTCGGCAGCCTTCTCTGTCCCGTCGGCCGCCTTGTCGGCGGTCGCGGCGGTGGTGTCGGCAGCGCCCTCAACGGCGCCGGCGGTCGCGTCAGCGGCGCCTTCCGCGTTGGCCTTGGCGTCGCCCGCGGCGGAGGCGGCGGCGTCGCCGGTCGCCTCGGCGGCGGTGGCGGCCTTGTCTTCGGTCTTCTGCGAGCAGGCGGTGAGGGCCAGGGCCCCGATGGCCAGCGCGGCCAGGACAGTCGTACGCATGAGCGTTCCCTTCCATGTTGTCGTTGGCGTCGACCGTCGGAGCGGCGACTCTCGGGACCGTGACACGCCCTGCCGCGACAAGGAAGCCATCGCCCGCGATCCGCCGCATTGGCGCCGCCCCTCTGGCGCGCTAGAGGGATTCCCATGTCGGAGACCAAATCGCGGGGCGTGTGGCCAGTGTTCAACCCGCCGGAACGGTGGGTGGCCATTCTGGGCATCAGCGTGCTCAGCGTCATCGCTGTGGCGGGCTTCGCCATCGCCATCTACGCCGCCGTGCTGTTCCACGACATGCCGGACGCCGGGGACCTGGTCGACTACCGTCCGCCGACCGCCACGCGGGTCTACGGCTGGGACGGCACCCTGATCGGGGAGTTCAGCCGCGAGCGGCGGATCTTCGTGCCCTACGACCAGATGCCGCCGCGCCTGGTGCAGGCCTTCATGGCCGCCGAGGACCGCAACTTCTTCCAACACAGCGGGGTGGACGTGCAGGGCCTGGGCCGGGCCATGCTGCGCAACGTGGTCAATGTGGTGCGCGGGCGAAGGCTCGAGGGCGGCTCGACCATCACTCAGCAGGTGGCCAAGAATGTCCTGCTGACCAGCGACGCGACGCTGGGCCGCAAGCTGAAGGAAGCCATCCTCGCTCGCCGGCTCGAACAGACCCTCACCAAGGACCACATCCTCGAGCTCTATCTGAATGAAATCTGGCTGGGCTACCGCAGCTACGGGGTCGCCGCGGCCGCCTACAACTATTTCGGCAAGTCGCTCGACAACCTGACCCTGGCCGAGATGGCCTATCTGGCGGCGGTGCCGAAGGGGCCGGACAACTACCATCCGATCCGCCAGAAGCAGAACGCCATCGGCCGCCGCAACTGGATCCTCGGCCAGATGGCGGAACTGGGCTGGGTCAGCCGGGCCGAGGCCGAGGCCGCGATGAAGGAGGATCTGGTCGTCCAGGCCGCCCCGACCCGCGCCAAGTACAAGGACGCCGACTACTTCGTCGAGGAGGTCCGCCGCCGGGGCCTGGGCACCATGGGCGAGCGCCTCACCGAAGGCGGCTACTACATGCGGACCACCCTGGACTCGAACCTCCAGACGGCGGCCCGCATCGCCCTGATGAACGGCCTGGAGGCCTACGACCGCCGCCACGGCTGGCGCGGCGCCTGGGGGACCACCGACATGACCGCGGGCTGGGAAGCCGCGGCGCTGAAGAAGTCGCCGCCGTCCGAGCGGCGCCAGTGGCGCGCCGCCGTGGTCGAACAGGTGGAAGACGGGGTGCGGGTGCGCCCGGCCAAGGACTATGCGCCGGGGCCGATCGCCGCCGAGGACGTGGCCTGGGCCCGGGCCGGCAAGGGGCTCAACGTCGGCGACCTCGTGTTCGTCGAGCCCGACGAGAAGGCGCCTGGCGCCTTCCGCCTCAAGCAGGTGCCGCAGGTCAACGGAGCGCTGGTGGCCATCGAGCCGAACAGCGGCCGGGTGCTGGCCATGGTCGGCGGCTATTCCTTCTCGCTGTCGAACTTCAACCGGGCCACCCAGGCGATGCGGCAGCCGGGCTCGGCCATCAAGCCGTTCGTCTACGCCGCCGCCCTGGAGAACGGCTACACCCCAGCCAGCATGGTCACCGACGCGCAGATCACCCTCAAGGGAGCGGTCAACGGCGAGGACTGGACGCCGGAGAACTACAATCGCAAGTACTACGGCTCGATGCCGCTTCGCCGGGGGCTGGAGCTGTCGCGCAACGCCATGACCGTGCGCCTGGCGCAGGGCGTCGGGATGCGCAAGGTCTCCGACCTCTCGATCCGGATGGGCGTCACCGACAACATGGCCCCGGTGCTGGCCATGGCCCTGGGAGCCGGCGAGACCACCCCGCTGAAGATCACCGGCGCCTACGCCGCCTTCGCCAATGGCGGCCGTCGCATCGACCCGCACCTGATCGAGCTGATCCAGGACCGCGAGGGCAAGGTGCTGTTCCGGGCGGACAAGCGCGACTGCCCGCGCTGCAACGCCGGCTTCAACGGGGACGAGAGCCCGCGGATCCCGCCCGGGGGCCAGCAGGTGATCGACCCGGTCACCGCCTACCAGATCACCTCCATGCTGGAGGGCGTGGTCCAGCGCGGCACCGCCACCCAGGCCCGGGTGCTGGGCCGCCCCGTCGCCGGCAAGACCGGCACCACCAACGAGTACCGCTCGGCCTGGTTCGTCGGCTACACGCCGCAGATCGTGGTCGGGGTCTTCGTCGGTTTCGACGACAACCGGTCGCTGGGCGAGGGCGAAGTCGGGGGTGTCGCCTCCCTGCCGATCTTCATCGACTTCATGAAGGTCGCCCTCAAGGACGTGCCGCCCACCCCGTTCCAGCCGCCGAAGACGGCCAAGTTCGGCATGGTCGGCGGAATGCGGGAAGCCTTCCGGCCGGGCAGCGAGCCGCGCGCGCCGGTGGGCCTGCCGACCGGACCCAAGCCGCCTGGCCCGATCCCCTACGAGGACGCCTTCAAGACGCCGGCCGCCCCGCCGCCCGAGCAGAAGCCGCCGCCCAAGCCCAAGGTGCCGGACGATCTCTCCGGATTGTATTGAAGCCCGGGCGCCTGTAATCCGCACCGCTCCGCGCCTATCTGAGCGCGCGCACCGTTACCGCTGGAGTTTTCCATGAGACCGGATGTCGAGGCCGCCAAGGCCGACATCGAGCAGGCGATCAGCCTGCTCAGGAGGCGACTTTGACTGGGATCCTGCCCTAAGGCGGCTCGACGAGCTCGACGCCCGTTCGGAGGATCCCACCCTCTGGGACAGGCCGTCGGAGGCCCAGGCGCTGATGCGCGAGCGCCAGGCGCTGGCCGACAAGGTCGCCACCGTCCGGGCGCTGGAGCGAGAACTCAACGACGCGGTCGAATACGCCGAGTTGGCCGACATGGAAGGCGACGAGGGCGCCCTCGAGGAAGCCCGCGCCCAGCTCAAGGCCCTGCGCGAACGGTCCGACCGCGCCCAGCTGGAGGCCCTGCTGTCCGGCGAAGCCGATGGCAACGACGCCTATGTCGAGATCAACTCGGGCGCCGGCGGCACCGAGTCCTGCGACTGGGCCAACATGCTGTTGCGCATGTACAGCCGCTGGGCGACGGCCCACGGCTACAAGGTCGAGCTGATCGAAGAGACCTCCGGCGAAAGCGTCGGCATCAAGTCGGCGACGTTGCAGGTGAGCGGGCCGAACGCCTACGGCTGGCTGAAGACCGAGGCCGGCGTCCACCGCCTGGTCCGGATCAGCCCCTACGACGCCGCCGCCAAGCGCCACACCAGCTTCGCCTCGGCCTGGGTCTATCCGGTGGTGGACGACACCATCGAGATCGAGATCAACCCCGCCGATGTCCGGACCGACACCTACCGCGCGAGCGGCGCCGGCGGCCAGCACATCAACAAGACGGACTCGGCCGTCCGCCTGACCCATATTCCCACCGGGATCGCGGTCGCCTGCCAGGCGGGTCGTTCGCAGCACCAGAACCGCGACGAGGCCTGGAAGATGCTCCGCGCCCGTCTCTACGAACTGGAACTGCAGAAGCGCGAGGCCGCCGCCCAGGCGCTCGAGGACCAGAAGACCGACATCGGCTGGGGACACCAGATCCGCAGCTACGTCCTGCAGCCCTACCAGATGGTCAAGGACCTGCGCACCGGCGTGGAGACCAGCGACACCGAGGGCGTGCTGAACGGCGACCTGGACCAGTTCATGGCGGCCTCGCTCGCCCAGCGGGTCGGCGCGACCCGCGACGCCCAGGCGTAGAACTACAGCAGGTCGACCGTCAGCCGGAGGCCGAGCACCACGACCGGATCGGCCCCGGACACGCCGCCCGGGTCGAGGATGAGCTGCAGGTCGGGCTGGAGGGTCACGCGGTCCGACAGCCGGTCGGAGAAGGTGAGCTCCAGGCCGGTTTCGGCCGAAGCCGCATCGAGGCCGCCGCCGCTCATGTTGGCGCGCATCTTGGGGGACAGGTAGCCCTGCTGGACGCCGACCGAGAAGGCGCTGTCCGGACGGCCGGCGAAGACCCGCTCGACCAGGAGGCCCGCCTGCCAGCCGCCCTTGAAGGGACTGGTGTCGCCGTCCGACACGCCGGCCCGGAAGAAGCCGGTGACCACCCGGCCGTCGCCGTCGGCCTGGCCGGCCAGGACCCGCTCGCCGGAGACGTAGAGCCCCTGGGCCGGTCGCCGGACAGGCCGGCCGCCGGGGGTGAGGTCGCGGATGTCGTCCTGGTCGTCGCTGTAGCGCCAGGCGCCGATCGACAGGCGCTGGTTCCCGGTCAGGCCGACCTCGCCGATGAGCAGGGCGCCGTGGTCGAACTCCAGGTCGACGCCGTCGGGGTCGCCAGGCACCCCGGCATGGGCGTTGAGCACCGCGCCGCGGACGTAGCCGCCGTCCCAGCCGTGGTCCAGGCGCACGGCGAGGGCGGTGGACGGGAAGATCGAGGGGCCGTTCGGTCCGGTCGCGGCGAGCTCCGAGCCGATGCCGAACGAGGGGTTGATCAGCAGGCCGGCGGAGTCGTTGGCGTAGAACTCGCTGTTGAGGTCGTACAGCCCGGCCCGGATGGTGGTGGTTTCCCCCAGCGGCGCCTCCAGCCACAGCTCGTAGAGGCGCGCGCCCTGGCGGTCGACCTCGATGTTGTCGACGCCCTGCAGCGTACCGGCATGATCATTGGGCAGGCCGCCGTTGTTGGACAGCAGGTAGCCGTGCAGGCTGGCGCCGTCCCAGCCGATCGCCTTGCCGAGATCGAGATCGGCGACGAGGTCGATGTTGTCGAGCGCCTCGGCCCGGCGGTTCGCGCCGCCTGCTACAGGGCCGATGACGTCGACTGTCCAGGCCGCATCGACCGTCCAGGGACTCGCGCCATCGCCGCCGCCATCCTGGGCCAGGGCCGGGGCGGCCGCGGCCAGGGCCGTCGCCGCCAAGAGCACAATCGCGCGCCGCCGTGCAGCCCTGAAAGCAGACATTCCATCCTCCCGCCGAGTTCACGGCAGAATTCTTGAAGCCACCTAAGCCGCGGTTAATTTGAAGTCGTCCATCAGGTGTCGATGTATCCGTAAAGTAGTACTTAGAGCAAATTAATACTCAGTTTGAGCATGCCCGGGACCAGGTGAGCCTGATTTTGGCCATATGGGAGGGGATGTTTCAAGGATCCCGCCCGGGGCGTGAAAGTGCGTGGATTTGACGCACGCGCTTCTGAATTGGTCGGCTCCCCTGAAGTTAATCGTCACGCAAGGTTCTGTCATTACTTCGTGGGGTGAGCCCTGGAGGCGGGGTGGGAGATTGCGATGAATTTCACGTCGATCAACGGCAAGGTGCTGGCCACCGGCCTTGCCGTTCTGCTCCTCGCCAGCGTCACGGCGGGGGCGGGCATCTGGGCGGCCTTCAGCCTCAGCGGCCGGCTCAACGACACGGCGCGATCGGCCTCGGTGCTGCGCAATCACATGTACGGCGACATGATGCATGACGCGCTGCGGGCCGACGTGCTGTCCGCCTTGCGCGCCGCCGACCCGACGACCGGCGTCTCGTTCGACCAGGTGCGGGCCGACATGGCCGAGCACACCAAGGGCTTCCGCGAGGCGGTCGCGCGCAACCGGAGCCTGGCCGTCGATCCCGCCGCCAAGGCGGCGCTGGAGGCGGTGGAGACTCCGCTGGCCAACTACATCGCCTCGGCGGAAAGCGTGGTCGCCGCGGCCGAGACCGACCTCGCCGCCGCCGCCGCCGCGACCCCTGCCTTCATGGCCCAGTTCGAGGCCCTCGAGGTCAAGATGGAGAAGGTCTCCCAGACGATCGAGAACGACGCCAAGGCCGAGGCCGAGGACGCCCGGGCCCAGGCCGGACTGGCGCAGGTCCTCATGCTGGTCATGCTGGGCCTGGGGGTCCTGTTCGCCGGCCTGCTGATCTTCGTCGCCCGCCGGGCGCTGGTGCGGCCGCTGACCGACATCACCCACGCCCTGACCCGCCTGTCGATGGGCGACATGACGATCGAGCCGCCGCATACCGGCCGGAAGGACGAGATCGGGGTCATGGCCAAGGCCCTGTTCGCCTTCCGCCAGGCGGTCGCCGACCGGCAGGCCGAACTGGAGGCCGCCGACGAGCGAGGCAAGATCGAGGAGGAGCGCCGCGAGAACGAAGAGCGGCGCGCCGTCGCCGAGCGCACCCAGAAGGTGGCCGTTGATTCTCTGGCCGAGGGCCTGTCCCGCCTGGCTGAAGGCGACCTGACCTTCCGCATCGACAGTCCGTTCGGGGCCGACTACGAGCGCCTGCGGGCGGACTTCAACGCCGCCGTCGACCGACTGCAGGAGACCATGCGGACGGTGCGGGTGTCCGCCGACGGCATCCACTCCGGCGCCGACGAGATCAGCCAGGCCGCCGACGACCTGTCCCGCCGCACCGAGCAGCAGGCGGCCACCCTGGAAGAAACCGCCGCAGCCCTCGACGAGGTGACGGCCACCGTCCGCCGCGCCGCCGAGGGCGCCCTGCAGGCCCGCGAGGCCGCCAACGCCGCCACCATCGAGGCCGAACAGAGCGGGGAGATCGTCCGCGACGCCACCTCGGCGATGAGCGCCATCGAGGAGTCGGCCCGCCAGATCGGCCAGATCATCGGCGTCATCGACGAGATCGCTTTCCAGACCAACCTGCTGGCCCTGAACGCCGGGGTCGAGGCGGCGCGGGCCGGGGACGCCGGAAAGGGCTTCGCCGTCGTGGCCTCCGAGGTCCGGGCCCTGGCGCAGCACTCCGCCGACGCCGCGCGCGAGATCAAGGGGCTGATTTCGGCCAGCGGCCAGCATGTCGACCGCGGTGTCTCCCTGGTTGGGCGCACGGGGGAGACCCTGCTGCGGATCATCGACAGGGTCAGCGGGGTCAACGCGCTGGTTTCCGAGATCGCCGCCTCGGCGCGGGAACAGTCCACGGCGCTGGTTGAGATCAACACCGCCGTCAACCGTATGGACCAGACCACCCAGCAGAACGCCGCCATGGTCGAGGAGACCACCGCCGCGAGCCACGCGCTGGTCCAGCAGGCCGACGGCCTGGCCGGCCTGATCGGCCGCTTCAAGGTCGGCGGCGCGGAGACCGGTCGACCGGCGCCGGTCCGCACCCGGACGGCCATGAAGGTGGTCGGCCCGGGCGGCGCCCAGCGGAAGCCCGACGACTGGGAAGAACTCTAGGCCGGCAGCAGCCGCCTGGGATGGGCTCCGTCGACGTAGCCCATGAACGGCGGGTGGATCGAATAGCCGAGCAGCTCCCGCGCCCGCTCGGGCAGGGTGGCGGCCACCGCCGGCGGCACGGCCAGGGTCATGGTCTCCAGCGGCCGGGCCCAGCCGGCGCAGTACTGCGGGGTGATGATCAGCCTCGCATGGTCGGAGCGGTTCGCGCCCCCGCGATGCCACAGGGTGCCCTTGGCAATAGCCAGGGAGCCGGCGGGCATGGTCATCCTGACCGCATCGGCCCGGGCGCCGGGATCGCCGCCGCCGCGATAGGAACCGGTTTGGAAATCGACCGGCCGGGCCGCCCCGTCCGGCGTCTCATCGCCCCACAGGTGGCTGCCCGGGATCACCTCGGTGGCGCCGTTGAGCTCGGTCGTCTCGTCGATGGCCCAGAAGCAGCTGACGCCCCAGGCCTTGCGGGGCCGGGGCGCCTGGATGCCGCCGTCATCCGTGTGCCAGGGCTGCGCCGTCTCGCCGGGATGCAGGTTGATCGCCAGGCAGGCCGACAGCAGGCAGGTCGGTCCGAGCTCCGCCTCTGCGAAGGCCAGGGCCAGCGGATGGATGGCCAGGTCGGCGAACACCCGGCCCTTGGCCAGCAGGGCGTAGACCCGGTTGGTCTTCTCGCCCTCGAAGTCGTTGCGGCCGAACTTCGTGAAGTGGGGCTCCAGCGCCGTCCGTAGGTCGCTGAGCGCCTCTTCCTCGAGCACGCGCTCGAAGATGATGAAGCCGCGGTCGTCGTACTCGGCCTTGCAGTCGGCGAACGACCGGCCGCCAAGCCAGGGCAGGGCGGCCGCCTCGCTCATGTCAGGGCCTCTTGCGCACGATGGCGTCCAGGCTCCACAGCCCGCCGCCGGCGAACGCCAGGTAGAGGAAGATGAAGCAGAACAGCACGGCCGGCTCGCCGCCGTTCAGCACCGGATAGAAGCTCTTCGACGCGTGGGCCATGAAGTAGGCCACCGCCATGAACCCGGACAGCACGAAGGCCACGGGCCGGGTGAACAGCCCCAGCACCAGCAGGGCGCCGCCGATGATCTCGAGCCAGGCGGCCGCCAGCATCAGCCCGGTGGGCGCGCCGCCGGCGCCCGGCATGGCGGCCGGGAAGCTGAACTGCTTCATCAGCCCGTGAGTCATGAAGGTCAGCGCGGTGACGATGCGCAGCAGGCTGAGCACCTTGGCCGAATGCGGAGCCAGAAAGTCCATTGGAAGTTCCCCCTTCAGGAGCTAGGCCGCCTTGGCCTGGGCGTCGGCCATTCTCTGGATGGCGACATAGTCAGTCTTTCCGGTGCCCAACACCGGCACCTCGGGCACCTTGAGGATCTTGCGCGGCACCGCCAGCTCCGGCGCGCCGATCGACTGGGCGTGCTGAAGCAGGGCGTCCACGGCCGCGTCGCGCCGGTCGGTGACCAGCACCAGCCGCTCGCCCTTCTTCGGGTCGGGCATGGCCACCACCGCATGGCGCTCGTTCGGCCATACCGCCGCCGCCAGGTCCTCGGCCGCGGTCAGGCTGACCATCTCGCCGCCGATCTTGGCGAAGCGTTTCACCCGGCCCTTGATGGTGATCCAGTTGCCGTTCGGATCGACCGAGACCACGTCGCCCGTGTCGTGCCAGCCGCCGATCGGCGGATCGACGCCCCCGTCCTCGCGCAGGTAACCGGCCATGATGTTGGGCCCGCGGAGCAGCAGCTTGCCGCCGTCAGGGATGCCGTCGACCTTCTCGATCCGGTACTCCAGGCCGGGCAGCAGGCCGCCGACGGTGCCGCGGCGGTTGTCGTCGGGCTTGTTGACCGCCACCACGGGCGCCGCCTCGGTCGCGCCGTAGCCCTCCAGCACCGGCACCCCGCCGAACCGCTCGGCGATGATGTTGTGGGTCTCGTCACGCACCTTCTCGGCGCCACAGACGATGAACTCCAGGCCCGACAGCTCGCCGGGTTCGGCCGAGCGGGCGTACTGGTTCACGAAGGTGTCGGTGGCCAGCAGGATCGAGGCCTTGCTGTCCTTGACCAGCGGCGGGATCTGCTTGGTGTGCAGCGGCGAGGGGTACTGGAAGGCCTTCATCCCGGTCAGGATCGGCAGGATCACCCCGCCGGTCAGCCCGAAGCAGTGGAAGGTCGGCAGGGGGTTGAACATCACCCAATGCGGCTGCAGGTCGATGTGGGCCGCCACCTGGACGGCGTTGGCGATCAGGTTGGCCTGGGTCAGCACCACCCCGCGCGGGGCGCCGAAACTGCCCGAGGTGAACAGGATGACGCCCGGATCATGCGGCTTGGTCTTGGCGGCGAAGAGGCGGGGCGCCAGGCCCGCGGCGGCGGCGAACAGCTTGTCCTGCAGGCCGATCCTGGCCCGCACTTCTTCCAGGTAGACGATCTTGGCCGTGCTCTCGAGGGCGTCGATCAGGTCGTGCAGCTTGCCCTGCTCGATGAAGGCGTGGGCGGTCAGCACCGTCTTCACCCCGGCCAGCTTGCAGGCCGCCCGCAGGTTCCGCAGCCCCGAGGTGAAGTTCAGCATGGTCGGGATGCGGCCGAAGGCGTGCAGCCCAAAGAAGGTCACCACCACCCCGGCGCTCGACGGCAGCAGGATGCCGACCCGCTCCCCGGCCTCGGTGATCTGGGAGATCTTGCGGCCGAGCGCGAAGCTGGCCCGCACCAGGTCGGTGTAGCTTAAGGGATTGCGGTTCTGATCCTCGAGGATCTGCTTCTTCGGGCCGAACGTTTCCCGGGCGTCGAGCAGGGCGTCGAACAGCGACCGCTCGATCTCCCGCGCATCGAATGGACGCGGCATGTGGGCGAAGCTCCCGACTGTTTCCCACCGTTATTTCGTGGGGACCGTATAGAGCGCATCACGGCTTGAAAAGGTCCGTTACTGGCCGTGAAGGGGCAGCAATCCTTGCGCCGCAAGGCGGTCGCGGCGACGCTCGGCGACAAATTCTTCCACCAGCGCCAGCCAGGCGTCGCGCGGAGGGTCGGCCTCCAGGTGGCTGTAGGGGCCCCGGGTTCCGGGGGGCGGGGGCCTGGAGGCGCAGGCCTTGGCCTTGCCACAGGCGGCGGCGAGCGCGGGCGGCGCGCCGATGAGCAGGATCGGGCCGGGCAGGGTGGGCAGGGCGGCCGCCGCCTCTTCGTAAGCCTTGGCCATCAGCCGCCGGGCGCCCATGCTGGGCCCGCCCATCCGCAGGTCGGGGTTGGCGATCGCCCAGGCCTGCTGCGCCCCGGCGCGGTAGGGGTCGGCGCCGGGCGGGCCGGTCCGGTAAGGCCGCTCCCGGGTCCAGCCCGGCTCGTCGAGGTCGCGCAGCCAGCCGAGGCCGATGCCGTCGAACGCCTCGTCGTAGGGACCCGGGGCCCGCGGCCGCCAGGGCGCCGACGCGATGACCCCGTCCCCGTGCAGTCCGCGCCGCGCCGCCAGCAGGGCCAGCACGCCGCCGGACCGGCCGCCGAGCAGGACCACGGGCCGGCCGTCCTCTGGGATCACGGCCCGCAGCATGGCCTTCACGCCGAGCAGGTCCGGATCGAGGCTGGGGATATGGCCGACGTCGCGCGGCGCCGCGAACCGTCCTGAGCCGCCCTGGCCGGCGCCGTCGAGCACCCAGACGGTGTAGCCGCGACGGTTGAGGCCGGCGGCGGTCTCGAACCAGGCCTCGGCGCTCTCGCCATAGCCCGGCAGGATCAGGACGTGGGCGGTTGGGCCCGTCGTGGGCGAGGAGACGCCATAGCGTTGGGCCGGATAGTCCCCCGCCTGGACCAGGCCCCAGGCCCAGCCTTCGGGCGGGTAGAAGCGCGGCGACAGCCCCGGCGGCGTGCGGCTGTCGACGAACGACTCGCGCCCGCCGTCCTGGCCGCAGGCCGTCAGCAGCAGCGCCAGGCAAAGGAGGATACGGCGGCCCATGAAGGCCCGACTTTGTGCGCCCTGGGCACCGGCCCGCAAGTGCTCTCCCGCCACAGGCGGACGCGCCGCTTGATCCGGCGGCCAAGAAAGCCGATTTACCCCCCATGGTCACCGTGATCGACACGCTCAAGGTCCGCCCCCGGCACCCTGAGAAGCAGAGCCGCCCCGACTCGCCGGTGCTGCGCAAGCCAGAGTGGCTGCGCGTCCGCGCGCCGGGCAGCGCCGGCTACAGCCAAACCCGCGACATCGTCCGCCAGCATGGCCTGGTCACCGTCTGCGAAGAGGCCGCCTGTCCCAACATCGGCGAGTGCTGGACCCAGAAGCACGCCACCATGATGATCATGGGCGAGATCTGCACCCGCGCCTGCGCCTTCTGCAACGTCGCCACCGGCAAGCCGGGCCCCCTCGATCCGACCGAACCGGCGCGCGTCGCCGAAGCCGTGGCGAAGATGGGTCTCAAGCATGTGGTCATCACCTCGGTGGACCGCGACGACCTCTCCGACGGCGGCGCGCAGCATTTCGCCGATGTGGTCCTGGCCATCCGCGCCGCCGCCCCGGCCACGACGATCGAGATCCTGACGCCCGACTTCCTGCGCAAGGACGGGGCGGAAAAGGTGGTCATCGACGCCGCGCCGGACGTCTTCAACCACAACCTCGAGACCGTGCCGCGCCTCTACCTGACCATCCGGCCCGGCGCCCGCTACTACCACTCCCTGCGCCTGCTCGAGCGGGTCAAGGAGCGCGACCCGACCCGCTTCACCAAGTCCGGACTGATGGTCGGCCTCGGTGAGACCAAGGAAGAGGTCATGCAGGTGATGGACGACATGCGATCTGCCGGCATCGACTTCCTGACCATCGGCCAGTACCTGCAGCCGACCCGCAAGCACGCCCCGGTCGACCGGTTCGTCACCCCTGACGAGTTCGCGGCCTATGAGCAGATCGCCCGCGCCAAGGGTTTCCTGATGGTCTCGGCCAGCCCGCTGACCCGCTCCTCGCACCACGCCGGCGAGGACTTCGAGCGGCTGAAGGCGGCGCGGCTGGCGAAGGAAGCGGCCGCCTAGTGCGCCACGCGCTGACGCGCATCCTGCCCTATGAGCCGGCGCTGCTGTTCCAGCTGGTCGGCGACGTCGAGCAATATCCGAAGTTCGTGCCCTGGGTCACCGGCATGCGGGTCTGGAACCGTCGCGACGCGGAACCGGGCGTGACCCAGCTCGACGCCGAGGCGGCGGTGACCTTCACCTTTCTCCGGGAAAAGTTCGCGACCCGGGTCCGTCGCGACTCGAATGCGGCGGTGATCGAGGTGAACCTGCTCTACGGCCCCTTCCGGAAGCTGCGCAACCGCTGGGCCTTCGTCCCGCACGCGGACGGCTGCGAGGTTACCTTCGAGATCGACTTCGAGTTCAAGGTCCCGATGCTCGACCGCCTGCTGGCCGCCAACTTCGACACGGCGGTCGCCAAGTTGATGAAGTGCTTCGAGGACCGGGCGGCGGTGCTTAGCCGCGCCCAACCTTCACCGTCATCCCGGCCTTAGCGAAGCGGAGAGCCGGGACCCAGGGGCCACATTCCTGTTGTCAGCGGCTGCAAGGCTGCGCTCCGTCCTTCCTGGGTCCCGGATCGGCCTGCGGCCGTCCGGGATGACGGACAGAGGGAATGACTACCGGTTATCCCCCGGCCGGCTGCCCGGCAGGCCTTCGCTGTCGTCACGAGGCAGCATGCCGCCCTGGCCGACGTTGCCGAGCAGCTGTTCGAGGATGGTGATCTCGCGACCGCGGGTCGGGGTCTCGCGGCCATTGAAGGCCACCACCTTGCCGTCCTCGAGGGTGTAGGTGTTCACGGCCAGGACCGAGTCGCTGCCCGGGTCGAAGGACACGGCGACCACGTCGCGCTTGGCGACCCGCGGCTTGTAGAAGGCCACCCGGTCGGTGACCTGGCTCATGTAGAACCAGAGGTTGGAGTCGTAGACGGTCGCCGTCTTCATCTCCTGGCCGGCCACGGCCGCCTTGCTCTCGGTCAGGGAGGTGGCGGTCGGCGAGCCCAGCTTGCTGATCACCGTGGACTTGGTGTCCTCCCCGACCTTCACGTCGGCGGGGTTGGCTTCCACCACCTGGAAACCGGAATAGGTGGTCATCGGCGTGCAGGCGCCGGTCGCCACGACGGCGGCGCTGGCGAGCAGGGCAAGGGCGGACTTGCGGAACATAAGAACCTCGAACCCAGGGGCGACAGGCGGAAGTGGAAACCGGTTCCGCCTGCCGACGCGCCGCAACTATTGAATCGCGCCTGTTCTTTTGGAACAGGCGCGGGTGGCCTTTGACCTATCGCCCGCGGGGGCTTAGTTCAATGCCCCGCTTTATAGGCTAAGCCGGGGCGAAATCGAGGCGGACATGTTCTTCAAGCGCTGGCGCAAGCCCAGACCGGCCCAATTGGCGGGCGAGGCCCTCTACGCCGGCGCCGTGACACAGGCCCGCAGCCCGGCGCTCTACCTCGATCTTGGGGTTCCCGACACCCGTGAGGGCCGCTTCGAACTCTACAGCCTGCACGTCATCCTGCTGCTCGACCGGCTGAAGGGGCAGGGCTCCGCCGCCGAGGAGACCGCCCAGGCGCTGGTCGACCGATTCACGCGTGGCCTCGACGATGCTTTCCGGGAGCTCGGCGTCGGCGACATGGCGGTGCCCAAGCGGATCAAGAAGCTGGCCGAGGCGTTCTTCGGGCGCGCCCGGTCGGCCGACCAGGCCTTCGACGCCCTGCCGGACCGGCGGACCCTGCAGGCCCTGGTGGCCCGCACCGTGTTCGACGGGGACGACGGCAAGGCCGCCGGCCTGACCGACTACCTGGTCAGGGCGCGCGGGGCCCTGGCCGCCCAGCCGACCGACGCGCTGCTGGCGGGCGAGGCCGCCTGGCAGGAGGTCTGATGGACAAGCCGATCTGGTCCCACACCGTCACGCTGGCCGACATTGCCCGCCAGCCGCAAGCCGTCACCCTGTCCGCGGACGGCGCGACCCGCGTCGCCATAGCGCGCGAACTGGGCCTTGAGCGGCTCAATTCCCTGGTCGCCAATGTCCGGGCCAGGCCCTGGCTGGACGGCGCCGAAATCAGCGGGGCGCTGGAGGCCGAAGTCACCCAGATCTGCAGCCTGTCCGGCGAGCCGTTCGATTCGGTGCTGCGCTCCGACTTCACGGTTCGCGCGGTGCCGGAGGGCAGCGACGCGGCCCCGAGCAGCGACTCGGCCGAGGTCGACATCGATCCGGAGGGCGACGACCCGCCGGACGTGCTGGCCGGCGACCGGGTCGACCTCGCGGCCTATGTGGTCGAGCATCTGGCCCTGGAGGTCGATCCGTTCCCGCGCAGGCCGGGCGCGGTGTTCGAGCCTCCGCCGGAGGAGGCTCCGGCCTCGCCGTTTGCGGTGCTGACTCAGCTGCGCCGCGACGAGACGTCCGGATCATGAACGGGGCCTTGCATCCCCGCCGCCCGGCGCTATCGTCCGGCCGTTTCGCCCGCCGGCCCTGTTCGGCCGGTTCCCTCACGGCGTCTCCGGGAGCTCAAGGCCCGTTTTGTCCGCACCTCTGACCCTATCGATCGACGCCATGGGCGGCGACCACGGCCCGTCCGTGGTGATCCCGGCGTTGAGCATCGCCGCCAGGCGGATGGGTCCGTCAGTCCGGTTCCTGGTCCACGGCGACGAGGCGAAGATCGCCCCGGAACTGGCCCGCTGCCCGGCTTTGAAATCGATCGTCGAGGTCCGCCACACCGAGAAGGCCGTGGCCATGGACGAAAAGCCCGCCCAGGCGATGCGCCGCGGCAAGGGCTCCAGTGTCTGGAACGCCGTCGAATGCGTGAAGTCGGGCGAGGCCGTCGCCGCGGTCTCGGCCGGCAACACCGGCGCTCTGATGGCCATCTCCATGCTGATCCTGCGGTTGGCGGCCGAGGTCAACCGCCCGGCCCTGACCGCCAGCTGGCCCACGGCGGGCGGCATCACCACCGTGCTGGACGTAGGCGCCAACGTCAGCGCGGACGCCGAACAGTTGGTCGAGTTCGCGATCATGGGCGCGGCCTTTCACCACGCCCTGCATGGCGGCGGGCGGCCCACGGTAGGCCTGCTGAACGTCGGCTCCGAGGAGCAGAAGGGCCATGAGGAGGTGCGCGAGGCCCACGCCCTGCTGCGCGCCACCGACTTCGAGTTCGACTACCACGGCTTCGTCGAGGGCGATGACATCGCCAAGGGCACGGTCAACGTGGTGGTGACCGACGGCTTCACCGGCAACATCCTGCTGAAGACCGCCGAGGGCGTGGTCCGCTTCATCGCCAGCGAACTGCGCGGCGCCCTGAAGTCCAGCCCGCTGAACATGATGGGGGCCCTGCTGGCCACCGGCGGCCTGAAGAGCCTCCGGATCAAGCTCGACCCCGGGGCGGTCAACGGCGCCCCGCTGCTCGGGCTCAACGGCATCGTCATCAAGAGCCACGGGTCGGCCGACGCCGCCAGCTACGCCGCCGCCGTGGTGGTCGCCGCCGAGCTGGCCCGCAGCGATTTCGCCGCCGAGATCGACCGCAGCATCAAGCGTCTTTCGGCCGCCCTGGCTCAGCCGGCGGCCACAATGGAGTCCGGTAATTGACCGAAGTGTTGCGTAGCGCGATCACCGGGGTGGGCGCCTATCTGCCGCCCGACGTGGTGACCAACGAGGCCCTCTCCAAGATCGTCGACACCAGTGACGAATGGATCACCGAACGCACCGGCATCCGCCGTCGCCACCGGGCGGCGGACGACCAGGCGGTCTCCGACCTTGCCGTCGAGGCGGCCAGGAAGGCCCTCGAGGCCGCCGGCAGGACACCGGCCGACGTCGATCTGATCGTGGTCGCAACCACCACCGCCGACCTGACCTTTCCGGCCTCCGCCGCCATCGTCCAGCGCAAGCTCGGCTGCCCGATCGGCATCGCCTTCGACGTCCAGGCCGTCTGCTCGGGCTTCGTCTATGCGCTGACCGTGGCCGACGGTTTCGTCGCTCGCGGCAACAGCAGGTGCGCCCTGGTCATCGGCGCGGAGACCATGACCCGCCTGATGGACTGGACCGACCGCGGCACCTGCGTGCTGTTCGGCGACGGAGCCGGCGCGGTGGTGCTGGAGCCCGTGGCGGGGCAGGGGACCAACCAGGACAAGGGGCTGATCAGCTGGGCCCTGCGCTGCGACGGCACCAAGCAGGACCTGCTCTACGTCGATGGAGGCCCCTCGACCACCGGCACCGTCGGCAAGCTGCGCATGGCTGGCAACCAGGTGTTCAAGCATGCGGTCATCAACATCTCCGAATCGATCGAGGCGGCGCTGGAGAAGGCCGACCTGACCATCGCCGACGTCGACTGGTTCATCCCCCACCAGGCCAACCAGCGCATCCTGCACGGGGTCGCCAACCGCCTGGGATTGGATGAGAACAAGGTCGTCCAGACCGTCGCCGACCACGCCAACACCAGCGCCGCCTCCATCCCCCTGGCCTTCGCCACGGCGGTTGACGACGGCCGCATCAAGCCGGGCGACCTGCTGCTGATGGAAGCCATGGGCGGCGGCCTGACCTGGGGCGCCTGCCTGGTGCGGCTGTAGCCACCCCGTCATCCCGGCCGTAGGGCGAGCCCGGAGAGCCGGGACCCAGGGGTCCTGGGCGCCGGCCTTGGCGACCGCCGCTACAACGCACGGCCCTCCTGGGTCCCGGATCGGACCTTCGGCCCGTCCGGGATGACGGGTGGAGGCGACTCGCTGACCCAAACTCTCCGCCCCCTCTCGGAACCCTTTGACGCGGCGGCATATTCAAGTCATGGATGATCATGTTAACGACTGGGAGGGGTCCCATGAAGGGCGCGACGCTGACCCGCGCGGAGCTGTGCGAGGCGGTCCATGAGGAAGTGGGCCTGACCCGGCAGGACTGCGCCGAGCTGGTCGAGCGCACGCTCGACCTGATGGCCGAGGCGCTGGAGCGCGACGAGCAGGTCAAGCTGTCGGGCTTCGGCGTGTTCCAGGTCCGCGCCAAGCGGGCCCGCATGGGTCGCAACCCCAAGACCGGCGAGCCGGCCGAGATCGAACCCCGCCGGGTGATCGGTTTCCGCGCCAGCCAGGTGATGAAGGCGCGAATCGACCGCGCCCTCGAAGGCTAAGCGCCGTCTTGGCGAAGGGCCCCAACGCCTTCCGCACCATCTCGGAAGCCGCCGACGAACTCGGCGCGCCGCAGCATGTGCTGCGTTTCTGGGAAACCAAGTTCGCCTTCATCAGCCCGATGAAACGCGCCGGCGGCCGGCGCTTCTATCGTCCCCAGGACATCGAGATCCTGCGCGCCGTGCGGACCCTGCTGCACGATGAAGGCTACACCATCAAGGGGGTCCAGAAGCTCCACAAGGACGGCGGCCTCAAGCGCCTGCTGGCCGTGGCGCGGGGCGAGGAGGGGCCTTCCACGACCGGCGTCGGCAACCCCGAGACCCCCTCCAATCTGACCGACGAGGCCCGCCTCCGCCTGACCGAAACCCTCGGCGATCTCGAGGCGATCAAGGCCCGGCTGGATGGATTGCTGAAGCGCTGAGAAGCGCCGGATCCGGCATTTCGGACGGAACTGCCGGAGAGGGAAAATGCCCGGTTGCCCCGGCCAACCCTCATCCCTATAAGGGCGCTCCCCCCTGTGTCGGAGCGTAGCGCAGCTTGGTAGCGCACTTGACTGGGGGTCAAGGGGTCGCAGGTTCAAATCCTGTCGCTCCGACCATTCTCCTCTATGGACGAGGGCCCTTGGGCTCCTTGTTCATCCAGGTGAGCAGGGGGAAGAGCGGCAGTCCCCAGGCCGTTCCCGCGATCGCGAAATAGACCAGCTCCAGCAGGAAGTTCTTCGGCAGCAGCCCGTGCAGGCTGACCGCGCCCATGGCGTAGAGGGTCAGGAAGACCAGGATGGCCAGCATCCCGATCGCCTTCTTCAACCTTGGGCCCATGCGAAAACTCCCGCCGCCAGGATTGGCGACGGGAGCTTTAGACGCTTGCGCCGACCGGCTCTAGGCCCGGCGCTTGAACAGGCCGAGGATGAACAGCAGGATCACCGCGCCGATGGTGGCGGCCAGCAGGCTCCACCAGGTGCCGCTGTAGTCCTTGCCCAGCACGTTCTCGATCAGGAACTTGCCGATGACGCCGCCGATCAGGCCGACGATAAGGTTGGTCAGCAGGCCGTGATCGCGCCGCATGATCTTCTCGGCGATCCAGCCGGCGATGATGCCGATGATGATGGCCCCGATCCAGCCCCAGAAAACTCCGTCCATGGATAGTTCCTTCCTGTGGAATGCCCGGCTGTAACCCCGGATCGGGGGCGAGGTTCCTCCTCATGGGGGCTGCCGTCAACGACGGCGCGGAATGAGCCCCGCCAGACCGGCCGCGACCAGGGCGGCGCCGGCCGCGCCGGCCAGTAGCGCCCAGGGCGGGGCGACCTGCAGGCCGAGGGCCGCGCTCAGCCAGGGACCGCCCAGGCCGCCGGCGAGCGCCGCCGCCGTCGCCGGGAACGCCGAACTGCGCCGCCGGGCGGCGAGCGCCGCCAGGGCGCCGCAGGCGAAGCTGAGCAGGACGAGGCCGAACAGGCTGGGCATCGGCCGATCATGCCCGGCCCGGCTGGACCCGGAAAGGGCGGGAGCGTAGGAGGCCGGCCATGACCTCGTTCCTGCGTTCCGACCGCTCGACGCCGGTCGCCGTCTGGCTGGCGGTGGTGGCGGCGCTCATCCTGGCCATGGTGGTGGTCGGCGGGGCGACACGCCTCACCGGCTCGGGCCTGTCGATCACCGAATGGAAGCCGATCATGGGCGCCCTGCCGCCGATGAGCGACGCAGCCTGGGCCGAGGCCTTCGCCAGGTATCGCGAAATCCCGCAGTACCGGCTGGTCAACGTCGGGATGACCCTCAATGAGTTCAAAGGCATCTTCTGGTGGGAATGGGGCCACCGGCTGCTCGGCCGGCTGATCGGGGTCGTGTTCGCCATCCCGTTCGTCGTCTTCCTCATCCGCCGCCAGATCCCCAGGCGACTGGTCTGGCGCTGCGCAGGCCTGCTGCTGCTGGGCGGCCTGCAGGGCGTCATCGGCTGGTGGATGGTGGCCAGCGGCCTGTCCGAGCGGGTTTCGGTCGCCCCCGAGCGCCTCACGGTCCACCTCGGCCTGGCGCTGGCCCTGTTCGTGATGACCGTCTGGACGGCCCTCGACGCCTGGGCCGGCAAGCCGCGACAGCAGGCGCCCACCCGCTGGCGGGCCTGGGCCCTGGTCTTCCTCGCCGCCGTCTTCCTCCAATGCCTGCTGGGCGCCCTGGTGGCGGGCACGGACGCCGGCTTCGCCTACAACGACTGGCCGCTGATGGCGGGCCAGGTCTTCCCGCGCGACTACGCCGGCGAGGGCCTGTGGCAGACCCTGGCCCACAACCAGGCCTCGGTGCAGCTGCACCACCGCATCGGGGCCTACCTCCTGGCCATCGCCACCGTCCTTCTGGCGGTGTTCGCCTTCCGCGACCGCCTCCTGCCCATTGAAGCCAGGCGGGCGGCCTGGCTTCTCGCCGGCGTGGTCGCCCTCCAGATCATGCTCGGCATCGCCGCCCTGATCCTGGTCGTCCCCCTGTGGCTCGGCCTGCTCCACCAGGCCGGCGCGGTCTTCCTGCTGGCCGCCGCCACCCTATTCGTCTGGCGCGTCCGGCGGCCCTGACTAACCAAAAGCCGCGTCATCCCGGACAGCCCGCAGGGCTGATCCGGGACCCAGGAGCGACGGAGCCCCGAACGTCACCGCTGCGTCTGGCAGCAGGTCCACGCCCTCCTTCGTCCCGGCTCTCCGCGCTTTGCGCTCCGGCCGGGGTCCTGTGAGAATCGGTCGGAAAGGTCATCTATTTCAGTTGGTTGACGAATATGTCTAGACATATTCGGCCCAAATTTCACCGCCCGGCGCGCCCCGCCGAACCCGGTAGCCTGACGCGGGCTCATCCCGACCTACAAACGGCGCCGCTCGGGCAACATCCCAACCCACGCCCCAACCTACAAAACTGCGACCCCCGGCTACCCGCCAGGCACGGAAAATCCCATGTCTTCAAGGATTTACGCTCATTCAGCCCGCTGGCCCCGGCGAGTTCGGGTGTATAATGTCGCCCGTGGCCTAGAGCCCGACCCCACCGATCGGCTGGGTCTCGAAATACGGCCCCATGTCCTTGATCAGAGGCCGCCCCTTGGCGATGGCCGCCTGCACCGACGGGAGTTTCAGGGAGTTCTGATGGTCGCTCTGGCTGCGCCACACCTCGGTGACCCACAAGGCGTCGGCTTCCTTTGCGTCGCGCGAGACGATGTAGCTCAGGCAGCCCGGCATTCCGCCGGTGTCCGCCACGAGAATCTCGATCAACGCGTCGCGCTGGCCCGGGTGGGCGGTCATCTTGCCGATCAGGCCGTACATGGGGGCGTCTTCCTTCGCGCGGGCGGCCGAGGGCAAGGCCGCCGCCGCGGCCACGCCGATCATCGCATTCCGCCTGTTCAAGTTCATGCCCGCAGAATAGTCCCACAGAGGAGGAATTATGCGGGTATTATGATACCGTATTCGTCAAGCATTTGTTTTATAAGGAATTATCGGGAAATCGTCGTGACCTTAGTGGTTGACACTGCCCAGCCGACCCCGTACTAGCCCGCCCTCACGTCGGGGGCGGTCGCCTCCGCCCACCTATGGATCGTAACCCATGATGAAGACCACGGCTTCGCTGAAGCCCGCCGAGGTCGAGAAGAAGTGGATCGTGATCGATGCCGAGAACGCCGTCGTTGGCCGCCTCGCCTCGTTCATCGCCATGCGTCTTCGCGGCAAGCATCGTCCCGACTACACCCCGCACGTCGACTGCGGCGACTACGTTGTCGTCCTCAACGCCGACAAGGTGAAGTTCACCGGCCGCAAGCTGGACCAGAAGATCTACTACCGCCACACCGGCCACCCGGGCGGCATCAAGCAGATCACCGCCGGCAAGCAGCTGAGCGGCCGCTTCCCCGAGCGCGTCCTGGAAAAGGCCGTCGAGCGCATGCTGCCCAAGGAAAGCCCCCTGGCCCGCGCCCAGATGACCCACCTGCGCATCTACAACGGCGGCGAACATCCGCACGAAGCGCAGAACCCCGAAACCATCGCGTTCGCCGACATGAACGCCAAGAACGTGCGGAGCGCCTGATGGCCGAAGGTCTCGAAGCCCTGCAAGCCCTGTCCTCGTCGCCTGAAGCGGCGCCGGCTGAGCCCAAGATCGACAAGTTCGGGCGCGCCTATGCGACCGGCAAGCGCAAGAACGCCATCGCCCGCGTGTGGATCAAGCCCGGCAAGGGTTCGATCACCATCAACGGCCGCGACCAGGAAGTGTACTTCGCCCGGCCGGTGCTGCGCATGATGCTGGCCCAGCCGTTCGAAGTGACCGACCGCGTCGGTCAGTTCGACGTGATCGTCACCGTCGAGGGCTCGGGCCTCAGCGGCCAGGCCGGCGCGGTGCGTCACGGCGTCTCCAAGGCCCTGACCTACTACGAGCCCGGCCTGCGCGCCCTCCTGAAGCCGCACGGCTTCCTGACCCGCGACAGCCGCGTCGTCGAACGGAAGAAGTACGGCAAGGCCAAGGCCCGCCGCAGCTTCCAGTTCTCGAAGCGCTAGCGCGCGAGGGTTCACACCTTTGCGAAAGGGCGCTTCGGGCAACCGAGGCGCCCTTTTTCTTTGTCCCCTTAGGAAACCGACGATGGCCCTTCCGAAGATCTTCATCGATGGCGAAGCCGGCACCACCGGCCTACAGATCCGCGAGCGGCTGGCCGGCCGCCGCGACATCCAGCTGGTTTCGATCGATCCGGAGCGCCGCAAGGACGCCGTCGCCCGCGCCGAGCTGCTCAACAGCTCGGACCTGGTCATCCTCTGCCTGCCCGACGATGCGGCGCGCGAGGCCGTCGCGCTGATCGAGAACGCCTCGGTGAAGGTCATCGACGCCTCCACCGCCCACCGGGTCGCCGACGGCTGGACCTACGGCTTCGCGGAGATGCCGGGCCAGCGCGCCGCCATCGCCGCCTCGACGCGGGTCAGCAATCCCGGCTGCTATCCGACCGGGGCCATCGCCCTGATCCGGCCCCTGGCGGACGCCGGCATCCTGCCGGCCGACTATTCCGTGAGCGTCAACGCCGTCAGCGGCTACACCGGCGGCGGCAAGGCGATGATCGCCGAGTTCGAAGGGGAGGGGGCCGAGGCTTTCCGCATCTACGGCCTGAGCCAGAGCCATAAGCACGTCCCCGAGCTTCAGAAGAACACCGGCCTGGCGGTCCGTCCCTTCTTCGCCCCCAGCGTCGGCCGCTACGCCCAG
>DASPLD010000365.1:0-3089 GCA_035627755.1 Caulobacter sp. | reverse complement strand
TCGACCACCGTGAAGCGGGCGCGGACGGTGCGCTCGGTGTGCACATCGTACCATGGCGGCGGCAGCTTGCCGACGGTCCGGGCGGTGGCGGAAGGTCCGGCCCGGACGTTGAGGCCGGCGGGATCGGGCTCCGAGGACCAGGCCTCGAAGCGGCATGCGGTCGCGGCCGGCGCCTTGCCGGGCTGCGACCAGGCCACGCTCGCAACGGCGAGGGGAGCCAGAAGCAGGAGGGGCCAGGCGCGCATCGGGCAAGTCTAGTCGCCGGCTGGACGGTGACAAGCGGCCCACCCCTCTTTTCGGCATGGCGCGCCGCTCCGCCCTCCGCTAATTCCGTGCCATGCCCATGGCGCTTCTTCTTTCCAGCCACGTTGCCGGCAGCCGCGTCGGCGGCTCGGCCCAGGCGCTGGCGCTTGCCCAGTTCAGGATCGATCCGGTGCATGTGCCGACGGTGCTCTATGGCCGCCATCCCGGCTGGGGCGCCCCGGGCGGGGCCCAGGTGCCGATCGAGGCGTTCGAGGGGATGCTGGACGGGATCGAGGCCAACGGGCTGTTCAGCCTGACGGACCTGGTGATCACCGGCTATTTCGCCTCGGTCGAGCAGGTCCGGGCGGCCGGGCGGGCGATCGAGGCGGTGCGCGCCGCGCCGCGCGAGGGAGCGTTCGCGCGCAAGCCCTACTTCGTGGTCGATCCGGTGATGGGGGACGCGGGCAAGGGACTCTATGTCGATGCGGCCGTGGCGCAGGCGATCCAGGCGGTGCTGGTCCCCCTGGCCGACCTGATAACGCCCAACGCCTGGGAGCTGCAGCGGCTGAGCGGCACCGAGGTTCGCGATCCCGGATCGGCGGTGCGGGCCGCGCGGCTGATGGGTCGGCCGGCGCTGGTCTCCTCGGTCCACCGGGGGGCGGAGATCGGGGTGGTCTACGCCGACAAGCGCGAGGCCTGGCTGGCGGCGCACCAGAAGGCCGACAATGTGCCGAGCGGCACCGGCGACCTGCTGGCGGCGCTGTTCGCGGCCGCGATGCTGGAGGGGCAGACGCCGTCCTATGGGCTGGCTCGGGCGGTCGGCGGCCTGGCCGAGACGGTGGCGGCGGCGGGGATCTGGCAGTCGCCGGAGCTGCCGATCGTCGCGGTCGGGGCCAAGATCAAGAACGCCAGCCCGACGGTGCGGATGGAGCGGCTGGCATGATCCAGGTCGGCGGCTTCTGCAGCCCGCGGTTCTCGGCCGTGCTGGAGGCGTTCGAGGCCAATTTCGAGGAGAAGCTGGAACTCGGCGCCCGCTTCTCCCTCGTCGTGGACGGCGAGCTGGTCGTCGACCTGTGGGCCGGCTGGGCCGACCGCAAGCAGACGGTCGCCTTCGACGACCGCACCCTGACCATGGTCTATTCGACCACCAAGGCGGTGGCGGCCACGATGATCGCCCGGCTCGTCGAGCAGGGGAAGCTCGCCTACGACCAGCCGGTCGCCGAGCTCTGGCCGGAGTTCGCCGCGAACGGCAAGCAGGCGATCACCGTCGAGCAGGTGCTGTCGCATCAGGCCGGGCTGCCCGGCTTCGTGGCGGAGATGGACCCCGGCCTGTGGTTCGACCCGGCGGCGATCGCGGCGAAGCTGGCGGCCATGGCCCCGATGTGGCCCCCGGGCAGCGCCAGCGGCTACCACGCGCTGACGGTGGGCTACCTGACCGGGGAGATCTTCCGGCGCGTCGATGGCCGGTCGATGGGGACGGCGCTGAAGGCCGACATCTGCGATCCGGCCGGGCTGGACCTGTGGATCGGCCTGCCCGACAGCGAGCACGGCCGGGTGGCGGAACTCAAGCCCCCGAACGCCCTCCCGCAGTTCGGCGAGGTCACCGACCCCAAGCGGGCGGCCTTCCTGTCGCCCTGGGCGGCGCCGAACGGGCGCGGCCCCGACTGGCGGCGGATGGAGGTGCCCTCGGCGAACGGCCATGCCACGGCGGAAGCCCTGGCCCGGTTCATGGGCGCGCTGGCGGGCGACGGCGGCATCGGCGGCGTGCGCCTGCTCTTGCCCGCGGTGCGCGACGCGGCCTCGGCCGAGCGCATTCGCGGCCAGGACCTGGTGCTGCCCTACGAGATCTCCTGGGCGGCAGGCTTCATGCGCGCGCCGCCGAACCATTTCTTCGGCCCGGGCGAGCGGACCATCGGCCACAGCGGCTGGGGCGGATCCTGCGCCTTCGCCGACCCCGACGCCAGGATGGGCGGAGCCTATGTGATGAACCGGCAGGATGTGCACCTGATCGGCGATCCGCGCAGCCGCCGGCTGATCAACGCCGCCTACGAGGGTCTCTAGGCCACCGCCCGGCCGGGCGACTGCCTGCCGAAGGTCTCGCCGCCTTCCCGCAGGGTGAAGATGAAGCGGCGGATGTTGGGATAGAGGTCGAGCAGCCGCCGGACGCAGAACTGCAGGTGGGCGCCCTCCATCCGCGCCAGCACCCCGGCCGGGGTGCGGCTGACGAAGGCCATGGCTTCCAGCTTGGCGACGAACCGCCGGGTGGTCTCGCGCGACAGGCCGGTCATGCCGGCCAGGGCGGCGATGGTGACTGGCCGGCGCAGGGAGTCGGGCGTGCCCATCAGGCCGCCGTAGAGGGCGTTCAACCCGGCCTCTTCGAGGACCGCGCGCTCGTTGCCGAGGAGGACGGCGGTATGGACCAGCATCAGCCGCAGGTCGCCATCGAAGTCCCGGATGGCGCTCTCGATCCAGCGCAGGATGAAGCGGTCGTAGGTGCGGCCGAGCCGCAGCAGCCCCTCCCTGGGGTTCGGTTCCGCACCGGCCGGCGGCAAGCCGGGACCGTCCTCCTGGGCGAAGTCGACGCCTGCTGCTCGCAGCCGATGGATGAAGCGGGAGACGATGTCGTACAGTTCACGGCGGGCGGAAAGGGCGGCGACATCTTCGCTGCGGATCTCCGCCGCGACCAGGCCGTCGGCGAGCCGCCGGACGAGGCCATGGCGCTCCAGCACCAGGACGTTGCGCCGGGTTGTCTCCCGCGAGACCCCCAGCGACTCGGCCACGGCCGCCGTCGGGATGGGGCGCAGCGGGCCCTCCCAGCCAGGCGGGCTGTTGGCCTGCTGGATGGC
>DASPLD010000364.1:0-3046 GCA_035627755.1 Caulobacter sp. | reverse complement strand
AGAAGAAGTGCTGGCCCATGCCGCGCGGCAGGTCGATCGTCTTGATGAGCGGCATGCCCAGCACGTCGCGGTAGAAGGTGACGGTCTTGGCCATGTCTTTGCAGACCAGCGCCAGGTGGTTGACCCCGCGGATCTCGAATTTGGTGTTCGCTTGCGCCATCGCCTGTCTCCGCTGCGCGGCCGCCGGAAGGCTCTCCCGCGGCCCCTTCAAGCTAGCGGCGGAATGCATCTTTTGCAGCCGCCAAAAAGCTTCTATATCTAAGCAATTATAGCCCGGGCTCGCTCCGACGCAACGTCGTTGATGGGCGAGACCCAGGAACGGGCGCCGCTCAAACAGCGCTCACAAGGGGAGGAATCACGATGTCGGCTCGCGGCAGGCTGGGTGTGCGTGCGTTCAGGTCCTGGGCGCTCACGGGCGCGTCCGCGCTGGCTGCGGCGGCTTGCGCGGGGCAGGCCTGGGGCCAGGCCGCCGCCGACGTGGAGGAGGTGGTGGTCACCGGCAGCTACATCCAGCGCGCCGTGAAGGACACGCCCAATCCGGTATCGGTGCTCGGCCAGGACGAGCTGCAGAAGCAGTCGATCCAGACTTCCGACTACCTGTTCAAGAACCTGCCGATGGCCAATGGGGCCCGGTCCACGCCGGACAACACCAACGCGCCCTATCAGCTGGGCATGGCCAACATAAACCTGCGCGGCCTGGGCGTGGCTTCGACCCTGACGCTGATCAACGGTCGCCGTCAGGTGGTCTCGCCGGTGCCGCTCGACGACGGCTCCAGCTTCGTCGACATCAACGTGATCCCGCTGATCATGGTCGATCGCGTGGAGATCCTGCAAAGCGGAGGCTCGGGCCTCTACGGCTCCGACGCCATCGCCGGCGTCGCCAACTTCGTCATGCGCCGCTCCATGCAGGGCCTGGAGGTCCGCGCCCAGTATCAGAGCACGTTCAGGGACAGCCAGGAGGACTTCAACCTGGGCGTCGTCGGCGGGCTCTCGGGCGACAACTGGGACTTCGTCGCGGGGGTGGAGGGGCTCTACCGGACGCCGCTGGACCAGAACGACCGGCCGTTCACCCGCAACAAGATCCGCTCGGCGCTCGGCTTCCCCGGCGCCTATCGCCCAGCCACTTCGCCGCTTCCGATCATCGACCCCAATTGCGCAAGCCTGGGCGGGATCCCGACGCCGTTCGTGCCGGGCACCAACCTGGGCCTCTGCGGCCTCGACCTTTCCGAGGCGTTCTGGCTGATCGCCCCGGAGCAGCGGGTGCTGGGCTACGCGGTTGGGGAATACCGGCTGAACGAGCGGCACAAGCTCTACGCCGAGCTGGGCCTCGCGCACAACGAGGCGAAGCTGCGTTCCGCGCCGTCCTATTCGAACCTCAGCTTCCCGACCATCCCCGCCAACAACCCGGGCAACCTGGTGGCCAACGGCGGTTTCGGCGTTCCGGTGACCTTCTTCGGTCGGCCGCTGGGCTACATCAACTCGACGCCCAACGAGCAGCGCCGCCGCTCCGACCAGCTGCGGGTGGTGGTCGGCGCCAAGGGCTCGGCCATGGCCGACTGGAACTACGACGCCTCCTACACCTACGCGCTGCAGAACTACTCGCCGACCAACATCCGCGACACCCTCAAGGACCGCTTCATCGCCGCCCTGAACGGCGTCGGCGGACCCAACAACAACCAGTTCTACAACCCGTTCGGCTCAGCGCTCGTGAATCCAGCCCTGGCCAACGACCCGGCGGTCATCGCCGACTTCACGCGCGATTCCTGGCGCAAGTACTACGGCGGCATGCATTCGGCTGAGGTGATCTTCACCGGAGACCTGTTCGAGATGCCGGCGGGCAAGGTGGGGGCCGCGGTGGGCGCCCAGTTCCGCCACGAGAGCCTGAAGTTCCGCGCCGACGCCGACCAGCAGGGCGGCAACTTCGTGTTCCTGTTCTCAGGGCCCGATTTCAACATCAGCCGCGACATCTGGGCCGTCTTCGGCGAGCTCGCGGTGCCGCTGGCTGACAGCCTCGACCTGCAGCTGCAGGCCCGCTACGACCACTATTCCGACGGGGTTGGCGGCAGCTTCAATCCGCAGGCGGCGCTCCGCTTCGAGCCGATGGAGGGCCTGGTGTTCCGCGCCTCCGCCGGCACCAGCTTCCGCGCGCCGTCGCTGTCGCAGGTCTCCTCGATCTCGACGATCAACAACGCCGTCGTCGACCCCTTCAACCCCAGTATCATCCCGTTCTTCAGCCAGATCCTCAGCCTGCCTGGCTCGGACCTCGATCCGGAGACCGCCAAGAACTATGGGGCCGGCGTGCTCTGGTCGCCCACCTCGAAACTCAGCTTCACGCTCGACTACTGGCGCTACGACTACGAGGACCTGATCGTGAAGGAGAGCTTCCAGGCGATCGTCACCGCCAATCCCAACGACCCGCGGATCATCCGCGCCGGCGGCGATCCCCGCGGGCTGATCCAGCAGGTCCAGGTGCGGTTCGTGAACCAGAACGCGGTGGTCACCGACGGCTTCGACTTCAGCGCCAACCTGCGCGAGACGTTCGACGCCGGCTCCCTCTCGGTCACCGCCCGCGGCGCCTACCTGAACAAGTACGTGACCACGATCAACGGCGTGAAGCGCGATGTCTCGGGCTTCCGGAACTTCGAGAACTTCGCCCGCTCGCTGCCGAAGCTGCGGTTCAACGTGATCACGACCTGGGAGACCGGCCCGCACGACTTCACCGTCACGGTGAACCACATCTCCTCCTACAAGGAGAACTTCACCCTCGCCACCAACCCGCTGAACGGCTTCAAGTACCCCGACTTCTGGACGCTGGACCTGCAGTACAGCCTGGCGCTCGACCGGTGGGACAGCGACGTGACCGTCGGCGTCATCAACATCACCAACGAGTATCCGCCGATTTCGCGGATCACCTCTGACCTGCAGGGCTTCGACCGCTTCCTCTACGATCCCCGGGGACGGCTCGGCTACGTGCGGGTGAGCAAGCGCTTCTAGGCGCCGTCGTGGCCGGGCCAGACCCCCCGCGCGACGCCGGCGGCCCGGCCTA
>DASPLD010000363.1:0-19726 GCA_035627755.1 Caulobacter sp. | reverse complement strand
TCCGCCAGGGCGACCTGGAGAAGGTGTTGCGGGAGCTGGCGGCGGGGCGCTGAGCTACTCGCCCGGCGCCGTCGCCTTCACCGAAAGCGCGTGCACCGGGCCGGCCAGCTCTTCGGCCAGGGCCGCGTAGACCTGCCGCTGGCGGGCCACCCGGCTGACCCCGGCGAAGGCGGCGCTTTCGATGGCGACGTTGAAATGGCTCTCGCCGCCCTCGCGATGGCCCGCATGGCCGCGGTGGCGTTCGCTGTCGTCGACGACCTCCAGCCGGACCGGCGCAAAGGCCGAGGTGAGCTTTTTATGGATCGCTTTTGATATGGGGCCGGATTGGGTCATGTTCAATTCTGGAAAAGGTCTCTTTCGAGGCCCATACTTCGGCGCATGAGCCGCGCCTTTCAATACCGTCCCAAGTTCGTGGACATCCGCGTCCGCCCTCCCAAGGAGGGCGAGGATGAAGCGGCCAACGACGTCAACGCCCTCAAGCCCGGCGAGCGGGCCTGCGACCACGCCGGCTGCCGGACCGCGGCGACCGCCCGCGCGCCCAAGTCGCCGCAGCTGATGCACGAGCACTACTGGTTCTGCCAGGCCCACGCGGCCGAGTACAACAAGCAGTGGAACTTCTTCTCCGGCATGAGCGACGAGCAGGTGGCCGAGGCGCAGGCCGCCCGGATGACCGGCGAGCGGCCGACCTGGAGCTTCAAGGCCTCGAACCGGAGCCGCGAGGCGGCCGCCGCGGCCAAGAACCCGCAAGGGTGGAGCGATCCCTTCAGCCTGTTCGGCTTCTCGCGCCCGGACGTGGTCCATCCCGCGCGGGCGGACGGACGACAGCTGGGCAAGATGGAACGCGGGGCCCTGGCCGACCTCGACC
Source organism: Caulobacter sp. (assembly GCA_035627755.1). Classification (GTDB taxonomy): domain Bacteria; phylum Pseudomonadota; class Alphaproteobacteria; order Caulobacterales; family Caulobacteraceae; genus Caulobacter. Next base: position 18,861 of record DASPLD010000363.1, on the reverse strand, counting down.
TGCCGGACAGCGCCGAGCCCAAGGAGATCAAGCGCCGCTACCACGAGCTGCTGAAACGCTGCCATCCCGACAGCAACGGCGGCGACCGCTCGGCCGAGCACAAGCTGCAGCGTGTGATCCAGGCCTGGAAGACGCTCAAGAAGGCCAAGCTGGCCTAGGGGCGCTCATCCCTGCGGCGCCCGCTCCACGTCCTTGCGCCACCATTTCTCCACCGCCCAGACGCCGAGCCAGCAGGCCATGGCCCAGGCCGCCCCGACGCACCAGCCGGCCAGCACGTCGCTCGGCCAGTGGACGCCCAGGTAGATGCGGCTGACCCCGACCATGGCCGTCAACAGCACTCCGACCCCGATGGCGAACCACTTCACCCGCCGCCGGTTGGCAAATCGCGCCACCAGCGCCCCCAGGGTCAGGTAGACCACCGCCGACATCATCGCATGCCCGCTCGGGAAGCTGGCGTTGGCCGCCTCGACCAGCCGCCAGGCCTCGTCGGGCCGCTCCCGGCCGAATATCCCCTTCAGGGCCTGGCCGAGGGCCGTGCCGCCCATCGCCGCCACCAGCAGCAGCGCCGCCTCGCGCCAGCGCCGCAGGCTGGCGAACAGGCCGACCAGCAGCAGCACGAACAGGGTCAGCACGGTCCAGCCGCCGAGCGCGGTGATGTCGCCGACCGCCTCCCGCACCCAGCGGCCACCGAGCGGCACGGCCGGGTTGTCGGGGTCGCGCAGCATCAGCAGGATCCACCGGTCGACGCCGCGGGTGTCGCCCTCGGCCACATCGTCGGCGATCTCCATGAACGACAGCACGCCCACCGCCAGGACCAGCAGCGCCCCGACCGCCGCCAGCTCCGAGCGCGCCGCCCGAAGCATCCGCAACGTCAACGCCGGCCCCAGAGTCCGCCATCGCCGCCAATGCATCAATTCCCTGCCCTTCATGCACGTTTCCTGGCCGAACACCTGTTTGCCCAACGCGCCAACTGCGCTATCGAACCACCGACATGGCCGACCTGACCGACAACCCCACCGCCGCCGATCCCCTGCTGACCCTGGTTCCCGACAAGCAGGTCTCCATTCGTGACGTCTTCGGCGTCGACAGCGACATGATGGTCCCGGCCTTCAGCCATCGCGACAGCCACGTCCCGGACCTCGACGAGGCCTACCGCTTCGATCCCCAGACCACCCTGGCCATCGTGGCGGGGCTGGCCTTCGACCGCCGGGTGATGGTGCAGGGCTACCACGGCACGGGCAAGTCGACGCACATCGAACAGGTCGCCGCCCGCCTCAACTGGCCGATGGTGCGGGTCAACCTCGACAGCCACGTCAGCCGCATCGACCTCGTCGGCAAGGACGCCATCGTCCTGAAGGACGGCAAGCAGGTCACCGAGTTCCGCGAAGGCATCCTGCCCTGGTGCCTGCAGCGGCCGATGGCCCTGGTGTTCGACGAATACGACGCCGGCCGCCCGGACGTGATGTTCGTCATCCAGCGGGTGCTGGAGGCCGGCGGCAAGCTGACCCTGCTCGACCAGAACAAGGTGATCCGCGCCAACCCCTACTTCCGCCTGTTCTCGACGACCAACACCATCGGGCTCGGCGACACCACGGGCCTCTACCACGGCACCCAGCAGATCAATCAGGGCCAGATGGACCGCTGGTCGATCGTCACCACGCTCAACTACCTCGACCACGACGTCGAGGCCGAGATCGTGCTGGCCAAGAACCCGCGCTACGCCACGCCCGAGGGCCGCCGCACCCTGGCCGCCATGGTCCGCGTCGCCGACATGACCCGCAACGCCTTCATGAACGGCGACATCTCCACCGTCATGAGCCCCCGCACGGTGATCACCTGGGCCCAGAACGCCGACATCTTCGGCGGCGACATCGGGCTGGCGTTCCGGATGACCTTCCTGAACAAGTGCGACGAGCTGGAGCGGCCGACGGTGGCGGAGTTCTACCAGCGGGCGTTCGGGGAGGACCTGCCGGAGAGCGCGGCGCGGGTGAAGGTGGCTTAGGCGAAACGCTTCGAGCCCTTTGCCGAAAGAAAATCGCCCGACGAAGCGTAGGTTTCAACGGAAGGGGCGGCGCGCAGACCCCGGGTCCGCGCGCCGGGGTCTGGCCTTAGTGCCTGGTGCTTCCGTTGATCGGGATGCGCCGGACCCGTTCCTCGGCCTGGGCCGACCGGGGCATGTCGATGGTCAGCACGCCCTTGTCGAAGCTGGCCCGGGCCTGGCTGTCGTCCACGTCGCCAAGCGCGATCCGGCGCTCGAAGCGGCCGTAGTAGCGCTCGCTGACGCGCCGGCCCTTGTCCTCGGTCTCCGCACGCTTCTCGCCGCGCAGGGTCAGCACGCCATCGCGGAACGAGATGTCGATGTCCTTCTCGTCCATGCCCGGCAGCTCGGCGGTGACGCGGTAGCCGCTGTCGGTCTCCTCGACCTCCAGCGTCGGCCACGGGCTGTTCCACATCGCCGGGGCGTCGAAACCGCGGAAGACATCGTCGAACAGCCGGTTCATTTCCTGATGCAGCCGCAGGAACGGGCTCATTTCGCCCGTCCCCGTCCAGCCGCGGTCGCGATCCTGGAGAGCAAGATTGCGGTCCTTGCGGCCCCAGGGAACCAGTTCGCCAAGAGACATTTCAGTCCTCCTCTTCAAGAATGGAGGACCCGCAGCGACGGTCCGGCCGGCCAGCGCGAACATTTCTCGGAGCACGCCAATCGGCAAGCCGCCTGTGGGTTGCGAGCGGCGGAGACCACCGCGGAGGATCGCCCGCGAGTCCTGCTCGCAAGGCCCGCGCGCCGGGAGGGCGTAGACTGCCATCGCCGTCATGGCGCGAGGGTCACGTCTGTCCGACCGGACCGTCCTCGGGCCCGGAACGCCGCCATCGCTGGCGGCGGCCTATGAGTTAGGATCGGGCTCTACCCGGTCAAGAGGATGGGAATCGCTGACAGTGCGCATAATTCACTGAGCGGCCAGCCATTGGCTGTCTCTGCCGCGACCGCCCCTCACACCGCCCGCGCCAGCCGGATCAGCCAGATCGCCGCCAGCAACCGGTGGGCCGTGAGCGTCCAGGGGTAGGTCCATTGGACGATGGGTTCGGCCCAGGCCTGGCCGGCGTACTCGTCCGCGAACATCAGGGCGGTGATCAGGCAGGTGACCGCGCCCGTGCCCGCCACCCAGGCCTCGAGCCCGCGCCGCCGCATCGCCGTGCAATAGAGCGCGGTCGACAGGATGAACATCGTCCAGAGCAGCGGGTAGGCCGCCTCGATCACCTGGTTGAAGGTCTCGACCTTGGCCCTTAAGGCCGCCGCGTCCGGCCCGCCGGCCAGGTAGCCCGCCTTCCAGGCGCCGTTGACGACCACCAGGATGGTGAAGCCGAGCAGGAACTCCACCAGCTTCTCGACGAAGGCGAAGCTGTAGGACGCCGCCGCCCGGCCCGGCGCCCGGTCCTTCAGCGCCAGCGCCAGGCCCAGCGCCAGCATCAGGGTGAAGAACGGGTGAACCAGCAGCACCCAGGTCCGCGCCGCATAGAACGGGTTGTGGATCAGCGCGGTGCGGGCCTCGAACCCGTTCGCCTCGAAGAAGTAAGGCAGCACGGTGTTGGTGAGCGTGGTGGCGGCGGCCGCCAGCCCGCAAACGCCCAGGCCCAGGAGGGCGGCCCTCGGCAGCGACATGGCGGGGTCCTCTGCGGTGGTCATGGGCCGCAGTGAGGCCAGGCCGGCGGCGCGGCGCCACCGCCGAGTGACGAACCCTCGGACCCGCGGGACGAACCGTCGGAGCTAGCCCTCGACGGCCCGGCGCACGGCGGCGCGATGGCTCGGCCCCACCCGCAACCGCCGCCCGTCGGTCAGCCGCACCGCCACGACGCCGTTGCGGTCCCGCTCCAGCCGGTCGATGAGGTCGCGCGCCACCAGGGTTCCGCGATGGATGCGCAGGACCCGCGCCGGGTCCATCCGCGCCTGGGCCTCGGCGATGGTCATGCGGATCAGCCGCCGCCCGTTCGGCCCCTCGGCCTCGACGTAGTTGCCTGCGGCGGTGACCAGCCGGGCGTCGGCGAGCCGGCGGTCCGGCGCGGCCCGCTCGGCGGCCCCCCGCGGCGCCGCCCACACCAGCCGCAGCCGCGCCGCCAGCGGAACCAGGAGGGCCAGGGCCAACCGCGCCTGCACCCGCGCCCCGAACTCGGCCCAGTCCTGCGGCGGGATCAGCGCCGCGTCCAGCGCCAGCGAGCCCGCGAACGCCGCGCCGATCCACCCGGCCTCCGCGAGGCTGGGCCGCCCGCCCAGCGCCGAGACCCGCGCCCGCAGGGCCACGAACGCCGCCGTCCAGGGCGCGACCGCCCCCAGCAGCCACTTGCTCGCCAGCAGCGGCTGCGCCCCGCCGGTGGCGATCTGGTAGAGGATGCAGTCGGCCGTCACCGCGACCACCGCCGCGGCCGCCAGGGCCGCGCCGATCAGCAGGTCGCGGCGGCCGGGACTGCGCGGATCGAAGGCGGACGCATGGGACATGGCGCCAGCATGCCGCGTCGCGCGGCGACTGCCAAACCGTAACGCCGCCGGCGCCCCTGCCGGCCCGTCACACCTGCGCCAAACTCAGCACATTCCCGTCCGGGTCGGCGAACCAGGCCACCTTCGACGCCCCGTCCGGCGAGGTCCACACCCCGGTCGCATCCTGCCCCATCCCCTCATAGATGGTCATCTTCACCCCCTTGGCGGTCAGCGCCGCCACCGCCGCGGCGATGTCCGGCACGTTCCAGCCGATCATCGGGTAAGGGCTGGCCGTGTAGCCCGGCAGGGCCGTCAGGCGGACGACCGCGCCGTCGGTGAACGACAGGAAGTCGCCGAAGCCGTCGCTGCTCTTTACGGTCAGGCCCAGGACGTCGCGATAGAACCCTAGGGCCCGGTCGCGGTCGGCAACGTTGACGAAGGCCACCGGGACGGCGGCGGGGTCGAAGGTCATGGGGGTTCTCCGGCTCGGGTGCGTGCGCGATGAGGCAAGCCTAGGCCGCCGGGGCGCCGTCGGCCATCGCCCGAAAGGGTGAATTCGTCCCCCGACCCAATCGGCGGCAGGCGACGGGCCGCCGCTTCCGCGCTAGCCTTCCGGCGATGATTGCCCACGCCTCCACTCCGGATCGCCCCGCATGCGCCTGACCGGCGTCGGACCCGAAACCGCCTCCCTGCTGCCGCCCCTGCGCCGGCGGCAGATCAGCGACCGGCTGTTCTGGGGCATCCTGGTGTTTCCGCTGATCTTCGTCTGGCTCCTTCTGTGGCCGGGCTACACCGCCAGACTGCGGATCAGCGCCTTCCTGTTCGCCGGGGCGGTGCTGTATGGCCTGGTCCAGGCGATCTGGTCGCTGCTGGCCCCCTGACCATGTGTAACAACTACGCCAACCACATCCCGCCCGCCGAACTGTTCGAGATCTTCAGCGAGAGCCGCTTCCCGCTGATCTTCCCGGACGGGCCGCCCAACCTCGAGCCCAGCGACGACATCCGGCCGACCGACGCCGCGCCGGTCATCCTGCCGGCCGGGGACCATTCGACACTGGTCCGGATGAAATGGGGCCTCCTGCCCAGCCAGCCCAAGCGCCCGCCCGTGATCAACATGCGGGCCGAGGGGCGGCGGTTCAGCCAGGGGCGTTGCCTGGTTCCGGCCTCGTCCTTCTTCGAGTTCACCGGGGACAAGCATCCCAAGACCCGCTGGCGCTTCACCCGCGCGGATGGGGACTGGTTCTGCTTCGCCGGGTTCCAGAATGGCGGGGAGGATCCCCGGTTCACCCTGCTCACCGTCGAGCCCGGCCCTGACATCGCCCCGATCCACGACCGGCAGGTGGTCATCCTGGAGCGCCGCGACTGGGACCGCTGGCTGGCCGGCGAGGACGGGCTGCTGGCCCCCTCCCCGGCGGGGACCTGGACCGTGGCCGAGGCGCCGCGCCCGGCGAAGGGCCCGCTGCTTTAGTTGCGGAACAGCTGCAGGATCAGCTGCGGCTGCTGGTTGGCGATGCTGAGGGCCTGGATGGCCAGCTGCTGCTTGACCTGGAGGGCCTGGAAGCGGGCGCTTTCCCTGGCCAGGTCGGCGTCGACCAGCCGGCCGATGGAGGCCTCCAGGGTGTCCTGCAGCTTGCTGATGAAGGTCTCGTGGGTCTCCAGCGCCTTGGCCCCGGTGCCCAGCTTGGCGACCGCCCCGTTCACCCCCTTGATGGCGTTGTCGAGGTTGGTCAGGTCGGCGGCGGTGACCGTGGTCAGGTCGGCCAGCGTGCCGCTGATCAGCGCGCCGGTGGTGGAGAGGTCGACGTGGTCGACGTTGATGGTGTCGGTCCCGGCCGCGTTGGCCAGCGCCCGCACGGCGCCGCTGCTGCCCGAGGAGATCAGGCTGACCCCGCCGAAGCTGGCGTTGGAGGCGATGCGGTCGATCTGGCTGCGCAGGGCGACGTAGTCGGCGCTCAGGGCGGCGCGTTCGGTGGCGTTGAGGCTGGCGTCGGAGGCCGCCAGCATCTTCTCCTTCATCTGGCCGAGCAGGTCGCCAATCTCCTCGCCGCCGTTCAGGGCGACCTCGACGATCGACTGGCCGCGTTGAAGCGAGCCGGTGACGGCGCTGAGGGATCGGAGCTCGGCCCGCTGGCCCTGGGCGATCGCCCAGACCGCGCCGTTGTCCTTCGGGGAGGAAATCTTCAGCCCGGTGCTGATCCGGCGCTGCACCTCGAACAGCTCGCGGTTGACGAGGTTGAGGCTCTGGAGCGCGATCATCGCGCTGACGTTCGTGTTGATGCTCAGCATCGCCGAGGGCCCATTCAGCTGTCCACCGAAGTGGAAGGGCCTTTTGCCCCGTCCCGAGCCCTACCCGATCCGGGGTTAGCGAACGGTGAAGGGCCAGAAGAAGGCGATCAGCGCCGGGGCTATCGCCAGGATCAGCAGCGACAGCGGCGCCCCCAGCCGGGCGTAGTCGCCGAACCGGTAGCCGCCCGGCCCCATGACCAGGGTGTTGCACTGGTGGCCGACCGGGGTGAGGAAGTCGCAGCCGGCGCCCACCGCCACGGCCATCAGGAACGGATCGGGGCTGAGGCCCAGCTGCCTGGCCAGCCCCATGCCGATCGGGGCGACGATCAGCACGGTGGCGGCGTTGTTCAGGAAGGGCGTCGCCAGCATGGCCACCAGCATCATCGCTGTCAGGGTGACCAGCGGCGGCAGGCCATGGAAGGCCCCGGCCAGGGCGGCGGAGATCAGGTCGGCGCCGCCGCTGGTCTGCACCGTGGCGCTCACCGGGATCAGGGCGGCGACCAGGACCAGCACCGGCGCGTCGAGGGCGGCATAGGCCTCGCGCATCCGCAGCGCCCCGACCGCGACCACGGCGACCGCCGCCCCGAAGAAGGCGGCCGCCACCGGGGCGACGCCGGTCGCCACCAGGACCATGGCCGCCGCGAGGATCAGCGCCGGGGCGACGGCGTGGCGGATCCCGCCCAGCCGCACCTCCCGCTCGGCCAGCGGAAGCAGCCCTAGCGCCCTCAGGGCCTCGGGCATCGTCCGTTCGCTGCCCTGCAGGACGAGGATGTCGCCGCTCTTCAATCGCGTGGAGCTCAGCGGACCGCGCATCCGATAGCCGCTGCGGCTGACCCCGATCAGGTTGACCCCATGGGCGTCGTGCAGGGCGAAGCTCTTGGCGCTCTGGCCGATGAGGTCGCTCTCGGCGCCGATCACCACCTCGACCACCCGCACCTCGTCGGTCGGCTCGGCCAGGGCCACCGGCCGGTCGGCCAGACTCAGGCGCAGGCCGGCCCTGACGATCAGCTCGTTGAGCTCCTGCTCCTCGCCTTCCAGCAGCAGGAAATCCCCGGGCTGGATTTTCCGGTTGGGATGCGGGGCGGTGATCCGCTTGCGGCCGCGCATGATGGCCACGACCTTGGTGCTGCCGTCGCCGAACTGGTGGATGTCGGCGACCCGGTCGGTCTTGAAGCTCCAGCCCTCCGGGACCTCCGCCTCGGTCATGTAGGCATTGGCCGCCAGGGCGGCGTCGATATCGATCGCCGCCTTGCGGTCCTTGGGCAGCAGCCGATAGGCAAAGGTCAGGTAGAGGATGGCGATCACGGTCAGCAGGCCGCCGACGGGAAAGTAGTCGAACATCCCGAACGGCGTGCCGGTCGCCTCGGCCCGCACCTCCGAGACGATGATGTTGGGCGAGGTCCCGACCAGCACGGCCAGGCCGCCGACCAGGCTGGCGAAGCTCATCGGCATCAGCAGCCGCGAGGCCGGGACGCCGGTCCGCTTGGCGATCTGCAGGGCGCTCGGCATCAAGAGGGCCAGGGCCCCGACATTCTTGCTGACCATCGACATCAGCGCCGTGGCGGCGGCGAACACCGGAACCTGGCTCCTCTCGGTCTTCAGCCGGGGGACCAGCGGAGCCATGACGGTGTCGACCAGGCCCGACCGCGCCACCGCGGCGCTGAGCACCAGGGCGCTGGCAATGATGATCACGATGTCGTTCGCGAAGCCGGCGAAGGCGTCCTTGATGGGGATCACCCCGACGGCGACCCCCACCGCCAGGGCGCCGAGCGCCACGAGGTCATACCGCCACCGCCCCCAGATGAAGGCGATCACGGTCAGGCCGACCAGCGCGAACGACAACGCCTGCTGCGGCGTCATGCGGCGAACATCATGACAACGCCCCTCCTGGCTGGGGAACGCTGCGGTTGCGGGTTGGTTCAAAGTCGCCCGCCCCGCCCCGCCGCGCAGGGTGGCGACGGTCCGATGTAGCTAGGGGGACGACGGCGGCGAGGCCGCCGCCGGGGCCGCCCGCAGCTCCGCCTTGCGTTCCGCCCAGGACTTGCCGCGCCGGCGGATCAGCCAGCCGGCGAAGCCGGCAAGGTCCTCGATGATGGTGAACATCACCGGCACGAACAGCAGGCTGAGCAGGGTCGAGGTGATCAGGCCGCCGATCACCGCGATGGCCATCGGCTGGCGGAACTCGACGTCCGCGCCCCAGCCGGCGGCCACCGGCAGCATGCCGGCGCCCATGGCCACGGTGGTCATCAGGATCGGCCGGGCCCGCTTGTGGGCGGCGTCCATCAGGGCGTCGTAGCGATTGTTGCCGGCGTTGCGGGACTCGATGGCGTACTCGACCAGCAGGATCGAGTTCTTGGCCGCGATGCCCATCAGCATGAGCAGGCCGATGAGGGCCGGCATCGAGAGGTTGGTGCCGGTGATCAGCAGGGCGAAGAAGGCGCCGCCAAGGGCCAGGGGCAGGGCCATCTGGATGGTGATGGGGTGCAGGAAGCTGCGGAAAAGCAGCACCAGCACGGCATACATCAGCAGGATTCCGGTCGCGAAGGCGGTGAGGAACCCGATACCCAGCTCGGCAAAGGCCTCGACATCGCCGGACGGCTGCACCTTCACCCCGGGGGGGAGGTTCTTCATGGCCGGGAGCGCCTTCACCGCCTTGTCGGCGTCGCCCAGGGCCATGCCCGCCAACTCGGCGGTGATGGTGGCGTTGCGACTGCGGTCCAGCCGCTCGATCTGGCTGGGGCCGGCGCCGAAGGTGATGTCGGCCACGGCCGAGAGGGGCACGGCGGCGCCGGAGGCGGTCGGCACCCGCAGGTTCTGCAGCACGTCCATCTGCTCGCGCGCCTCCTCGGTGAGGCGCAGGCGAATGGGGATCTGGCGGTCGCCGAGGTTGAACTTGGGCAGCAGCTGGTCGATGTCGCCGAGGGTGGCGACCCGCACGGCCTGGCTGATGTCGCTGGCCGAGACGCCCATCCGCGCCGCCACGTCGGGCTTCGGCGAGACGAGGATCTCCGGCCGGGCGATGTCGGCGGTATTGACCACGTTGGCAAGGCCGGGCAGGCCGCGCATCTGGGTCTCGACGTCGCGGGCGGCCTTGGCCAGGGCCGGGCCGTCGTCGCTGGCCAGGGTGACGTTGTAGAGCGGTTGGCTGCCGTCGACGCCGAAGCGGATCCGAACGCCCGGAAGGGCGGAGAACGCCTCGGCCATCTCCCGCTCGAATTCCTGCTGGGAGAGCTCGCGCTCGCCCTTGTCGACCAGGTTGGCGGTGACCGCCGCCCGGCGCACGTCGCTCATCGCCGCGCCAGAGCCGCCGGGGCCAGTGGCCGCCAGGCCGGCGCCGACTCCGCCATAGACGCTCTTCACCTCGGGGCGGGCCATGAGCATGTTGGAGATGCGGAGCACGACCGCGTCGGTCTCCTCCAGGGTCGCCCCCGGCGGCAGCTCGACGCTCATGGCGCTGTAGCCCTGGTCCCCGGCCGGGATGAACTCGGCCGGGACCTGCGAGGCGACGAAGCCGGACAGAACCAGGAACACCGTCCCCAGCAGGAAGGAGGTCTTCTTGTGGCGCATGCCCCAGGCCAGGCTCTTGAGGTAGCCGGCCATCCAGAAGGGATCCTTGTGCTCCTTGGGCCCGCTGTCGGCCTTCAGCATGTAGGCCGCCATCAAGGGGGTCAGCATCCGCGCCACCACCAGGCTGAACAGCACCGAGACGCAGGCGGCCAGGGCGAAGCTCTTGAAGAACTGGCCGACCACGCCTGGCATGAAGCCGACCGGGGCGAACACCGCCACGATGGTCGCGGTGGTCGCCACCACCGCCAGCCCGATCTCGTCCGCCGCCTCCATAGAGGCCTCGTAGGGCTTGAGCCTATGCTGCCGCATATGCCGGACGATGTTCTCGATCTCGACGATGGCGTCGTCGACGAGGATGCCGATCGTCAGGCTGAGCGCCAGCAGGGTGACGACGTTGAAGCTCTGGCCGAGGGGGGCCAGGATGGCGAAGGTGGGGATCAGCGACAGCGGCATGGCGACCGCGGTGATCAAGGTCGCGCGCCAGTCGCGCAGGAACAGCCAGACCACGATCACCGCCAGCAGGGCGCCGAGCAGCAGGGCCTCGACCGAGGCGATGTAGCTCTCCTCGACGTACTGCACCGTGGAGGTCACCTCCTCGATCTCGAGGTCCTGGCGTTCCTCGTCCAGCTTGGCGATCGCCTCGCGCACCGCCTTGCCGGCCTTGACCTCGCTGCCGTCGCGGGTGCGCAGCATGGAGAAGGAGACGACCTCCTCGCCGTTGAAGCGGGCGCGGATGCGCGGTTCGGTCCAGTTGTCCCTGACCTCGCCGAGATCGCCCAGCCGCACCGAGCGGCCCCCGCCGAGTGTGATCCGCTTGTCGGCCAGCTGCTGCACGGTGTCGGCGCCGCCCAGAGTGCGGATCGCCCGCTCCTCGCCGCCGAGGGTGGCGCGGCCGCCGGGCAGGTCGGCGTTGATGGATTTCAGGGTCTGGCTCACCTGCGCGGCCGTCACCCCCTGGGCGGCCAGCTTGCGCGGGTCGAGCTCGACGCGGATCTCGCGGCTCACCCCGCCCTCGCGGGTCACCTGGGCGATGCCGCGGATGGCCAGCAGCCGCTTGGAGACGTCATTGTCGACGAACCAGCTCAGCTGCTCGGGATTGAGGGCGCCGGAGCGGACCACATAGGTGATCAGCGGCTGGCCGGAGATGTCGATCCGGGTGACCGTCGGCTCGGGGATGTCCTGCGGCAGGTCGGCGCGGATGGAGGCGACGGCGTTGCGCACGTCGTTGGTGGCCTTCTCCAGGTCGGTGCCGATTTCGAACTCGATCGAGGTGCCGCTGACCCCGTCGCCGATATTGGAGCGGACGTGGCGCACACCCTGCAGGCCGGTCATCGCATCCTCGATGATGCGGGTGACCTGGGTCTCCAGTTCCGGCGGGGCGGCGCCCGGCTGGCCCGCGTAGACCACCACCAGCGGGAAATCGATGTCGGGGAAGTTGTTCACCCGCATCTTGGAGAAGCCCTGCAGGCCCGCCACCGTCAGGATGATGAACATCAGGACGACGGGGATCGGGTTCTTGATCGACCAGGCAGAGATGTTGCGGAACATCGTCGGCTACCGCTTGGGCTGGGCGGCGACGACGCGGACACGGTCGCCGTCGGACAGGAAGCCCGCGCCGCTGACCACCACCCGCTCGCCCTCGCGCAGGCCGCCGGCGATCTCGACCAGGGTCCCCACCCGGGCGCCGGTCTGAACCTCGCGGAACCGCGCCACGCCGCCGGCGTCGACCACATAGACGCCGGCCTTGCTGCTGCGGAACACCACCGCCGACTGCGGGGCCACCAGGGCGGGCTGGTCGCCGACGTCGATGCTGGCCCTGGCGAACATGCCAGGCCGGAACGACCCTGGGGAGCCGAGCGTCACCCGCGCCAGCCCCACCCGGGTCTGGGCATCGACCCGGGGGGTGACCAGGCGGACCACGCCGGAGGTCTGGCCGCCCTCGTCGCCGGTGATGGTCGCCGGCATGCCCGGTCGCACCAGGTTCAGCTGGGCCTCGGGCAGCTCTCCTGCCAGTTCCAGCCGGCCGTCACGGACGAGGCGGAAGAGCTCGGCGCCGGGCTGGACGATCTGGCCCTTGACCACGGTGCGGCTGGACACCCGGCCGCTGACCGGAGCCCTCAGGTTGGTCTGGTCGAGCTGGGCCGCCGCCGAGGCGCGCGCCGCTTCAGCCTGCGCCACCCCGGCCGAGGCGGTGCGCTGGCGGGCCAGCGCCTGGTCGAGCGCCGCCTGGGAGAGATAGCCGCGGGCCTTGAGTTCCTGGGCCCGGCCGAGGGCCGCCTGGGCCTCGGCGAGCGTGGCACGCGCCGACTGCGCCTGGGCGTCGGCCTGGCGCAGGGCGGCGCGCTGCAGGGTGTCGTTCAATTTCACGATCAGCTGGCCCTGGCGGACCCAGTCGCCCTCGTCCGCCAGCACCTGGACGGCCGTCAGCCCTCCGGTCTCGGCCCCGACCACCACCTCGTTCCAGGCGGTCACCGTGCCGGAGACATCGACCCGGCGCGGCAGGGTCTGGGGCGTGGCGGTAGCCACCGTCACGGTCAGGGCCGCCTTGGCCTTGGGAGCTTCCTTGCTCTTCTCGCCGCCGCCGCACGCCGCCAGCGGCGCCGTGGCCAGCACCAGGGCGAGCAGGACGATCCGGGTCCGGCCAGACCGGTCGGTGAAAACGCGCACGTCGTACTCCCCAGTCTGTGCAGGCGTGGGCGGTATCTATGCCTTTGCGAGGCTTTCGCAACCGCGAAAGGCCCGCTTGCATCTCCAGGACGAACGCTGTTGCCACAATCCGACAGCAGCCCGGCGAAAATCCGCGCCAACTGCGCGCCCTCGCACCCGGGCGCAAATGTGCTAGACGCGCCCCACCATGACCACCCCGCCTATCGACAAGATCCGCAACTTCTCCATCGTGGCCCACATCGACCACGGCAAGAGCACCCTCTCCGACCGTCTGATCCAGCAGACCGGCGGCCTGACCGCGCGCGAGATGACCGAGCAGGTGCTCGACAACATGGAGATCGAGAAGGAGCGCGGGATCACCATCAAGGCCCAGACCGTGCGCCTGACCTACAAGGCCCGCGACGGCGAGACCTACATCCTCAACCTGATGGACACCCCCGGGCACGTCGACTTCGCCTATGAGGTCAGCCGGTCGCTGGCCGCCTGCGAGGGCTCGATCCTGGTCGTCGACGCCAGCCAGGGGGTGGAGGCCCAGACCCTGGCCAACGTCTACCAGGCCATCGACAACAACCATGAGATCGTCCCGGTCCTCAACAAGATCGACCTGCCGGCCGCCGAACCCGACCGCGTCAAGGCGCAGATCGAGGACGTCATCGGGCTGGACGCCTCCGACGCCGTCGAGTGCTCGGCCAAGACGGGCCTGGGCATCGAGGAGGTGCTGGAGGCCATCGTCACCCGCCTGCCGCCGCCCAAGGGCGATCCGAACGCGCCGCTGAAGGCGCTGCTGGTCGACGCCTGGTACGACGCCTACCTGGGCGTCATCGTGCTGGTGCGGATCATCGACGGCCATCTGAAGGCCGGCCAGCGAATCAAGATGATGAACGCCGGCGCTACCCATCTGGTGGACCGGGTCGGGGTCTTCCTGCCCAAGAACACCCCGGTCGAGAGCCTCGGCCCCGGCGAGGTCGGCTTCTTCACCGCCCAGATCAAGGAGGTGGCCGACGCCGCCGTCGGCGACACCATCACCGACGAGAGGAAGCCGACCGCCCAAGCCCTGACCGGCTTCAAGGAGGTGCAGCCGGTGGTGTTCTGCGGCCTGTTCCCGGTCGACGCCGCCGACTTCGAGGATCTGCGCAACGCCATCGGCCGGCTGCGGCTCAACGACGCCAGCTTCTCCTACGAGATGGAGACCAGCGCGGCGCTGGGCTTCGGCTTCCGCTGCGGGTTCCTGGGGCTGCTGCACCTGGAGATCATCCAGGAGCGGCTCTCCCGGGAGTTCGACCTCGACCTGATCGCGACCGCGCCGAGCGTGGTCTACAAGGTCCGTCTGACCAACGGCGAGGAGATCGAGCTCCACAACCCGTCCGACCTGCCCGACCCGGTCAAGATCGACGCCATCGCCGAGCCGTGGATCAAGGCCACCATCCTGACCCCCGACGAATACCTGGGCGGGGTCATCAAGCTCTGCCAGGACCGCCGGGGCGAGCAGCGGGAGCTGTCCTATGTCGGCAGCCGGGCGATGCTGGTCTACGACCTGCCGCTCAACGAGGTGGTGTTCGACTTCTACGACCGGCTGAAGTCGATCTCCAAGGGCTACGCCAGCTTCGACTACCAGATCGAGGGCTACCGCGAGGGCGACCTCGTCAAGATGCAGATCCTGGTCAACGCCGAGCCGGTCGACGCCCTGGCCATGCTGGTCCACCGGGCCAGGGCCGAGCAGCGCGGCCGCGGCATGGTCGAGAAGATGAAGGAGCTGATCCCGCAGCACATGTTCGTCATCCCGATCCAGGCGGCCATCGGCGGCCGGATCATCGCCCGCGAGACCGTGCGGGCCCTGCGAAAGGACGTGACGGCCAAGTGCTACGGCGGGGATGCGTCGCGGAAACGCAAGCTGCTCGACAAGCAGAAGGCCGGCAAGAAGCGGATGCGCCAGTTCGGCAAGGTGGAGATCCCGCAGGAGGCCTTCATCGCGGCGCTGAAGATGGACGACAACTGAAGGCGCGGCCCATGACCCCCGAAGACGCCGAACTGCTCGAGCCCTACCACCAGGAGATCGGCCGCCTCGCCCTGGAGGTCGCCGACGAGACCGCGACCAGGGTGCTGGTCTATGCCGAGTTCGACGCCGACGGCCTGACCGCCGACCTGTTCTTCGACGACCCGGAGGATCCCGACACGGTGCAGTACCGCCTCTGCCCGCCGATGCTGGAGGCGGTGATCGAGGCCTACTGGGACGCCGCCCGCCAGCTCGACCCCAAGGGCGAGTGGGCGACGCTGGCCTATGTCATCGAGAACGACGCCTTCCGGGTCGAACTGAAATACCCCGAGGAGATCGACGAGCACGAGGACGAGGACATCAGCGACCGGCGCCCGGCCGCCGTCGCCGCGGTGTTCGGCCCGGCCCTGGTCGACTACTCGCGGCCGGGCGCCTGAACGGAACCCTCCCCTCCCCCAGCGGTTCGATTCGGTGAACCGGAAAGGAGGCCCCCATGCTCGCCTGGGAAATGCTCTTCCATATCGGCTGGGTCGTGCTCGGCCTGGCCCTCGCCTACGGGCTCTGGAAGTACTACACGCGCAACAAGGCCAACGACGCGGTGACCGAACAGGCCACCCGGGAACAGTACGAACACCCCGAGAGCTACGACAACGCGCGCCGCGAGGAGCTCAAGGACAAGCTGCGCCCGAGCTGACGGCTACGGCTGGGCGTCGCAGCCGCGGTCGCCGGGCGCAAGTCACCAGGGCGCCCATCATCGCGCGCCGGCCCTCCGGCGGGGCCTGTTCGACGGTCGCCGACCTGACCGCCTTCCTCAACGCCCTGCGGGACGGGCGGCTGCTGGCGCCGCCGCTGGCCGAGGCGCTGCTGACCCCGGAGCCGAACAGCCTGCCCCGCTACGGCAAGGGCTCTTCCGTCATCCCCATCGGCGGCCGCCGCGCCATCGGCCACAGCGGCGGCGGCCTCAACTCCGGCGTCAACGCCGATGCGATGATCATCTGGGAAACCGGCTGGTCCTACGCCGTGGCCGGCAACTACGACGCGCCGCCGGCCCAGGCGGTGGCGGGGGCCTCTGCTGGCGGTGGCGGGGGCGCAGCCGGAGGGGGCGGGGCGGTAGCGGGCGGGGGCTATCCCACCTGCTCCCGGTAGAGCAGGTAGCCCTGCCAGGCCATGAAGGCGAGGAATAGCAGCAGGACCATGATTTGGATGACCCGGAGCGTGGTCTGCAGGGCAGCCGTCGCCGGATAGCGCTTCGGGTCGAACTGGGCCCGCCAGATCAGCTGGCCGACGGTGACCCCGCGATTCTCGGACTGCCAGATCCCCCAGCGGATCCGGCGGGGCAGGCCCATGCCGCCAGGGACCTTGTGGACCTGGGCCATCAGCAGGGCCGTCAGGACCGCGTAGAGCACCACCAGAACGCCGACCGCGGTGAGGCCTATGAGGAAGGCCAGCGGCGGCGGGTCGTTGATGACAGTGAGCTCCATTCGATCTTCCCCCTCGCGCGCGCCCGGCCTGCCTGCTCAGCGAAACCCCGCCCTCCAGGTTTCGGTCTCCAGCCGGACGTGATCGGTCAGCGGCGGGGTCAGTTCGAACATGCGCGGGGCGCGGGCGAAATCATAGACCCGCGCCAGACGGAACTCATCGGCTTTCTCCCGCGCGACCGCCTCTTCGTTGCGGGTCAGAAAGAAGGGGGTGGTGGCGACGCCGGTGGTGGTCTTGACCTCGATCAGCCGGCGGCGGCCGTCCGGCTCGAACGAGAGGATGTCGTAACACGCGCCGTCACCGTCGAGATCGGCGACCCAGCGCACCTGGTCGGCGAGCCGATGGGCGCCCTCGCCCGCCAGCCGGCGGCGCTCGGCGTTCAGCACCAGCTCCTCCCCGGCCCGGCCGAGGGCGCGGTTGCGGAAGTCGCGCTCCACGGGGTCGAACTTGCGGACCAGCCGCTCCAGGCCTTCGGGGCGGGGCTTGGCGGGCTTGACCAGCAGGGGGGGCGGGGGCTCGACGAACAGA
Source organism: Caulobacter sp. (assembly GCA_035627755.1). Taxonomy (GTDB): domain Bacteria; phylum Pseudomonadota; class Alphaproteobacteria; order Caulobacterales; family Caulobacteraceae; genus Caulobacter. The sequence continues at coordinate 1,873 of DASPLD010000363.1, read as the reverse complement.
ACGGGGCCTTCCGCCGCCAGCGGCCAGTGGGGGGCGGCCGGGGCCTGGGCGGCGGCGAGCACGGCGGGGTTGGCGGTCAGATAGCGCTCAATGGCTGGGAAGATGGCGGCCTGGTAATTGGCCATCGGGCGGTAGCCGCGGATGCGCGGCAGGGCCAGCTCCAGCTCCAGCACCGCCGAGAGGTTCATGAACTTGAACTCGACGGAGCGGTGCGAGCGGCCGGTCAGGGCCATCAGGCGCTCGGTGTGGCGGGCTTTGACGTAGGGCGCGCCCGACTGCTCCAGGGCGAGCATGGCGAAGTACTCGGCGACGATGAGGTCGAGTTCGTCGTCACGCCAGGGGGAGTTGGGTGGGGCGGGGGTGGTCACATGCCGAAGTTGGCCGCTTAACTGGAGTTCCGCCAAACGAATAATCTCGCTACGCGAGCGACAGCGCTGCCGCCTTCCGGCGCTGAAGCATCAGCTTCTTTAGAGAGCCCATCCCACGAAGAGCGCTTAGGGCTTTGGAGGAATCGTCGCCCTCAAGTCTCGCCTGCTCCAACTTCTCTCGGCGGCGGCGATAGAACGCATTGGGCAGATCGAGATCCGCAGCACGCGCAACCCCTCCCGTTATGCGGGCTGGCACACCTTTGAAGGTTTCTTCTTTATGACCGACGAAGCCATTCCTCTTAAGCGCCTTCTTTACGGCCGCCCGTAATGACCAAGGCACCGAACTACCTGAAACGGTTAGGTCATCCATATATACTGAAATCACGCAACCATGCGCTAAGCAGATTCCCTCGATTTCTAGCCACATTTCCATGTTAGCGAAATAGGCTAAGATTGGGCTCGCGGGGCTACCCGTCGGTAAATGACCATTAAAAGTGGTCAACTTACGGAGTATCGCCGCCAAGTCTGGCAAGCACTGCATTTGTTTTAGAAAAAACTGTTCAACCTTCCAACTTTCGGTTCTTTCAAAATATGACTTTACATCGATCGTCCAGACGATCCTTGCCCCGACATGCCGCGCAGCATTTGAAAGAAAGTCCCGCCTTTTGACGGGGCAAAATAGGAAGTCTGGCGGTTCAATTCGCATCAACAACTGGCTGAGGCGACGTTGGGTAACCTTTAGATCTTCACGTGGGGCCTCAATGTGCCGGACCTTCCCAGGACGAGAGCCCTCAATATCAAATTCATCGTAGTGGGCAGGGTCTCCGGCGGCGAATGCATCAAGGGCCTTTGGGCCCACGTGCAAAAGGTTCGCGAGCACACCCTTTCCCCGAACTCTGAAGATGGGTGATTGATCTAGCGGATACCTACGGGGGATTTTTCCCGTCACCACCCCACTCCTCTATCTTTTCCAAAATGTTTAGCGCGGCCCGCGCAACTAACGCCTTGCCGCCACGACGCTCCTCACCCTCTATTTCTTCCGAGAAGAATAGAATTGCTGAAGGCCGCAGCCGAAAATATTCGCCGTACTTGCGCACAACTTCGACGGTTGGCTGCTTTTTTCCCGACTCAAGCTCTGAAACATAAGAATAAGACAGACCCAAATGGTCTGCCAAATCCTTCTGAGACAGATCATTAAATGTTCTAAGAAGCTTCAAAGCCCGATTTATCATTTACATCCTGCGAGACATTTAGAAGAGCAAGGTGGTGGAGTAAGACCTAGGAAAAGAAGATCTTCGCCATGATCTGGATGACGGTGAAGACAAGGCGGATAAACCAACCCTGTTTCAAAAGCCTCCAAATGTTACGCCACCGCCGGGAGTGGGTAGAACGAGAACCGTTCATGGTTATTCTCCGACAGCAGACATCCAGCGGAATGCTGGCGTCCGTGGCGGGACCTGCCGGAGATACGACTCTCGGGTTTCCTCACTCTTCCATGTCCCCCC
>DASPLD010000362.1:0-7684 GCA_035627755.1 Caulobacter sp. | reverse complement strand
ATCTAGGGCGAAGAGATGAGGGCGGGACTGGTCGCCGATCACCAGGGCGTCTGCGAAGCCCCTTGTGGTGACCAGCAGGGTCGGGGCGCCCTTGCGTTCGAGCAGGGCGTTGGTCGCGACGGTGGTGCCCATCTTGATGGCTTCGACGCGGTCGGCGGGGAAGGGCTCGCCGGGGGCGGCGCCGAGCAGCCGGCGCATGGCCTCGACGGCGGCGTCAGGATAGGCAGGCGATTGGGAGAGGAGCTTGAGAGTGCGCTCGGACCCGTCAGGGGCGCGGGCCACCACGTCGGTGAAGGTGCCGCCGCGGTCGATCCAGAAGGACCAGCGGGTCGCGGAGTCACTCATCGGCGTTCCAGGATCTCGAGGGCATGTCTCGCGGCCCGGGTTACCTCAGGCCACCGGACATGTTCCACATATTGGTCGTCGGACCCCTTGGGTAGCAGCTCAAGGAGCGCTTCAAGAGCAGCCTTCAGCCCTGCAATGGCTTCGACCTCGGCAACATCGAGCAGCACACGTCCGATATCGCGGTCGTCCAGGTCATGGTCGTCAAAGAAGAAATGATAGACCTGATCCAGGTCGCTGACGAAGCCTGCCGCAGTCTGAGCCGCCCACAACGGGCGTGGGTCGGGGTGAGCCAGTTCCTCCAGAAACGTGACCAGATGGCTCCGGACGCCAGGATGCGTGAGACCAGTCTCTGTCATCTCGGGTCGCCGGGATCGGCGGAGTTTCGGAACGTGTGCTTAACCGTGACAAAACCTTCACGAACGGCGTTCCCCAGCGTCGTTGTCATGCAGCCGCCATCATCGTATCCTGTGATCTCCTTCCCATGACCTTTTGGCGCAACATTGCAAGGCTCGCCGCGAACCGCGTGGACGAAGCCGAATGTCCCGACTGCCCCGCGGGGCTGCCCGGCGAGGACCCCGCGTTCTCGACGGCGGTGACGGCGCTTGGGGCCAAGCTGGCCAAGACCGACGGGCGGGCCGACAACTCCGAATATGACGCCTTCGCCACCGTCTTCCAGCCGGACGAAGCCAGCGAGCGGAACGTGCGGCGGCTGTACGACCTGGCGCGGCAGACCTCGCTGGGGTTCGAGAGCTATGCCCGGCGGCTGGCCAAGCGGTATCGGGGATGCCCGCAGCTGCTGGAAGACGTGCTCGACGGACTGTTCCACATCGCCGGCTCCGACGGGGCGGTGACGCAGGGCGAGCTCGACTACCTGGAGCGGGTGTCGGACCTGTTCGGGCTGTCGCGGCTGACGCTTCGTCGGTTGAAGGCGACGCACCTCGGGGCGGGGGCGGACGATCCCTATGTGATCCTGGGGGTGCTGCCCGACGCCACGGACGAGGAACTGCGGGCCGAATGGCGGCGGCAGCTGTCGAGCGCCCACCCGGACCGCGCCCGGGCCCGCGGCCTGCCGGAGGAATTCATCGCGGTGGCGGAGGCCAAGGCGGCGGCGATCAACGCCGCCTTCGACACAGCCATGGCCGAGCGCCGGGAACTGCGGCTGGCCGGCGCGGCTTGATTCACCACAAGCCTAAAAATTGCCGCCTGAACGGTGCATTTGGTTGACGTTCACGGCCGGCGGCCAAATTATTAGGGACACGGGGCGCATCTTGCCCCCGGGAGACTTACGATGATGGCGACCAACGGCGGGGGCGCGACGCGGAGCAGTCTGAAGGGCCTGGCCTGGATCGGCGGGGCGCTTGCCACCGCTGCGGCGGTGGTCATCGGCTCGGTGCTGATGGTGTTCGCGGCGACCGCGGTGGTCATCCTGGCGATTATGACCAGCGCGACCCTGGCGCTGGCGGCCCTGGCCGGCCGGGCCGGGCGCAAGGCCCGGGCGCGGGCCGCCGACGATGGAATCATCGAAGCGCAGAAGGTCGGCGGGCACCACTGGGTTGCCTACGGCTGGAACGAGCGGCGCTAGTTTCCCTGTCGCGCCGCCTCCCCTTCATGGGCAGGGCGTCACGCTGAGTGTGACGGGTGGATCGTCGAAAACGGCTCCACCCTCTGAGCTCGAACCCCACTTCCCCACGCTGGCGGCTGCGCCGCACGTCCATCCCGTGAAGGGGGCAGGCGGTTTCGCGACGTCATGCTTGCGCGGCAATCGCCTCCGAGCCATGGTCGCTTCAAACAACCGTTTGGGAGAGATGCGATGATCGGGGTGGTGGCGAAACTGTTCGTGCAGGAGGCCAAGGCGGCCGAGTTCGAGAAGATCTTTCTCGACATGGCGGCCCAGGTAAAGGCCAACGAGCCGGGGTGTCTGGTCTACCAGCTGACCAAGAGCCGGACCGAGCCTGGCGTCTACAAGGTGCTGGAACTCTACACGGACGCCGACGCCCTGAAGCACCATGGCGGCACCGACTATTTCAAGGCCGGCGGCCGGGCGATGGGGCCGACCATGGCCGCGGCGCCGGAAATCGAATACCTCGACGCGGTCGAGTAGCCCCATGGACCTGGCCTTCTCAGACGCCGACCGGGCCTTCCAGAGGGAGGTCCGCGACTGGATCGCGGCCAACTACGACGAGGGCCTCAAGAAGCAGCTGGCCCAGTCGAAGAACGGCTACCTGGACAAGGCCGGCCAGGTGGCCTGGCAGAAGAAGCTGGCGGCGCGCGGCTGGGCGGCGCCGGACTGGCCCGTCGAGTGGGGCGGGGCGGGGTTCAACGCCTCGCAACGCTACATCTTCAACATGGAGATGAGCCTGGCCGGGGTTCCGACCTCCTCGCCCATGGGGCTGAAGATGGTGGCGCCGGTGATCCTGGCGTTCGGCACCGAGGAGCAGAAGAAGCAGCACCTGCCGCCGATCCTGGCGAGCGACATCTGGTGGTGCCAGGGCTATTCCGAGCCGGGCTCCGGTTCGGACCTGGCCAGCCTGCAGATGCGGGCCGACCGGGACGGGGACGACTATGTGCTGAACGGGTCGAAGATCTGGACGACCCATGCCCAGTGGGCCGACTGGATGTTCTGCCTGGTGCGCACCAGCCAGGAGGCCAAGCCGCAGAACGGGATCAGCTTCCTGCTGCTGCGGATGGACACGCCCGGGATCGAGATCAAGCCGCTGCCCACCCTCGACCAGCCGGTCGACGGCCAGCAGGAGATCAACCAGGTCTTCTTCACCGACGTCCGCGTGCCGGTGGCCAACCGCATCGGCGAGGAAGGCAAGGGCTGGACCTACGCCAAGTACCTGCTCGAGTTCGAGCGCGGGAACGCCTATGCGCCGGGGCTGATGAACAGCCTGAAGAAGGTCCGCCGGATCGCCTCGGCGGAGATGGCTGACGACGGCCGCGCGCTGATCGAGGACCACGACTTCCGGCGCAAGATCGCCGAGCTGGAGATCCGGGTGGAGGCGCTGAACGCGGCCGAGCTGCGGATCTTCGCCGGCATGGGGTCCGGCCAGCCGGTCGGCCCGGCCTCCTCGATGCTGAAGTGCGCCGGCAGCGAGGCGCAGCAGGCGATCACCGAGCTGGTGCTGGAGGCGGTGGGCCACTACGGCGCGCCCTACACGCCGGCCTTCGGCGGCGGCAATGAGTTCCGGCCGGGACCCGACTACGCGGCGCCGGCGGCGGGCGCCTACTTCAATTACCGGAAGGCGTCGATCTACGCAGGGTCGAACGAGATCCAGCGGAACATCATGGCCAAGCTGGTGCTCGGGCTTTAGGGCCGGAGCTATTCAAGCCGTCATCCCGGCTGCAGCGAAGCGAAGAGCCGGGACGACGGACACTTGCGCACCCTCCCAAAAGTGATATCACTTTCATATCGGTTTCAGGAGGGTGACATGGCTGAACATCGGGCAATCAACCAGACGGTCGAGCGGGAAGGCGGCGGGATCAACGGGATCCTGGTGCTGCTCGTGACGCTGGCGTTGCTGGGCCTCGGGGTGTGGCAGATCGTCGGCATCGAGGAGAACCCGATCCGGGGCATCCTCGGCATCGGCGCCATCGTCCTGGCCTCGTTGGCGCTGGCCGGCTTCTACATGCTGCAGCCGAACGAGGGCTCGGCCATCACCCTGTTCGGCAACTACAAGGGCACCGACCGCAACACCGGGCTGCGCTGGGTGCTGCCCTGGTACGGGCGCAAGAAGATCAGCATGCGGGTGCGCAACGTCACCAGCGAGATGCTGAAGGTCAACGACAAGGGCGGCAATCCGATCGAGATCGCCGCCAACGTGGTCTGGCGGGTGGCTGATTCGGCCCAGGCGCTGTTCGATGTCGACGACTACCAGGCCTTCATCAACATCCAGATCGAGACGGCCCTGCGCGAGGTGGCCCGCCACTATGCCTACGACCACGCCGAGGACGACGAGCCGACCCTGCGGGCCGACGCCGAGGTGGTCAGCGAGCGGCTGAAGGTCGACCTGCAGCAGCGGGTGGCGGTGGCCGGCATCGTCATCGACGAGTGCCATCTGATGCACCTGGCCTATGCGCCGGAGATCGCCGGGGCGATGCTGAAGCGCCAACAGGCCCATGCGGTGCTGGCCGCCCGGGCGCTGATCGTGGCGGGCGCGGTGTCGATGGTCGAGAGCGCCCTGGCGCAACTCAGCGAGCGCGGCGTGGTCGAGCTGGACGAGGAGCGCAAGGCGGCGATGGTCTCGAACCTGCTGGTGGTGCTCTGCGCCGACCGGGAGGCCCAGCCCGTGGTCAACACCGGCACCCTCTACGGCTGATCTCATGGCCAGCCCGGGCAAGCGCGCGTTCCTGCTGAGGGTGAAGCCCGAGGTGCTCGAAGCGGTCGAGCGCCTCGCGGCCGACGAACTGCGCAGCGTCAATGCCCAGCTGGAGGTGCTGGTGCGCGAGGGGCTGGCGAAGCGGGGGCGGTTGAAGAAGAGCGAGGATGGCAAATGAACGCCCGGGCCGCGGTGCTGCGGCAGTTCGAGACCGCCTGGGCGCTGGCCGACTACCACCTTGCGACGCTGACCACCGAGGAATGCCTATGGCGGCCGGCAGCGGTAGGGCTGCATGTCCATCGGGGCGAGGACGGCGCCTGGCGGGCGGACTGGCCCACCAGCGAGGGCTACGAAATCGGTCCGCCGAGCATCGGCTGGGTGACCTGGCATATCGGGTTCTGGTGGTCGATGGTGCTGGACCGGTCTTTCGGCCCGGGCAGCCTGGAGCCGGAGGCGGTGACCTGGCCGGGGGATGTCGAGGGTGTGCGGAGCTGGATCGGGGCCCTGAAGGACCGCTGGCTGGGGGCGCTGAACGACCTGGAGGTCGAGGCGTGGGCTTCGGCTGAGCGGACCCGTTGGCCATTCCGGGATCGGCCGTTCGGCGATGTGGCGGCGTGGGTCAACATCGAGCTGACCAAGAACGCGGCCGAAATCGGCTACGCCCGGTTTCTCTTCGCCGTGAAGGACTAGGCTGAGGGATTGGCCGCACTTGCAGGGGAGTGGCGCGAATGACGGGGCTCGAACCCGCGACCTCCGGCGTGACAGGCCGGCGCTCTAACCAACTGAGCTACATCCGCGTATCGCTTCGCAGCGGCGCGAGGCGTGCGGAATAGGGGGATGCCCCCCTCCTGTCAAGCGCGGTGGGAGCGGTTTGGCTAAAGTCCCGGTGAGGGGGTCGCCGGGGGCGAATAGTGGAACGGCGCCCCGGGTCCGGTAGGCCATTCCATCAGCGCCCAGAAGCCGGTCAGCGACAGGGCGATGGCCATGAAGGCGAAGCTGAACGGCAGCACCGAACTCATCAGCCCGCCGACCCCCAGCGTCGGGACCCATCGCTGGGCGAAGGCCAGGACCAGGGGGAAGTAGGGCATCAGGGGACTGGCCATGTTGACCGTCGAATCGCCCATCCTGTAGGCGGCGGTGGTCATCTCCGGCGAGATCCCCAGCTGCATGAACATCGGCACCAGCACCACCGCGAGCGCCGCCCATTTGGCGGAGGCCGAGCCGATGAACAGGTCGAGGAAGGCGGTCAGGACCACGACGCCGAGCAGCAGGAAGACCAGGGGCACGCCGGTGGCCTTCAGCGCCTGGGCCCCGTTGATGGCCAGGATGGCCCCGAGGTTGGACCAGTTGAACATGGCGATGAAGTGGGCCGCGGCGAAGGCCAGCACGATGTAGGGAGCCATCGAGATCATCGACTCGGCGGCCAGCCGCACAACGTCGCGGTGCGACTTGATCACCCCGACGCTGACCCCGAAGGCCACCCCGGCCAGCAGGAACAGCAGGAAGAAGCCGGCGACCAGCGAGCGGAAGAAGGGGGTCAACTGGCCAAGGCCCTCGGCGGTGCGGTCGAGCAGCGGGCCGGCCGGGGACCAGGTCAGGAAGGCCCAGAGGGCGGCCACGCCCAGGATGGCGCCGCCCGCGAACCACAGGCCCCGGCGCTCCTCCGGGGCCAGCGGCAGGTCGGAGGGACGGTGGTCTTCCGGGGGGATCCAGGGGCCGAGCCTGGGCTCGACGATGGCCTCGGTGACCCACCAGCCGATCGGCACGAACAGGGCCGCCCCGGCGGCGGTGAACCACCAGTTGCCGACCAGGTTGACCCGCCAGCCCGGCTCCAGGATGTGCACCGCGGGCTCCGTGAAGCCGAGGATCAGGGCGTCGAACTGGCTGGGCGTCGGGTTGCCGGCGAAGGCCCCGACGCAGGCCGAGAAGGCGCAGGCCATGCCCGCGACGGGATGGCGCCCCGCCGAGGCGAAGGCGACGCCGGCCAGGGGGATGAGGATCACGAAGCCGCTGTCGGTCGCATGGTTGCTGAGCAGGCCGAGCAGGATGACCACCGGCGCCAGCAGCCGCTTGGGGGTGTGGCGGACCAGGCCCCGGATGGCGGCCGACAGCAGGCCGACGCGCTCGGCGACCCCCGCGCCCAGCATCACCAGCAGCACCAGCCCCAGCGGCGGGAAGCTGGTCAGGGTCCTGGGCATGTCGATGATCAGCTGGCGCAGGTTCTCGGCGCTGACCAGGCTCTCGGCGACCATCGTCTCGCCCGTGGCGGGGTTGACCACCGACAGCCCGGCATTGGCGGCCAGCACGCTGGCGATGGTCAGGCCGAGGATCAGCCAGACGAAGATGAACACCGGGTCGGGCAGCTTGTCGCCCACGCGCTCGACACCGTCGAGGAATCGCAGGGCCAGGGGACGTTTCGTCATACGGCGATATCCGCACGGCGGCGAAAGGAGGGCAAGCGGCGCTTGGGCCGCAATCCCCTTTGAACCCCCATCGCCATTGGTCTACAACGCGCGCGACTCCTCCCCGGGAAACCCATGGACGCCTTCCTTCTCGAGTATCTCCCCATCCTGATCTTCATCGGGCTCGCGGCGGTGATCGGCCTCGTCTTCATGTTCGGCGCGGCCATCCTGGCGCCGACCGCCCCCGATCCGGAGAAGGTCTCCGCCTACGAGTGCGGGTTCAACGCCTTCGACGATGCGCGGATGAAGTTCGACGTCCGGTTCTACCTAGTGTCGATCCTGTTCATCATCTTCGACCTGGAAGTGGCGTTCCTGTTCCCCTGGGCGGTCAGCCTGATGAACCTGCCGCCGGCGCAGTCGCAGTTCGCCTTCTGGTCGATGATGATCTTCCTGGGCGTGCTCACCGTCGGCTTCATCTACGAATGGAAGAAGGGAGCCCTGGAATGGGAGTGATCGTTCCTGCCGGCGCCGCTGGCCGTTCCACCGTCGAGGGCTACGATCCCAAGCTCCACGACCCGTTCTTCGACGGCGTCTCGGGCGAACTGGCCGACAAGGGCT
>DASPLD010000361.1:0-40783 GCA_035627755.1 Caulobacter sp. | reverse complement strand
AATTCTAAAGTCGCCGCTCATTATCGGGAGCCGGTTCCTTACCCAACCCGCCCCCTTCCCTCAAAGGAAAAGGACGCCCGGCCTTGGCGGCTGAGCGTCCTTCCCTTGGCGATGCCCGCCGCGCGGGGTCGCGCAGTGGCCGGTTCTGGGTTGGCGGAGAACCGGCCGCGCGAACGGCGAGCCCGCGTAACCTATTCGTCCTCGGAACCGTCCGGCCCGCCGACGAGGAGCTCTTCCTCGATGACGTTGGCGTTGCCGCGCACGGCCTGCTCGATCTCGTTGGCGAGGTCGGGATTGGCTTTCAGGAACTCCCGGACGTTGTCGCGGCCCTGGCCGATGCGCTGGTCCTTGTAACTGAACCAGGAGCCGGACTTCTCGATGACGCCGGCCTTGACGCCAAGGTCGATGATCTCGCCCAGCTTGGAGATGCCCTGGCCGTACATGATGTCGAACTCGACCTCGCGGAACGGCGGGGCCACCTTGTTCTTGACCACCTTGACCCGGACGTTGTTGCCGATGATCTCGTCGCGCACCTTGACCGAGCCGGTGCGGCGGATGTCGAGGCGCACCGAGGCGTAGAACTTCAGGGCGTTGCCGCCGGTCGTGGTCTCGGGGCTGCCGTACATCACCCCGATCTTCATGCGGATCTGGTTGATGAAGATGACCAGGGTCTTGGCCTTGCTGATCGAGCCGGTCAGCTTGCGCAGCGCCTGGCTCATCAGACGGGCCTGCAGGCCCGGAAGGCTGTCGCCCATCTCCCCCTCGATCTCGGCCCGCGGCGTGAGCGCCGCGACGGAGTCGATGACAATGATGTCGACGGCGTTGGACCGCACCAGGGTGTCGGTGATCTCCAGGGCCTGTTCGCCGGTGTCCGGCTGGGAGACCAGCAGGTCGTCGAGGTTGACCCCCAGCTTGTGGGCGTAGGACGGGTCGAGCGCATGCTCGGCGTCGACGAAGGCGGCGGTGCCGCCAGCCTTCTGGACCTCGGCCACCACATGCAGCGCAAGCGTGGTCTTGCCCGAGCTTTCCGGACCGTAGATCTCGACGATCCGCCCCTTGGGCAGCCCCCCGATGCCAAGCGCCATGTCCAGGCCCAGCGACCCGGTCGACACCGACTCGATCTCGACGATCTTGCCCTTGTCGCCCAGCTTCATCACCGAGCCCTTGCCGAACGCCCGGTCGATCTGGCTCAGCGCCGCTTCCAGAGCGCGCTGCTTGTCTCCGTCGTCTTTACCCACCAACTTCAATGCCGCCTGACTAGCCATGCCGAGTCCACCTTGTCCCACGATTCTCGCCGGCCCGCCCGACGCGTCGAAGACAGTAGTACACGGTTTGTTCTCGTTCGCAATATGTTCTCTTCCGGGAAGGCGAACATTCCTGTGAAGGAGGCGGCGAACGGCCCGGTCGGGGCGTCCCGCGCCCTGCTCGCCTCCTTGCGACAGCTTGCCACGGGCGCGACAACCTGCCCTTAAGTCTCGGCCGCTAGCAAGGAGGCCTCCCCGGAGCCCGCCGCCTTGCCCACCTCCTCCCGCACCCTGCTCGGCTTCGCCTTCACCGCCGGCGACCTGCTGCTGGAGCTCGACCGCGGCGGGACGATCCTCGAGGCGGTCGGCGCCACCCAGGCCGTGCTCGGCGCGGCCGAGGTCGCCCTGCCCGGAACCGGCATCCTGGCCCTGATCCACGAGACCGACCGGCCCCTGGTCCGCGCCCTGCTTGCCTCCATCGAGGAGGGACAGCGCCGCGGCCCGGTCGCCGTCCGCCTGGCCCGCGTGGGGGAGCATGGCGCCGCCCTCACCCTTCGCAGCCTGCCGGGCAACGGGGGACGCCTGTCCTGCGCCATCACCCGTGGTCCTGTCCCGGTCCGTCCGCCCGGCGATGGCCTGCACCGCCGCGAGGGCTTCGAAGGCCTGGCCAGGGGTCTGGGCGAGGCCGCCCGCGCCACCGGGCGCGAACTGGAACTGGCCATGGTCGAGCTCAGCGGCCTCGCCGCCACCCGCGCAGCCCTGGCCCCCAAGGCCGCCGAGGCCCTCGACGCCGAGGTCGGCGGCGCCCTTCGCAGCGAGATCGGAGCCCTTGGCGCCGCCGCCCGCCTGGGCGGGGAGCGCTTCGCCCTGGTCCGCGAGGCCGGCGCCCCGGCCGCCCTCATGGCCCGCTGCCTGACGCGCGCCCTGGCGGCCGCCGGCGCCGAGGTCAATGTCCAGGCCCATGCCGCTCCGCTCGACGTCTCCTCGCCCTCGCGCCTGGGCCGCGCCATGCGCTACGCCCTGGACGACTTCATCGCCGAGGGCCTGACCGATCAGCCGCCCCAGTCGATGGCCGAGGCGATGAACCGCTCGGTCCGCCGCACCCTGGCCCGGGCCGGCGAGCTCGGCGCCGCCGTCAGCCAGCGCCGCTTCACCCTGGCCTTCCAGCCGGTGGTCCGGATGTCGGACGGGGGCCTGCACCACCACGAGGCGCTGGTCCGCTTCGAGGACAACGCCAGCCCCTTCGCCATGGTCCGTATGGCCGAGGAGTTCGACCTGATCGAGGAACTCGACCGGGCGGTCATCGAACAGGCCATCCGCCGCCTGCGCGCCGACCGCACCGGCGACCTCAGGCTGGCCGTCAACGTCTCCGGACGCAGCATCGGCTCCTCCCCCTTCGTGGAGGGCCTGCAGCGGCTGATCGCCGCCACGCCCGACCTCAGCACCCGATTGATCTTCGAAATCACCGAAAGCGCCGCCATCGACGACCTGGCCCTGGCCAACCGCCACATCCAGGCCCTGCGCGAGGCCGGCTCCCTGGTCTGCCTCGATGACTTCGGGTCCGGCGCGGCCTCCCTCGCCTACCTGCAGAACCTCACGGTCGACATCGTGAAGATCGACGGCCGCTATGTGCGCGACCTGGCCGGCGGCGGCCGCGACGCCGCCCTGGTCCGCCACCTGGTCACCCTCTGCGCCGACCTCAAGGTCCGCACCGTCGCCGAGATGGTCGAGACCCGGGAGGCGGAGGACGCCGCCCGCGCCGCCGGCATCGACCTCGCCCAGGGCTGGTGGTTCGGCCGCCCGGCCGACACCCCCGAGGCCCCGGTCCGCCACGCCGCCATGCCGGCCCGCCGCAAGGGCGCCAGCGAGGACTGGCGCTAGACCGCGTTCCGGCGCGTGGGAGCCGGATGTCGGATCCAGCGCGGGAGCGCCGCCCCGACGCGCGGTCGCCGCTCGCAAAGATCACCCTCGATGGAACCTTTCCCTTCGCGAAACGGTGGAAGGATCGGGCTCGGCCGCCGCGGCCTGAGCCCGTCCCCGCCCTCCGACCGGAGGGTGTTCCAACGGAGAGACCGCATGACCGCCACGCGCGACCTGCTGGCGACGCTCGAGGCTGAGATGAACCGCGCCGCCGCGAGCGGCGACCATGAGCGCGCCGACCTCCTGCGCGACAGGCTGCGGGCGCTGAAGGACGGCCAGGCCTCCTACCTGCGGCCCCAGCGCGCGGGCGCCATGGGCCTCGGCACGAGCGACGAGGTCCCCAAGCGGCCCGCCGGCTGGAAGCCGCCGCCCAGGCCGGACCCGCTGACCGCCCGGCGGAAGTAGGAATCCATTTCCGCGCTCAGGCGTTGAGGGGGCCAGGAGACGCCCATGCAGCTCGAGACCCGCCGTTACGCCGTCCATCCCGCCCACCACGGCCGGGACGCCACCCACACCGTGGAGGGCGTCAGCTACGAGGACGCCGCCCTCGCCTTCGTCGACCGCTGGCATCCGCCCGCGGACGAGTCCGGAGAAGTCACCCTGCTGGTCGCCGACTGCGAGACCGGCCGGCAGGTCTGCCTGCGGGTCGATCTCGACGAGGGCTCGACGGCGGCCTGCGACTAGCCCTTCGTGCGGGCGATATAGTCCCCGACCACGTTCTCCAGCACCTTGAGCGGGGTGCCGCCGGATAGCAGCACGGCGTCGTGGAACTTGCGGATGTCGAACTTGCGACCCAGCGCCTTCCGCGCCCGCGCCCGCTGCTCCAGGAAGGTGATCTTGCCCACCATGTAGCTGCAGGCCTGGCCCGGCCAGACGCAGTAGCGCTCGATCTCGGTGATCGCCGCGCTCTCCTGGTCGCCGATGTTGTCGACCATGTACTTGACCGCCTGCTCGCGGCTCCAGCCCTTGGAGTGCATGCCGCTGTCGACCACCAGGCGCACGGCCCGGAACATGGCGTCGTGGATCATCCCCACCTCCCCGACCGGGTCGCCCTTGTACATGCCCATCTCGACGGCCAGCTCCTCGGCGTAGAGGGCCCAGCCCTCGCTGTAGCCCGAGAAGCCGATCACCTTGCGGATCAGCGGCAGGTCGCCGGCCTCGTTGTTCAGCGCCAGCTGCAGGTGGTGGCCCGGAATCGCCTCGTGGTAGGTCAGGGTCGGCAGCAGGAACTTCGGCTGTTCCTTGCTGTCGCGCAGGTTGATCCAGTAGATGCCCGGCCGCTTCCCGTCGAGCGAGGGCGAGTTGTAATAGCCGCCCGGCGCCCCGGCCTCGATGGCCTTGGGCACCCGCCGGATCTCCACCACCGCCTTCGGCAGCTGGCCGAAGTACTGGGGCAGCTTGGGCATGATCGCCTTGACCTGCTCGTTCAGACTGACCAGCAGCGCTTCCTTGCCCTCGTCGGTGTTGGGCCAGTGCTGCTTGGGGTCCGCGACCATGGCCGCGTAGCGCTCGCCGACCGAGCCCTTGGTGTAGCCGGCCTTCTTCATCAGCACGTCGGCCTTGGCGCCCAGGCTCTTGACCAGGTCGAGGCCCGTCTGGTGCACCTCGTCGGGGGTGATGTCGCTGGTCGTGTAGTTCTTCAGGCTGACCGCATAATACTCCTCGCCCTTGGGCAGTCGCTTGACCCCCGCGTCGTGCACGGCCTTGGGCTGCCAGCTCTTGACCAGCTCCAGCTGGCGCTGAAGGGCCGGCCGCACCTTTTCGTCGTAGAGGGCGGCGGCGACCCGCGCGTAGTCACCCTTGATGTTCTTCTCGCCCACCCTGCGGACCAGGGAGGCCACCAGGGTGGTCTCGGCGGTCTTGGTCGCCAGGAACGACTCCATCTGGGTGATCGTCTTGGTCAGCACGAAGTCCGGCGGGATGACGCCCATGGCGGCGTCGCGGCGGCCGGTCTCGGCCTCGTGGTCGAGGTTGCGGCCGAAGCACTCCATCCGCGACAGGTAGGCGTCCGCGTCGTCGGCCGTCTCGATGCTGTGGGCGGTGTCGAGGAAATCGGGGACCTGCTGGTAGCTGCCGGTCAGCTGGCTCAGCACATAGGGCGCGCCCGAGCCGCCGTTGTTATAGGCGAACTTCCTGTTGCCCTCGTCCTGCACCGACAGCACGAAGTCGACGGTGTCGTAGTTGACGGCGTCCATGCCGGTCAGCTGCTTGCGGTCGATGGCGCGCAGCTCGGCCAGCTGCTTGGAGTTGTTGGCCCGGTTCTCCGCCTGGGCCGTGGCCGACCCGTCGCTGAGCAGCCCCTTTGTCCAGGCCATCGCCCCATTGTCGATGCCCAGGTAGGTCGGCAGCTCCGGCGAGCGGCGCATGGCCTCGTCCATCGCCCGGTCGAACATGGCGTACATCTTGGCCGCCTCGCCCGTCGGGGCGGCTGCGCCCTGGGCGGAAGCGGCCCGCGGCAGCGCCGCCAGGGCGGCCACGGCGGTGGCGGAAGCGAACAGTTCACGGCGGTTCATCATGATGGTGAGCTCCCCAGCTGGCGCGCAAGGCGGCGCCGATCATGCTTGGGCGCCAGGGGTAAGCTCCCCGTCCTCCGGCGGCAACCGGCGGGGCGTTAAATCGCGGTAATGCGGCTCCGGAGCGCGTTTCGAAGCGTCGACCGGTTCCCGCATCACACCTGGGACCAGGTAGAAGCGATCAGCCCTCTAGCACGCCTCCCCGCCGACCGCCTTGCGGGCCGCCCAGCCGAGCGCCATCCAGTACATCGGCAGGAAGTCGCAGACATGCCGGATCAGGTCGTCCGACAGCAGGGTCAGGCCGTCCTCGTCGCGCAGCAGGAAGCCGGCCTTGGCGCCCTCGCGCAGCACGGCCTGAACCTGGCCGCGCGAGGCGGCGCTGCGCCGCGCCAGATCGCTGAGCACCAGGCGGACCGGACCGGCCGAGGGGAATCCCCGGCCATCGTCCGCCGCCATCAGGATCTGGCCAAGGATGATCAGACCGGCGCGCCGGTGCGAGAAGACGTCGAGGTTCGGCTGTTCGGGCGGGCTGAGCTGCTGACTGGCCAGCAGGATAGTGCTGTAGGCGGTCACCAGCCGGTCGAGCAGGCCAGGCTCGCCCCAGCGCGCCAGCACCATCCCTGCTTCCGGCAGCACGAGCGAACAGGCCTGCAGCTCGCGCTCGAACCATAGGCCGAACTGGGTCCGCAGGTGTGGGGTCGGGGCATAGCGAGTCACCCGCCGGTCCGACGAGGCCGCCAGCTGAATCATCCCCCGGAAGCGCAGATAGGCCAGCATCGGCCCCACCCGCCCCCGGCTGGTCAGCCCCCAGGTGGCGATCGCCGCGGCCAGGCTGGAGTGGGTCAGCCCCGCGGGGCTGGCGTCCAGCCGCATGCACCACAGGCCGGCGGCGAACAGGCCGACGTCCTGCAGCGCCCGGCTCTTGCTCAAGTCGTCGCCCGGCCGCGGCGCCCAGCCATCGACCGTGCGCCGCGCCGCCTCGGCAAAACGGGGATGGGTGCGAATGACGTCGATGGCCTCGCGGGTCATCATCGACGCGGCCAGGCCGGCGATGTCGGCGTCGGGCGCCGTCGCTGCAGTTGACGTTGAGATAGCCAAGCTTTGCTCGAGGAATTCAGAGGATTTCGCGCCGGATGGATCGCCCTCCGGTTGAATTCCTTGCTGACCGGTTGCGTTTATCACTTGTGACGTCGCTCACTACACTCAACGCGACAAGCAATCGCCCCGCGCTGCACCAACACGCCGACCCATTGGTAGGGCGGGACCAGCCGATATACAGCCAGAAATTTTCAATTCGTGCCAATTTTTTTCACTGCCATCAGCGCCATCGCGGGCGCTTTGTCCGCGGCAAATCGTCCCCACTCGAGGGAATGGGGGCCGACCAGCCGCGGCTGGCTGCTGTGAGCGTCGCGCCAACCGGTCGCGCGCCAGTCGGTCGCGGAGCCTTCTAGGCAGGGGTGGGCTAAGGTCCTCCCAGCCAAACGGCCTCTGGAGCGGCAGAGACGACGGGGCGCCCGCTCACCTGCGTCCCGTCACCCGTCGCCGGCCGATCGAGGCCGGCCGCCTGGCTACTCTTCGGCGTTCAGCCGGGTGATCAGATAGGCCGCGGCGGCGGCGAAGGCGTCCGCCTCCTCCCGCCGGATACCCAGCCCCGCCAGATAGCGGTCAAACGCCTCCTTGGCCGGCGACTGGTGGATGGCCCCCTGGGTGGCGAACGCCTTCCGGAGCGCCAGCTTGTCCGCGGCAGCCATGCCCTTGAAGGTCTGGTCCAGCCGAACCGCCCCGAGCCGGCCAGCGAGCTGCTTCTCGGCCCAGACCCGGCCGACCCAGTCGGCGACCCGCGAGCCGGCGGACCTGAACTGGCCCGCGCTGAGCCGGCAGGCGCGGCCTGCCGCCGTGATCCCGTCGTTGCCCATCGCCTGCGCCCGGGCAGCCAGCTCGGCATAGACCTCCTCAAGGGTGGCGTGGTTCAGCACCGCCGTCCGCGCTTCCTGCGGAAACTGCTCCCACATGCACTTGCCGGCCTCCGCCGGCGCGGTCTGGCGCGCCGCCTCGATCGGCGGCATCGGAGCTGGCGGGGCCTGCGCGGCGGCGAAGGCCAGCCAGAGAGCGACGGCGAAGACGGGGGCGGAAAGGCTCATCGCCGGAGCCTAGAGCGCGTTCCGATGAGTGGGAACCGGCAATCGGATCAAACGCGACCAACAAGGACCTGGAGTAGCGCGGTTTGATTCCATCAAATCGCGCCCGGCTCCAGAGCAGGTTCCATGGCTGGAAACCGCGGATCAGAGCGGCGAGCGCGAGAAGCCGGAGCGGGCGTGGCCGGCTGTCGTCACCTCTCGTCGTTGAGGCGGGAGATCAGGTAGTTGACCGCGGCGACGTAGGCGGGTTGTTCGGTCCGGCGGATCCCCAGGCTTCCCAGGTAGCGGTCGAGGGCCTCCTTGGCCGGGGATTGCTGCAGGCCGCCAGGGGTCTCGAGGCTGTCGTGGAACGCCTGCTTGTCGGCCGCCGCCATGGCCCGGTAGGCCTGATCCAGCTTCTGGGGACTGGCCCGGCCGGCCAGCTGCTTCTCGGACCAGAGTCGCCCCGCCCAGTCGGCAACCCGGCTCCCCGCGGAGCGGAATTGCGCGGGGCCGACGCCGCAGGTCCGCCCCGCCTGGATCATCGCGCCATTGCCCAAGGCGGTTATCTGCACGTTGAGTTCGGCGAAGACCCCGTCGATCGTCGCCTTGGACAGGACGGCCGCCCGCGCCGCCTGCGGAAGCTGCTCCCACATGCACTTGCCGGCGGCGGCGGTCGTGCTGCCTGGCTGACGCGCGAGGGCCGCCGGAGCGGGTTGGGCCAGGGTCAGGCAGAGCCCGGCGGCAAGGAGGATGATCGGGGATTTCATGGCCGGAGCCTAGCAGTCGCGCACAGGCTGCCCACCTCTGATTGGGGGGTCCGACAAGCGCCATCCGGCAGGCGGCGTGGGCGTGCTCAGGCCGCGATCTGCTGCTTCACTCGCTCGGCCAGGGTCTTGATGTCGATCGGCTTGGGCAGGAAGGAGACTCCCTCCTCCCCCTCCAGCAGGTCGCTGAACTCGGCCTCGGCGTAGCCGCTGATGAACATCACCGGCGCGTCGCCCAGGTGCACGCGGGCCTTCTTGAGCAGGGTCGGCCCGTCCATCCCCGGCATGATCACGTCGCTGATCAGCAGGTCGATGGTGCCTGCGTGCTGGATGGCCAGCTCGAGGGCCTCCTCGCCGTCGGAGGCCTCGATGACCTCGTAGCCGCGGGCCCGCAGCAGCCGCGCCGCCACCCCGCGCACCGCGTCCTCGTCCTCGACGAACAGGATCCGGCCGACCCCCGACAGGTCGCGCGCCGCCGGCCGGACCGGCTTCACCGCCTCGACAGGCGGCGGCGCGTTCAGCGGCGGCACGTGCACCGGCAGGAAGATGCGGAAGGTCGCCCCCTGGCCGGGCTCGCTCTCGACGTGAATCCAGCCGTCCGACTGCTTGACGATGCCATAGACCGTCGCCAGGCCGAGCCCGGTCCCCTCGCCCACCGGCTTGGTGGTGAAGAAGGGGTCGAAGATCTTGCCGACCACCTCGGGGGGGATGCCGGGCCCGTCGTCCCCGACCTCGATCAGCGCCATGTCCCCGACCGGAGCGCCCGCATAGCCCATGGCCGCGGCCTCGCCGTAGCTCACCCGGGCGGTGCGGATGCGCACGGTGCCGCCGCTGCCGGCTGACCGGACCGCGTCGCGGGCATTGACGGCCAGGTTCATCACCGCCGTCTCCAGCTGGCTCTTGTCGGCCCGAACCAGCGGCAGGTTGCGGCCGTAGTCGGTGACCAGCTTGACGTCCTCGCGCAGCAGCCGGCGCAACAGCACCTCGAACTCGCTGATCAGCTCGCCCAGCTCCAGCACCTCGCGCTGCACCGTCTGCTTGCGGCTGAACGCCAGCAGCTTGCGCACCAGGTCGGCGGCCCGCACCCCGGTCTGGCGGATCTCGTTGAGCCCCTCGTAGGAGGGATCGCCCAGGGGGTGCCGCTGCAGCAGCTCGTCCAGCCGCAGCTGAATCGCCGTCAGCAGGTTGTTGAAGTCGTGCGCCACCCCGCCGGCCAGCTGGCCGATGGCCTGCATCTTCTGGGCCTGGGCCAGCTGCAGCTCGATCTGCTTCTGCTCGGAGACGTCGACCAGGTAGGCCGTCAGCCGCGCGCCCGATCGGGCCAGGTACAGATGTCCGATCCGGCTGGCGTCATGCGCCAGCCGCACCTCGATAGGTCCAGCCCTGCCCTCCGCGGCGCCCAGCCCGGCATCGAGCCGCGAGCCCTCCTGGACCAGTTCGCCGAACACCAGCCCGGGGGTCGCCTTGCCGCCGGTGATTTCTCCGAGCGCGGCGTTGGCCTCCACGATCCTGGCGCTGAACACGTCCGTCCCGTCCAGCAGCGCCGCCCCGAACGGCGAGGCCGAAGCCAGGGCGTCGAGCCCGCCGTCGACCGCCGAGGGAATGGAAAGCGCCGTGGGGCTCGTCTCGGCCGGCGGCGAGGTCAGGGCCCTGGGGGGCGCCAGCCGCAGCAGGAACCGCCCTGGAGCCACCCCGGTCACCGTGAGCTCCCGTTCCCCGTCCCGCAGCTTCAGGGGCGTATGGGCCGCCAGCCCGCGCCGGGCCCGATTGAACGCCCCGTAGAGCCCGGCCGCCTGGCCGTTGCGCGGCAGCCGCCCGGACGCCCCGACGTCCGCCTTCCACCCTTCGTTGGCCGCCATCACCCGCCCGTCGAGCCCGGCGATCGCCGCCGCCTCCGGCAGCGCCGCGATGACGGATTCCAGCAGCGGGAGGTTGTCTTCCGGATCGCTCGCCACCGAAGCGCGGAAGGCGAACAGCCCCAGCCCGACGATCCCGGCCAGGCCGATCAGCAGGAACAGGCTGACCCGCGTACCGCCGTCCAGCGCCAGCGCCGGCAAGGCCAGGAAGCCGGCCGCGACGACGAACATCACCGCCGCCCACGCCACCAGCGGGTCGAACCGGAAACCCTTCCTGCCGCTCATCTCGCCCTTGCGCATGGCGTCCTTGGCCAACGGGATCGTCGAATCAGTCATTCAGCTTACCTGCTAATGGAACCAGGCCCGAATCGGGGGGTGGGCCCTCTCCCGCTTGCCGGGAGATGGGCCGACCCGGGGCCCCTCACCGCAGCCCCCGCGCCCGCTGCGCCTTCTGCCCCATCACGAACCCGATGATCTTCGCCACCGCCTCGTAGTGGGCCTCCGGGATCTGCCGATCCACCTCCGTCGTCGCGAACAGGGCCCGCGCCAGCGGCGCGTCCTCGATCACCGGCACCCCCGCCTCCTCCGCGACGGCCCGAATCCGCAACGCCAGCTCATCCACCCCCTTGGCCACGCACTCGGGGGCGGCCGTCTCCCCGGCCACATACTTCAGCGCCACCGCGTAGTGGGTCGGGTTCATCACCACCAGGGTCGCGTCGGGGACCGCCTGCATCATCCGCCGCCGCGACCGCTCGGCGCGAATCTGCCGTTGCTTGGCTTTCACGTGCGGGTCGCCGTCCGTCTGCTTGAACTCGTCCTTCAGCTCTTCCCGGCTCATCCGCATCCGCTTGGTGAACCGGTGCTTCTGCCAGAACCAGTCGGCCAGGGCGGTCACGCCGAGGAAGGCGATCACCGAGAACGCCAGCGCCTTCACCAGGGCCATGGTCGCCGGCAGCATCGCCGCCGGATCGGCCGCCGCCAGGGCCTGCAGCTCCCTCGCATGGGGCTTGAGCACCATCCAGGCGACCACCCCGGTCACCAGGATCTTCAGGGTGCTCTTGAGGAACTGCATCCAGCCGTCGGGCCCGAAGATCCGCTTGAACCCCTCGAGGGGACTGACCTTTTTCAGGTCAGGCTTCATCTTC
Organism: Caulobacter sp.; assembly: GCA_035627755.1. Classification (GTDB taxonomy): domain Bacteria; phylum Pseudomonadota; class Alphaproteobacteria; order Caulobacterales; family Caulobacteraceae; genus Caulobacter. The sequence continues at coordinate 29,221 of DASPLD010000361.1, read as the reverse complement.
TCGCCGGTGAAGATCAGCCCGTGCTGGATCAGGTTGCCGCCGATCCCGGCCAGGCAGGCGGCGACCATCACCGCCGCCAGCGACGGCAAGGTGGCCATCATCGCCGCCTCGGCCACCCCCACGCCGCCGGTCCCGGAGACGTCGATCGCGTCCGGCCGCGCGATGAACGGCAGCAGCCGCCCAGCCATGTCCTGCGCCAGCCAGCCGCCCCCGATCAGGATCACGCTCATCACCCCGGCCAGGCTGGCCAGTTGCGGCAGGTCCTGGGTCTTGGCGACATCGCCCTTGCGCCGGGCCTCCTCTAGCTTCCTCGGTGTCGGCTCTTCTGTCTTGGAGGAGGCTTCGTTCTCTTCCGCCATCTAGCCGCCTCCGCCCGCGAACACGGCCAGCATCTCGCGGTAGCGGCCCACCCAGACCATCCCGACCAGCCCGAGGCTCAAGGCAAAGATCGAAAGGCCGAAGATCACCGCCAGCGGCGAGGAGACGAAGTAGATCTGGAACTGCGGCATCACCCGCCCGATCAGCCCGGCCGCCAGGTTGAAGATGATCGAGAACACGATCACGGGCGCCGCCAGCTGGATGCCCAGGGCGAAGCTCCCGGCGACCGTCCGCACCGCCAGGGTCGCCCCGTCCTCGACCGGCACGCCGGACCGGCTCAGCGGGAACAGGTCATAGCTGTTGACCATGGCGCCGACGAACAGGTGGTGCAGGTCGGTGGTCATGATCAGCACCACCCCGATCAGGCTCAGGAAGGTCGACAGGGTGGCGTTGGGTTGGCCCAGCATCGGGTTGGCCGTCTGGGCGAAGCCCAGCGTGGTCTGGATCGACACCACCTCCCCCGCCGTCGCCAGGGCGGACAGGAACAGTCGCAGAATCATCCCGATGGTCAGCCCGATCAGCGCCTCACGGATCACCTGCGCCCCGACATCGCCCATGGTCGCCGGCACGAACACGTTGCGCGCCGCCAGCGGGCTGAGCAGCAGGCACATGAGCAGGGCGAAGGACAGCCGGATGCGCGGCGGCACGCTCTGCTCCCCGATCCCGGGGATCAGCATCACCAGCGCCCCGACCCGGGCGAAGATCAGCCCGGCGGCATAGACCTGGGCGGCGGTGGCGTAGGACTCCACCGGCTCACATGCCGGCGATGCGGGCGGCGATGTTGCGCATGAACCCGCCCATCAGGGCCCCCATCAGCGGCAGGAACAGCAGCAGGGAGACGAAGATGGCCACGATCTTCGGCGCATAGACCAGGGTCGCCTCCTGGATCTGGGTCAGCGCCTGCATCAGCCCGATCCCCACCCCGACGATGAGGCCGACGATCAGCACCGGGGCCGAAAGCTGGATGGTCAGCCAGATGGCGTCGCGACCGACGTCGAGCACCTCAGCGCCGTTCATGGGAAAGCCTCACGCGTGGAATCGGGAACGAGGCTCAGCTTTGGCGGATCATGGTTAACGGGTGTTTACGAACCGTCCTATGCCGGGGCTAAGCAGCGCAGGCGAACCAGTGGCGCTCGTTACGCGCTACGCGATTGCGTTCCCCCGCAGATCTGAGCGGAAGTTCGTTTCGGCCCAGAGCATTGATTCGCACGTTGATGCAGTACCGAAGCCTGGCAGCGGCGCTCGGGAGATCTCGCTTCGCCAGTGTTTCCATAGAGAGCATTCGTTCGAAACGATTCACTGCTTGAGTTTGCAACGGAAGGCCGGCGATCCGATCGAATTCCAAGAGAAGATCGGAAACAGATCGGTTCTCATATGGGCGCGCTCCTCGCGAGCGGTCCCGTCCATAGTAGACCGCCTGCGCGCTAGCTAGCCGTTCAGTCCAACTGTCGCCTGACTCGGAAATCGTTTCCATTTGCCGGGCGCGGGCCATCAGTTCCACGCTGATGCTCTGCAAGGCAAGTGCATTCACTTCTCGCCGCTTGTCCTGGTCTCTTCCGACCACAAGGTGGTCCTTAATCAGGAATCCAATACCTCCAATGAGGACGGTTGAGATCAGCAAGACTACGATTGGGGAGTTGAGCGTCTTCCAAAGGCCTGCTCGTTCTTCGTTCGCCATCGTTTCCTCCGCTGAACGGAGAAAACAATGTTACGTCAAATTTCTCAAGCGTTCGTGCGGCCGACCTGGTCCTGGCTGGGGCTTGAGAAGGCCATCTCGCGTTGCAGGCGATCACCCCCTATGCTCCCGGCCGTGGAGCAGCCCCCGCTCCGTCGCCTGACCTGAGACGATGCTGTTCATTGCCATCGCCGTCGTGCTGCTCCTCGTGGTGCTCAACGGTGTCTTCGCCATGTCCGAACTGGCCGTGGTGTCCTCCCGCAAGGCCAAGCTCCAGTCCCGCGCCGAGAAGGGCGACCAGGGCGCCGCCGAGGCCCTGCGGCTCTCGGAGGACCCCACCCGCTTCCTCTCCGCGGTCCAGGTCGGCATCACCCTGATCGGCATCCTGGCCGGCGCCTACGGCCAGGCCACCATCGCCGGCGAGCTCGGGCGCTACTTCGAGGCCGTGCCGGTCCTCAAGCCCTATTCCCACATCATCGCCACCGGCATCGTGGTCGTGCTGCTGACCTACTTTTCCCTGATCCTCGGCGAACTGGCCCCCAAGCGGTTCGCGATGATCTATCCGGAGACCATCGCCGGCATCGTCTCGCGGCCCCTGTCGCTGATGTCCAGGGCCATGCATCCCTTCGTCAGCCTGCTGACCTTCTCCACCGCTGGCCTCCTCAAGCTGCTGGGCGTCAAGGACGACAGCGGCGAGGCCATCACCCAGGAGGAGGTCGAGACGGTGCTGGCCGAAGGCGCCAACGCCGGGCTGATCGAGCCCGAGGAACAGGCGATCATCGGCGAGGTTCTGCGCCTTGGCGACCGGCCCATCCGGGTGGCCATGACCCCGCGCAAGGACGTCTACTGGGTCTCGCTGGCCGACGACGAGAAGACCCAGCGCCAGGAGATCCGCGCCTGTCCCTACAGCCGCATCGTGGTCGCCGACGGCATGGGCATCGACGAGCCGGCCGGCATCGTCCACAAGAAGGCGGTCCTCGACCGCGTCCTCGACGCCGGCCCCCTGGACCTCGCCTCCCTCGTGGTCACGCCCCTCTACATCCCCGAGACCACCACCGTCCTCAAGGCCCTCGAACTCTTCAAGCAGACGCCCCACCACATGGCCCTGGTGGTCAACGAGTTCGGCGCCCTGGAGGGGGTGGTCACCGCCATCGACATCCTGGAGATGATCGCCGGCGACTTCCCCGAGAGCCACGACGAGGACGCGCCCCAGTCGATCATCGAGCGCGAGGACGGCAGCTGGCTGGTCGACGGCCGCGCCGATCTCGACGACCTCAACAAGGTGCTCGGCCTCAACATCGACGACGATGGGGGCTTCCACACCGCCGCCGGCCTGGTCCTGCAGCGCCTCGGCCACCTCCCCGGCGAGGGCGAGACCCTCACCTACGGGGGCTACCGCATCGAGATCATCGACATGGACGAGCGGCGTATCGACAAGCTGCTGTTCCGGAAGCTGCCCAAGCCCAAATCCAAGGCCGAATGACCCGGGCCCATCCGGCCCTCTCCGAACTCCTCAGGGGCCTGGCGCTCCGACCGGCCAGGACCGGCCCGCCTCTGGTCGGGGTGTCCGGCGCCCAGGGGTCGGGGAAGACCACCCTCGTCCGCGCCGTCGCCGCCGACATCGGGGCCGCCTGCCTCTCCCTCGACGACGTCTACCTGCCTTCCGCCGAAAGGCTGGCGCTGGCGCAACGGGTCCACCCCCTGTTCTCCACAAGGGGCCCGCCCGGAAGTCACGATCTGTCCATGCTTTCCGACACCCTGGAGGCCCTTTTCGCGGCCCGTCCCGGCGACCGCACCCCCGTCCCCGCCTTCGACAAGCTGGCCGACGATCCCCTGCCCCGCGCCGCCTGGCCCGTCTTCGAAGGCCGTCCGACCGCCATCCTGATCGACGGCTGGTGCCTCGGCGCGACCCCGCAACTCCCTGAAACCCTTGAGGAACCCATAAATTCCCTGGAGCGGGACCGCGACCCCGACGGCCTCTGGCGGAAGATGGTCAATGACAACCTCGCCGGCCCCTATGCTATGATATTCTCCCGCTTCGACAGCTTCCTCCACCTCGCCGCGCCCGACTTCGGCGTGGTCCAGGGCTGGCGCGAGCAGCAGCAGGCCGGCCTCCTCGGCCGCGACCTCGCCGAAACCGAGAAGGCCGCGATGAAGACCTTCGTCCAGCACTTCGAGAGGATCACCCGCCACATGCTGGCCGGCGGCCGCCTGCCTGGCCCGGTCGTCCAGCTGGACGCCCAACGCCGGCCGTTGGGGCCGGCCGTGGAATCCCGCTAGCCTCGCGCGATGAACGACCTCGCGCGCGTCCTCCTGACCCTGGCCCTGGCGGGCACGGCGGTCACCTTCCTGGGCAGCTTCGTCCTATGGCTGACCAATGAGGACCGGCGCATCGGCGCGGCGCTGAAGCGTGTCCTGGGCTCCCCTTCGGAAGCCACCCTGATCGCCCGCGGTCGCGGCCGCGGCGCGGGCCTGTCGCTGCACAGCGGCCTGTTCGCCACCGTCTGGGACAAGGGCGACTGGTGCATGGTCTATCGCCTCGAGGAGGTCGTCGGGGCCGAGCTGCTCATCGACGGAGAGGTCTCCGCCCGGGTGTTCCGCGGCGAACCACGCAAGGCCCTCGACCGGGTCCCGGCCACCGCCCGCCAGGTCAGCCTGCGACTGGTTTTCGACGATCCCCGCTACCCCGACTTCGACCTCGAACTGTGGGCCAGCGGCGACGAGACCCGCCGTGAGGCCCCCACCGCCGCCCAGTGCGCCCAGGCCGCGAACCAGTGGCTGGCCCGCATCGAGGCCATCGTCCGCCGGCCTCGCGCCGTCATCTCCGCTGCCCCGCCCCCGCCCCCGCCCACGGTCGCCCGCCCGGCCCCGCCCCCCGAGGATCCCGCCGACGACGACCCGCCCTGGGACCAGGACGACGAGGGCCCGCCGGACCTGTTCGACGCCGACTACGACGACCCGAAACATAATTGACAGCGTAAATTATAGCAGGCAGTCTCCCTTCGTCGAAGGAGGGACCCCGCCATGTCCATGCTGCTCGCCGCCGCCGCCGTCTTCGTCCTGATGCACCTGCTGATCGCCGGAACCCGCCTGCGGTCGGTCCTGGTGGGCACGGTGGGGGAGCCGGCCTACATGGGCCTGTTCTCCCTCGCCTCCCTGGGCGTCATCGTCTGGTTGTCGATGGCCTACGGCGCGGCCAGGGGAACCGGACCGGTCTGGTGGAGCACCCCTGCCGAGACGGGGCGCTGGGTTCAGGCCGGCGTCCAGCTGCTGGCCCTGCTACTGGTCGTCCCGGGCCTGCTGACCTCCAATCCCACCAGCGTCAAGCAGGAGGGGGCCCTGGCCCGCCCGGTCACCGGCATCCTGCGCATCACCCGGCATCCCTTCCTGTGGGGCGTGGCCGTCTGGGCGGCTGGTCACCTGGCGGTCAACGGCGACGCCCCCAGCGTGGTGCTGTTCGCCTCCCTGGCCCTGCTCGCCGTCTCCGGGACCTGGAGCATCGACGCCAAGCGCCGCGCCAGGTTCGGCGCGGAGTACGAGGCCTTCGTGGCCCAGACCTCAAACGTCCCCTTCGCCGCCGTCCTCCAGGGCCGCCAGCCCTTGAAACTCATGGAGATCGGCTGGTGGCGGCTGGCCGTCGCGGTCGCGGTCTGGGCCGGGCTGCTCTACGGCCATGGCCTGTTGTTCGGGGTCTCCGCCCTGCCTTGATCAGGCGGCCGAAGGACGGCATTCTGGACCCCGGTTCGGGTAAGGGGATCACCACATGCGCGCCGCCATTCTCGCCGCCGCCGCCGCCGCCGTCCTGGCGGCCACGCCGGCCGCCGCCCAGACGCTGAAGCTGACCAAGCCGGCCGACGCCAACAAGGACGGCGTCGTCACCGACCAGGAACAGGCCGACTACTACGCCAAGCAGGCCAGCAAGCCGGTCAAGGAGATCGGCGTGGCCGCTCCCAAACCGACGGGTGATGGGCTGAACGTCAAGTTCACCGAGCCCGAGAACGAACTCGACAAGCGGGCCGTCCCCGCCAGTGACTTCGAAGAGGCCCAGAACGCCCAGTTCGAAAAGGCCCAGGCGAAGAAGAAGGACGACTAGATATCCGCGTAGACGTGCCGCTCGCCGGCGAAGCCCGGGTGGGTCACCGCCCCCAGGTGCGCCGGCCCGACCCCCTGGGCGAATTTCCACAGCGCGCCTGAGCCGTAGGCGGTCTGGCGAGGCTGCCACTCGGCCTTGCGGCGCCCAAGCTCCTCGGCCGACACCTCCAGCTCGATGGTCCCGGCGTCGGCGTCGATCGCGATGATGTCGCCGTCCCTGACCAGGCCGATCGGGCCGCCCGCCTGGGCTTCCGGCCCCACGTGGCCGATGCAAAGCCCGCGCGTGCCGCCGCTGAACCGCCCGTCGGTGACCAGGGCCACCTTGTCGCCCCGTCCCTGCCCGGCCAGGGCGGCGGTGGTCGACAGCATCTCCCGCATCCCTGGCCCGCCTCGCGGCCCCTCGTAGCGGATGACCAGCACCTCGCCGTCCCTGTAGTCGCCGCGCTCGACCGCCGCGAAACAGGCCTCCTCGCCGTCGAACACCCGGGCCGGCCCCCGGTGCGACCGGTGCGAGGCCATGCCCGCCACCTTGACGATCGCCCCATCCGGCGCGAGCGAACCCCACAGCCCCACCACCCCGCCGGTCGGCGACAGGGGATTGTCGTAGGGTCGGATGACGTCCTGGTCCGGGTTGAACACCACCCCTTCCAGGTTTTCGGCGATGGTCCTGCCGGTCACCGTCAGGCAGTCGCCATGGATGTAGCCGCCGTCCAGCAGGGTCCTGAGCAGCATCGGCATCCCGCCGGCCTCTCCCATGTCCTTGGCGACATACCGCCCGCCCGGCTTGAGGTCCGCCAGGAGGGGGGTGCGCTTGAAGATCTCCGCCATGTCCGCGAGCGTGAACGCGATGCCGCACTCATGGGCCATGGCCGGCAGGTGCAGCCCGCCGTTGGTCGAGCCGCCGGTCGCGGCCACCACCACAGCGGCGTTCTCGAAGGCCTTGCGGGTGCAGATGTCGCGCGGCCGGATGTTCTTCTCGATCAGCCGCACCACCGCCTCGCCGCTGGCCACCGCATAGGCGTCGCGGTCCAGGTAGGGCGCCGGCAGCGAGGCCGACAGCGGCAGCGCCAGCCCGATGGCCTCGGAGACGCAGGCCATGGTGTTGGCCGTGAACTGGCCGCCGCAGGCCCCATCCCCCGGACAGGCCACCTGCTCCAGCGCCGTCAGCTCGCTCTCGGGCAGGTTGCCCGCCGAATGCTGCCCAACCGCCTCGAAGACGTCGACCACGGTGACGTCCTTGCCCTTCCACCGGCCCGGCAGGATGGAGCCGCCATAGAGGAAGACGCTGGGCACGTTGAGCCGCAGCATGGCCATCATCATCCCGGGCAGCGATTTGTCGCAGCCGGCCACCCCGACCAGGGCGTCGTAGCTGTGGCCCCGCATGGTCAGCTCGACCGAGTCGGCGATGACCTCACGGCTGACCAGGGAGGACCGCATCCCCTCATGGCCCATGGCGATGCCGTCAGTGACGGTGATGGTGCAGAACTCCCGCGGCGTCGCCCCGGCCTTCTTCACCCCTTCGCTGACCGCATGCGCCTGGCGCATCAGGGCGGTGTTGCAGGGCGCCGCCTCGTTCCAGCAGCTGGCCACGCCGACGAAGGGCGCCTTGATCTCCCGCGTCCCCAAGCCCATCGCGTAGTAGTAGGACCGGTGCGGCGACCGGGCCGGCCCCTCGGTCACATGCCGGCTGGGCAGCTTGGATTTATCCCACGATCCGTCCGGCTTCCGGGCCATCGACGCCTCCTCGACTATCCGGCCGGGTTAGCGCAATCGCGGGAGGCGCGGAAGGGTCGGCAGCGGAAAAATGTTGCGCTGCAAACCGCTCGCAGACGAGCCTGCGCAACATTCGACCTCAGAGCGCCGCCTCGACTGCCGCCTTGATCTCTGGGTCCAGGGGATCGGTGCGCGGGCCGAAGACGTTGACCAGGGTCCCGTCCTTGCCGACCAGCAGCTTGTGGAAGTTCCAGACCGGCTCGGCCGGCTCGCCGACCTGCTCGATGGCCCATCTGTAGAAGGGATGCGCCTCCTCGCCCTTGACGTCGACCTTGCCGGTCATCGGGAAATCGACCCCGAAATTGGTGCGGCAGAACTCGGCGATCTCCGCCTCGGTCCCCGGCTCCTGGCCCATGAACTGGTTGCAGGGAACGCCCAGCACCACCAGCCCCCGGTCGCGGTACTCCGCATAGAGCTTCTCCAGCCCGTCATATTGCGGGGTAAGGCCGCATTTGCTGGCCACGTTGACCACCAGCACCGGATGGTCGCGGAAGGTGGTCATCGGCAGCGGCTGGCCGTCGATGGCGGTGAACTCGAAGTCCCAGGCGTTGGTCATGGCGGCGTCTCCGGCTGCGTCGGCGAAGCATGACGCGGTTTCGCCTTGTTGCTCAACCGTGGCGTGGCGTCAGAAGCCTGCGGCCTGTTCCACCGCCAGCCCCAGGTCCAGCGCCCGCGCCGCCTCCTCGGCCGTCACCACCGGCCGGGGCGACTTGCCCAGCACCGCGTTCACGAACCCCTGCACGCTGGTCCCCAGCGGGTCGCGGCCGGCCGGGGTTTCGGTGAAGGCCTCGTTCAGGGGGAACGGTGTGTTGTTGCGGAATTCCCGGAAGACGAAGTCGATCTCCAGCACGCCGGACGGATAGACGATCCGCATCGTCCGCTCCCGCGCCGAGGCGTTCCGGGCGGCGGTGAACACGGCCGTGAAACCGTCCTCGAAGCTGGCCTCGGCGGTGATCTCGTCGGGGCTGCCCTCCCCTTCCACCGTGAACGGCTCGGCGTCGGTCAGCGACAGGGCCAGGTCGATGTCGTGGATCATCAGGTCCAGCACCACCGAGACATCCTTGCTGCGCGGCGACGGCGTGCCCTTGCGCACCGCCTCCAGCCGCAGGGGCTTCTCCGGGATGTCGAGAAGGCCCATGGCCTGGCTGACCACCCGCTCCTGGTGGCCGCAAGCCAGCACCAGCCCGCGCTTGGCCGCCGCCGCGATCAGCCGGTCGGCGTCCTCCAGGGTCGTGGCCAGCGGCTTCTCCACATAGACCGACCTGCCTGCGCTGAGCGCCTGCAGCGCCGCGCCCGCATGCGTGGTGGCGGGCGTGGCGATCGTGACGATGTCGGTCACCGCCAGCAGGTCCGCCAATTCGCCATAGGCCTCGGCGCCGTACTGGTTGGCCATGTCGAAGCACCGCTCGGGATGGAGGTCGTAGATGCCGACCAGCTGGATTCCTTCCATCTCGGCGTATTTGCGCGCGTGGTAGCCGCCGAACACGCCGGACCCGACCACGCCGGCTCTGAGAAGTTTCGTCATGGGCGCCGTTTAGCGCAGTTCGCTGCTTTCGCGAACCGCCTGGGCGCCCTAAACAGTTGTTTGAATTATACGCCGTAAACCGGAGGAGAACCCCATGCCGACATTTCGCGAAGTGCGCCTCAAGAGCCGTCCCGAGGGCCTGCCCACCGCCGACAACTTCGAGGTCGCTTCGGTCGAGCTGCCGCCGCCCGGGCCCGGCGAGGTGCAGGTGCGCAATCACTACATGTCCGTCGACCCCTACATGCGCGGCCGGATGTACGACCGGCCCAGCTATGTGCCGCCGTTCCAGATCGGCCAGGCGTTGCAAGGGGGCGCGGTGGGCGAGGTGATCGCCTCCAACGACCCCTCACTGCAGGTCGGGGACACGGTGCAGTCCATGCTGGGCTGGCGCGAGGCCTTCAACGCCCCGGCCTCGACTGTCCAGAAGTTCGACACCGGCGGCCTGCCCATCCAGGCCTTCCTGGGCGTCGCCGGGATGCCGGGCATGACCGCCTACGTGGGCCTGCTGCGGGTCGCGGCGCTCAAGGAAGGCGACGTGGTGTTCGTCTCCGCCGCAGCCGGCGCGGTCGGCTCGGTCGTCTGCCAGATCGCCAAGATCAAGGGTCACACCGTCATCGGCTCGGCCGGCGGGCCGGAGAAGGCCGCCTTCCTGAAGGAAATCGGCGTCGACCACGTCATTGACTACAAGGCCACGCCCGACCTCAAGGCCGCCCTGCGCGAGGCGGCGCCAAAGGGGATCGACGTCTATTTCGAGAATGTCGGCGGCGAGCACCTGGAGGCGGCCATCGACGCGGCCCGCCCGTTCGCCCGCTTCGCCCTCTGCGGCATGATCAGCCAGTACAACGAGACCGGCGAGCCCAAGGGCCCGTCGAACATCATCATGGCGGTGGGCAAGAGCTTGCGGCTGGAAGGCTTCATCGTCTCCAACCACTACGACATGCTGCCGGCCTTCCTGAAGGACATGTCCGACTGGATCGCGTCCGGAAACCTGAAGTGGAAGGAGACCGTCGACGTCGGCGTCGAGAACGCTCCCGGAGCCTTCATCAAGCTCTTCAAGGGCGAGAATCTCGGCAAGATGCTGGTCAAACTGAGCTGACCAGGTACGGCGTCCCGGGCGCCCGGGACGCCGTCTCTGGATCAGGCCGTGATGAAGTTCATGCAGGTTCCCATGTCCTCGACCACGGCGTTGATGATCGCGTCGGTGTTCTTGCCGTCGCCGCTGACTTCCTGGTAGCGGGTCGCCGTCGCGCCCATCTCCTTGGCGGCCTCTTCGCCGAAGGCGGTGTCGCCGGCGGTGATGTAGTCGATCCAGACGATCGCGAGATCGGCGAACTCGACCGTCTTGTCCTTCTCCGGCAGGCCTTCGCTCAGCTTGGCGAACAGCACGGTGGCGGCGGCGCAACGGCCGGCGTCCTTGGCGCTGACGCCGGACTTGATCTTGAACCCGGCGGCCGAGGCCGGGGCGGCGGCGATGGCCGCCAGCATCGCGCCGGCGGCCAGGGTGGCGAGGATCTTCTTCATGGTGATGCAGTTCCAGAACGGTGTTGAGAGCGCCACGCTAGCAGCGATCACCTCATTCCGGGCGCCCACAAAGGGGGGTAGCGCACAGGCTGTGGCATAAATGCCGCTACGGCCGTGCGGTCAGCTCGGTCAGGGCCCAGTCCTTGCCCTGTTTGCGGAAGCTCAGCGCGACTCGCGAGCCCGGGGCCTCGGGAGCCGTGGCCATCACGTCCGCGTAGGCGCGGAAGGTCGTGCGGCCCGCGGCCAGGCCCGCCTCGGGGACCGCCTCATGGTCGATGGTGACCGTCTCCAGCGTGGCCGAGGAGAGGGAGCCCACGCCCGCATAGGTCGGCCCGGACAAGGGCGGAGCAGCCTCGACCTTGTTGATCTTGTCTGGCCCGGGCCCGCAGGCGGCGGCCAGCAGGCAGCAGACGAAGGCGGCGGCGAGCCTCATTGCGATAATCTCTCCCTGTACGGAGCGGCTGACTAGCACGGGCTTGTGACAGAACAACCCCGGCGCGGCGCCTTCCGGGTTTCGCCGCCCGTCCGCATGGCCTAAAAGCCCGCGGTCCGCTGAATTGGAGAATGCCTCGTGGCGCGTTTGTTCGACGCCTATGTGATGGTCGACTGGAGCGCGTCTTCCACCCCGAAGACGGGCAAGGACTCCATCTGGATCGGCGTCAACAAGCGTGACGCCCGCTTTCGCCCGACCTTCGAGGCGCACAACCCGGCGACCCGGGCCGCAGCCCTGGCGACCCTGCGCGAGGTGCTGGGCGATCTGCGCCGGCGCGGCGAGCGGGTGCTGGTCGGCTTCGACTTCCCGCTCGGCTATCCGCGCGGCACGGCGGCGAAGCTTGGCCTCAAGTCCGCCGACTGGTCGGGGATGTGGAAGTTCCTGGCCGACAACGTGGTCGACAAGCCCACCAACCTGAACAACCGCTTCGCCGTGGCCAACAAGGCCAACCGGCTGATGACCGGCGAGGCGCGGCCCTTCTGGGGCTGCCCGGCGAAGGACGCCCAGACCTGGCTGGCGCCCACCAAGCCCGCGCATGGCCCGGACCTGCCGCCGGTGCTGCGCGCCGCCGAGGCCGCTGCCGCCGGCAAGGGCAAGCCCGGGGCCAAGAGCGTCTGGCAGATCTTTGGCAACGGCACGGTCGGCAGCCAGGCCATCGTCGGCATTCCGGCGGTGCGGACGCTGCATGGGGAACTGGGCGGCAAGGCCAAGGTCTGGCCGTTCGAGACCGGCTGGAAGACCCTCAAGCGCGACGACCTGGAGGGACTGGAGGCGGTGTTCGCCGAGGTCTACCCCGCGCTCGGCGCCGTGCGGCCGGAAACCGGCGAGATCGTCGACCGGGCCCAGGTGCGGGCGCTGTGCGAACATTTCCTGCGGCTCGACGAAGCCGGCAAGCTCGGCGAGGCGTTCGGGCCCGCCAAGGGCGTCGACGAGGCCGAGATCGCGGTGATCGAAGCCGAAGAGGGCTGGATCTTGGGGGCCTAGACGCCGCGAGACCTGTGGCCCCTCCGCCACGCCTCCGCTCTCTTCCCCGCACCATCTTGCCAGACCACCGTTCGGCGTGACAAACGCCGCCACCTCAATCCGGAGATCAACCGCCGCATGAAAACGCGCGCCCATACACAGAGCTGGAGCCTCGGCGACCGGCAACGCGCGCGTCCCGGCGGTCCCGTCATGGCGCGCACCCTCTAACAGGCGGCGTCTCGCCAGGCGTCGCGCACGACGACGCTTGGAGCATTCTCCCATGTACGTTTGGACGGGCCCGCACGCCCCGGTCCAGCAACCGACGCCGCTCCTGCGGCACCTGGCCGGCGAATTCGCCGACCAGGTCAACCTGCTATGGCCGGCGCCGCACACGCCGTTCCTCACCGCCCCGGCCGCGCGCCGCCAGCTGATCTGCCTGGCGCTCGGACGGAGCGACATGTCGCCGTTCGCCTACGACGAGGTATTGGACCGACCGCTCAAACGGGCGGTTCGCATCCTGCTGCCCGATGCGCCGGACGGCCTGGCCCGCGCCCTCGAACACCTGGGTGAGGTCGCCTGGACCTTCGCGGACTATTCCCTGTTGCTGGACACCCTCGCCGACCGCGTGAGGTCCAAGCCGCTGCGGCATGCCGAGCTGATCCGGCCCATCGATCTCGAACAGCTCGCCGCCATCCCAAGGCCGCTGGTGCGGGCGGGGATGGTCCAGCTGCGGCTGGGACCCGACCAGCTCGCTCTTCTGATGGAGGCCCACGCCATCATCGCGCGCCGCTCGGGCGAGGAGGCGGCAACGGCCGCAGCGGTCGCCTGGGGCCGCTTCACCAACGCCCAATCCCTGTTCAAGCGGGTGCAGGAGGACATCATCGCCGAGTTGCCCCCTCACCCCTTCAAGGGCGACACGACCCTTCGGCCGCTGACCACCAAGGCCGCCATGCGCGAAGCCGGGGGTCGCTATCGCAACTGCCTGGGAACGCGGGTTTCCTGGGCGGCGAGCGGCGATTACGCCTACTTTGAATGGAAGACCGGGCCGGGGGCCATCGTCGAGCTCACCCTTGACGCGGTCTACGGATGGAGGCTCAGCGAGGCCAAGCTGACCGGCAATGCGACGCTGTCGGCGGGGCTGCGCCTGCTGTTGGCCCGCGACCTGGAGGCGCTGGGCATTCACGTCGGGCGCGGCCACTGGCAGATCCGCGACGCCCTGCGAGCGGCCCACAAGCCGGACTTCAAGCTGGAGAGCATCGAGGAAGCGCTGAACAACGTGTTCGACGACTGACCCTCACAGCGGCCGCCGGCCCAGGAACCAGAACCGGCCCACCAGGCAACCCGCCGAGACCAGGCTGGCCAGGATCACCGCCCAGATGATGCCGTTCAGGCCCAGCTTCATCGGGTGCGCCAGCCACCAGGCCAGCGGCGCCATGATGGCCGCGTAGGAGATGACGTGGGTGACGGTGGGCAGCCAGACCTCCCCGCGGGCCCGCAGCGCCTGCGCCGCCACCACCTGCAGGCTGTCGGCGGCGAAGAACAGGCAGGAGAGCACCAGGGCCGGCGCCGCCAGGGCGACCAGCTCAGGCTGCCGGGTGTAGGCGCCGGCGATGGCCGGAGCCAGGGGCCAGACCAGGGCCGAGACCAGCCCGCCGAAGACCATGGCGACCCCGAAGCCCAGCCAGCCGGCCCGGGCCACGCCCTGCCGGTCCCGGGCCCCGTAGGCCCGCCCGACCAGCACCGCCGTCGCCGCCGACAGGCCGAGCGGGACCATGAAGATCACCGCCGCCACGTTCAGCACCACCGCATAGCCGGCCACCACGAGGGCGCCGAGCCAGCCCGCGACGAGGTTCATCCCGGAAAACGCGGCGGTCTCGACGAAGTAGCTGGCGCCGCCGCCATAGCCGATCCGCCGCTGTTCGGCCGCCTCGGCGCGGTTGGGGGCCGGCTTGTCGAACACGCCAAGCTCCCGCGCGTCGGCCATCCGCCAGACCCAGGCCAGCAGGACCACCATCAGGAAGACCCGCGCGCCAAACGTCGCCCAGGCCCCGCCGACCGCCCCCATGGCCGGGATCCCGAAGGCGCCGGGCACGAACAGCAGGTTGAGCCCGAGGTTGACCAGGTTGGCCGCCCACATGCTCCACATCCCCGGCCCAGGCCGCGACAGGGCCTCCAGGTAGAAGGTGGCGGCCACCGAGATCAGGTAGGGGGTCAGCGACAGCGAAAAGACCAGCAGCGCGTTGGAGGCGCCGGCGGCCAGCTGCGGCTCCAGGCCGAGCGAGCGCAGGAACAGGGGTCCCAGGGCCAGCATGGCGAGGGTCGAGGCTATCCCGATCCAGAACGCATAGGAGATCCCTCGCCGCAGCACGGCCCCGGTCTCGCGCCGCCGGCCCTGGCCCACCAGCCGGGCGGTCATCACCTGCACCCCGAGGAGCAGCCCCACCGCCGTTGTCACGATCACCGACGTCGGCGCCCAGCCCAGGGCATGGAAGGCCAGTTGCTCGCCGGAATAGCGGCCGACAATGATGGCGTCGGTCAACCCCATCACCATGATCCCCAGGCGGGCCATGACCACCGGGCCGGCCAGACGCAGCAGCTCGCCGAGATCCGCCCCGACCGACGGGCGCTGCGCTGTTTCCGGATCGTCCGTCATGAGGGCCCGGAGATTGGCGGGGTTCGCGCAGAGCGGCAACCCCGGCGGCCGCTTGACTAAGACCCGAACAGGTCCACCTTCCGCAGTCCGGGAGGGGCGTCATGACCGAGAACGATCGGCACGTTTCCATCGATGCGGTGCGCGGCTTCGCGGTGCTGGGCATCCTGCTGATGAACATCGTCGGCATGGGCCTGCCGGCCTTCGCCTACCTCACCCCGACCTACTATGGCGGGCACGAGGGGGCGAACCTCTGGGCCTGGGCGATCAACTATGTGGTCTCCGACGGCAAGATGCGGGGCCTGTTCACCATGCTGTTCGGCGCCAGCCTGATGCTGATCGCCGACCGGGCGGAGGGCCAGAGGCCTGGGCCGGCCGCCATCCACTACCGCCGGGTGTTCTGGCTGTTCGTGTTCGGCATGCTGCACGCCTACCTGCTGTTCTTCGGCGACATCCTGGTCACCTACGCCATCGCCGGCGCCATCGTCTTCCCGGCCCGCAAGTGGCCATCGAAGCTGCTGGTCGGCGTCGGCGCGGTCATCCTGGCCCTGCTGGCCGCAAAGGGTCTGTACGAGACGCATCACCTGCACGGGCTGCGCGAAGCCGCCCAGGCGCCTGGGGCCAGCGAGGCGGCCCGCAAGGCCTGGGAGGCCCAGGCCTTCATCTTCAATCCGCCGGCCGAGTTGGGGCAGCGCGAGCTCGCCGGCTACCGCGGCGACTTCTTTGACGCCATGAAGGCGCGGGCCTTCATGGCGTCGCTGCTGCAGACCGTGTTCCTGATCACCGAGACCCTCTGGGAAGCCATCGCCCAGATGATGATCGGGATCGCCCTCTACCGCTCGGGCTTCTTCACCCTCGGCTGGAAGAGCCGGTCCTACGGGACGTTGATAGCCATCGGCTACGGGCTCGGCGCGCCGCTCACCGCCTGGATGGCCTGGCGCGTCGCCCAGTCCGGGTTCGAGCCCTTCCTGCGGCAGGAGATGAGCTACTGGGCCGCCCTGCCCCGCCCGTTCATCGCCCTGGCTCACGCCAGCGCCCTGCTGCTGCTGGTCCGCTCCGGCGCCTTGAACTGGCTGGTCGACCGCCTGGCCGCGGCCGGACGGATGGCGCTCAGCAACTACCTGGGCACTTCGATCATCACCGCCTTCGTCTTCTGCGGCTTCGGCCTGGGCCTGTTCGGCCACCTCGAGCGCTACCAGCTCTATGGCGTGGTCGCGGGCGTCTGGCTGCTGATCCTGCTGTGGAGCAAGCCCTGGATGGCCTCCTTCCACTACGGCCCGTTCGAATGGGCCTGGCGTTCGTTGACCCGCTGGAAGCCCCAGCCGTTCGTGCGGCGCGCGACCTGATCTGGCGCCCGTCGCCGGGCCGCGATACCAAGCGGCCATGGGGATTGCGCGCATTCTGACCTCGGCGATCGCCGTGATCCTGCTCGTCCTGCCGGGCCGGGTCGCGGCGCAGGCGTCCGAGGCGCCCAAGGACTGGTCCGCCGAGGTCGACCGCATCTTCGCCGCCTTCGCGGGACCCGAGACGCCGGGGTGCGCCGTCTCCGCCATGCGCAATGGCCAGTTGCTGGTCGAGCGCGGCTACGGCTCGGCCAACCTGGAATACGACGCCCCGATCAGGCCACAGACCGTATTCGAGGCCGGATCGGTGTCCAAGCAGTTCACCGCCGCGGCCATCCTGCTGCTGGCCCGGGATGGCCGCCTGAAGCTCAGCGACGATATCCGTAAATACCTGCCGGAGATGCCCGACTATGGCCGCCCCATCTCCATCGAACAGCTGCTCAACCACACCAGCGGCCTGCGTGACTGGGGCGAACTGGCCGCCATCATGGGCTGGCCGCGCACCACCAGGGCCTATACCCAGGACGACATCCTCGACATCATCCGGCGCCAGCGGGCCCTCAACCACGTCCCCGGCGCCGAGTACGGCTACACCAACAGCGGCTACAACCTGCTGACGGAGATCGTCCGCCGGGCCAGCGGCCAGTCGCTGGCCGACTACACCCGCGACCGCATCTTCCAGCGGCTGGGCATGACCCGTACAGGCTGGCGGGACGACTTTCACCGCGTCGTGCGCGGCCGCGCGGCCGCCTACCAGCGGACTGCCACGGGCTACCAGCAGCTGATGCCGTTCGAGGACGGCTACGGCAACGGCGGGCTGCTGACGACGGTGGCCGACCTGCAGATCTGGAACCAGGCGCTCGCCGACGACGCGCTCGGTCCGCTCCACGCCGAGCTCACGGTGCGGGGCCTGCTGAACGACGGGACCCGCATCGCCTACGGCCGCGGCCTGCTGATCCAGGCCTGGCAGGGCGTCGAGGAGGTCTCTCACAGCGGCGCGACCGGCGGTTACCGCGCCTGGCTGGGCCGCTATCCCGCCGAGAAGCTCTCGATCGCCGTGCTCTGCAACGCCAGCGACGCCAACACCGTGCCATTGGGCCGGGCGGTCGCGGCCCTGTTCCTGCCGCCGCCCAGGGTCCAGCCGGTGGTCGAGCCGCTGCGGGATCCGGCCGGCCTGGCGGGCCTGTACGTCAACGAGAAGACCGGCCGCCCCCTCGTGCTCGTGTTCGACGGAACCGTCCTGAGGGTCTCCGGCGCCGGTCCGCTGTTCCCGATGACGGGCGACAGCGCCCGGCTGGGCGGCGACGTCATCGCTTTCCAGGACCGCGGCAGCTTCGTCCTCCGCACGCTGGAGGGCGGCCGCTACCTGCACCGGCGCGCCGCCCCCTGGACCCCGACCTACGAACAGCTGGCGACCTTCGCGGGCCGCTATCACAGCGACGAGCTGGGGGTGACCTATCGCGTCACCCTGGAGGCCGGTCAGCTGTCGCTCAGGCTGGAGAACCGGCCCCTCCCGCCGGTCCGGATGGGACCGATGAACCGGGATACTTTCAACCTCAACGGAAACCTTGCCCGCTTCCGACGGGATGGCGCCGGCCGGATCGTGTCGATGAGCCTGGGTAGCGCGCGGGTGCGCGACCTGGCGCTGCGCCGCCTCGACTAGACCTCCCGCTTCATCACCCCCGAGAAGGTCAGCAGGGCGATGGACAGCAGGACCCAGCCGAATAACCGGTAGCCGACGGCCAGCCAGTTCCAGACCAGGGCCTCCGGCCGGATCGAGCAGAAGTTCTCGTTGCCGAGCGTGGTCAGCGGCACCATCAGGTCGAGGGCGAACAACGGCGGGATGAGCCAGGGACAGCCATTCGGCGACTTCACCGCCGCCACCGCCAGGACCGATCCGTCGATGAACGGCGAGGTCTCGAAGGCGTGCAGCTGGTCGGCCAGGCTTACCCCGGCCCAGCCGAGGAGGAAGTAGAGCGCCAGCGCCGCGGCGGCGCGCATAGGGGCGTAGCCATAGCCGCTGGTCAGTTCCAGCAGCCCGCCGCCGAGCCGCAGGGCCCAGGGAGCCGAGCCCAGACGCCGCTGCTGTCGACGGGCGGCCAGTTCGGTGCGCTTGACGCCATTGTCGTGGCCGGCCTCGGCCAGCACCGACACCAGGGTGCGGTACGGCTGGGGGCTGAAGCCGGCTCCGCGGCCATGCGCCGCCCGCGCGTGGGTCTCGATCCAGGCCAGTCGGGCCGACACGGCGTCCTCGGTCTGGCGCCGGCGCCCCTCGGTCAGGCCCTCGATGTCGGCGTAGCGGAGGCTGGCGATCTCCATGCGCGGCGGGACGTCGGCGCCCGCCGCCCAGGCCCGGCCATGGTCATCGTCAAGCCGCTCCACCGAAGCATCCCCGAGGTCGACCGTCCACGCCCCCTTCAGGGTCAGGCCCGAAACCCGCAGGGCCCCGCCGATGCTCACCGACTGCAGGTCGAGGCGGCATTCCTCTCCGGTGGGACTGCCGGCCAGGCCGCTGAGCCGGACGTCGCCGCCGACCTCCACGCCCGCCAGGTCGACGGAGCCGGCGGCCTCCAGGCCTCCGAACTCGAGATCGCCCTGCAACCGCGCCCGGCGGAGCGACAGGGCCTCCCCGCTCGACCCGACGGCGCTGGCCGGCGGGGCGGCGATGCGGGCGCCGGCGAAGCGGACATCGTCGCCCAGCCTGGCGTGATCGAGGGCCACGACGCCCTCGATGGTGACCGCCTGGCCCTCGCTCGGCCGACCGAAGCGCAGGTAGGTTTCGACCTCGAGGTGCCGGGCGGCGACGGCGACCCCGGCCCACCGGCCTTCGGTCCCTGCCTTGATCTCCAGGTTGCGGAAGGTCATCTCCTGGCAGCGGTGGCCGATCAGCGACAGGGTTCCGGCGATCCGGGTCGACCGCTCGCCGGCGCCAAGGCTGACCCGGCCCGAGCAATGAACCCCGAGATGCAGCGGAAGGTCGGCCGGGCAGCGGTATTCTCCTGCCAGCACCAGCCCGGCGCACTCCACCTGGCGCAAGGAGATCCCGCCCTCCAGCAGGCCGAAGTCCAGTTCCAGGCGCCCGCACCGCAGGCGACTGATGTCCAGGCCGTTGCCCGCGGCGACCGTCAGTCCGCCGCGAAGCGTCAGGGCGCCCCCGATCACGCAGCCGCTCAGCCGGACCGGCGCATCGCTCAGGAACCCCGCGCCCAGCAGGACGTCCCCAGCCACCTCAAGGACTGAGAGGTCGATGGCCGGCCCGCCCTCGCATCGGTGCTCGCTCTCGACGACGAGGTCGGCGGCGACCTTGAGATTGCCGCCCAGGATCGACGCAAGTCGCGCGCCGGCCTCTATCCGGACGTCGCCGAGGCAGGCGCGGCCGAGCACGAGCGGGCCGCCAACCACCGCGCCGGCGCGAACCTTCAGGCTGTCGATGGTCGCGGCGGTGAGGGTCACCGCGCCGTCGGCCCTCGCGTCGCGGTCGAGCAACAGGCGGCGGCCGATTCGCGCGTGGTCCCCCTGCAGCGCCGTCTTGCCGGTGCCGACCACACTGTCGCGCAGGGCGAGGTCGCCGTCGGTGTCCACCCCGGCGAAGGACAGAACCCCGGCGATGCGCGAGCGCCGAAGTTCGATCGAGCCGGCCTTCAGTCCATCCAGCTTCACATGGCCGCGGGTCGACAGCCGGTCGAAGGTGACCCGGCCGACCGCCGCCTGGGCCAGAGAGAGCGACGGCGCCTCGCAATCCTCCAACTCGAGGCTTTCGAGCTCCAGGCCGTCCAGAACCAGGGCGCCTTCGAAGCGGCATCCGACCAGGCGCAGGGACCGGACGGACATCGTGCCCAGTCCGGCGATATCCAGTCCTCCGGCGACGGCCAGACCGGTCAATACCAGCCGCCGGGGCGGACCCTCCGGCCAGGGCAGCGCGCCGGACAGCAGGCTCCGGAGGATTTCGCCGCGAACCGGGACGGAACCCTTGTTGGCCGGACCGGACGCCTGCCCCCCCACGACCGCCCGTTCCCCCGCCAGCAGTTCGCCGGTCGCGCCCGTCTTTTCAGCTGTCCCCGCCACGGCCGGCCTACGGCCCGAACATGTTGGCGGCCGCGCCCTTCTGCGGCGGCGGCGCCGGTTGCAGCGGCTGGAACGGCAGGCCCGCCGCCTGCCAGGAGGCCAGCCCGCCACGGTACCAGTAGAGGTTCCTGTAGCCGGCCGCTCCCGCCCGCAGCACGGCGTTGTACGACTCCCAGCACTGGGCGCCAGCGCAGAAGAACACCAGCGGCCGCTGCGGCTGGTTGCCGACCGCCGTCTTGAGCTGGCCGGCCACCTGGCCCTGGATGTTGTCGCTGGTGGTCCCCGGATAGCCGGCCAACGGCAGATAGATGGCGTTGCGGATGGTCGAGCTGTGGCTGTCGGCCAGCACATCGATCAGCAGGGTGCTCGGATCCTGGGCTATCAGCTTCTGCAATTCGGTGGTGGCGATGCGGCGGCCCACGGGAATGCCGAGTGGGGTCGGCGAGCCGACGTTGCTCTCCAGGGTCGGCTTGGCGGCCACCCCCATGTCGTTGAGCTCGCCCGCATAGTTGACCGCCTGCTCCGGGCCGGGCGGCTTGGGGTCGGGACCGGGGGCCCTGCCCATCTGATTGAAGATCAGCATGCCGCCGACCACCGCGACCAGCACCCCGCCCCCGGCGACCAGGTACTTCCGGTCGAACGGCAGCTTGTCCAGGAAGCCGGCCGACGCGGGCGGGGGGGCGTAGCCCGGCCCCGGGTTGTAAGCCGGCTGGGTGGGATAGGCGGGCTGCGGGGCATAGTTCACCGGTTGCGGGGCATAGTTGACCGGCTGAGCGGGCGTCGTCGGCTGGGACATGCCCGCCCAGCCGTCGGCCGGCGGGGCGGGGGCCGGCTGACCGCCCTGGTAGACCGACGGGAGCGGTCCGAGGTCCAGCGCATAGGTCAGGATCCGCACCACCTGCAGGGCGATGTCGAGCCGAAGCCCCGTGCTGCTCTCGAGCCGGTTGGCCTGGCGGTCCATCTCCAGGCCGAGCAGGCGCCGCTCGGCGCCCTGCAGGGCCGCCGGCACCCCCTCGTCGATGGCGGTGCCGATCACCCGGATCTCGCGCTTGGCCTCCGGAGCGGCGTCCATCAGCAGGGAGCTCAGGCGCCGCCGGTCGGCGAGGATGGCGTCGCCCAGCCGGCCGCGGATCTGGTGAAGGGCCTGCGCGAGCTGGTCATAGGTCTGGCCGCTCATCGGCGGAGCCTTCCACAGGCGTAGGCCTGGCCGCAGCCGCGGTCCATGACGCAGAAGTTGGCGTCGGGCAGACTGACGTCGCTCTGACCCCTCCCGCCGACGAAAGCAAAGCACAGGCCGCCCATCTGCGCCTTGTCCACGGTCCAGTTCGGCCGCACGGCGCGGACCGGCAGGCCGTCGATCCGGCCGAAGTCGGCGGTCGAGGCGCCGAAGCTGATCAGCTCATGGTTCTTCAACTGCGAGATGGTGATGGTGACCCAGCCGGCCTCCCAACCGTCCGGCGCCATCACATTGCCGATCGCCTCCCCCTCCGGCGTCTGGAGCCGGAAGTCGAAGGCCGAGCCGATGTAGGGCGTGTACTGCACGTTCACCCAGGGCAGTTCGCCGCCCGGCTTGGCCAGCATCGGATAGGTCTGCTGACCATCCCGCTCGACCATGCCGCCGGGCGGTTGGGGCGGGGTGACCGGCGCGGTCGGCATGGGCTGGGTGGGCTGCCCGTTCGGCATGGGTTGGCCGTTCGGCATGGGTTGGCCGTTCGGCGTCGGTTGGCCGTTCGGCGTCGGTTGGCCAGCCACCGGCTGGAATGGCGGATTGGGCTGGCCGGTCGGCGCGGTTGGCCAGCCGGCCTGGCCGGGGGTCGGCGGCGTCTGAGGCGTGCCGTAGCCGGCCGGACCCTGTTGCACGCCGCCGGCCTTCGGATCGACCGGCCGGCTCGGGATCGCCGGCCCCTGCTGCTGCTGCTTGAAGAGATAGAAGCCGAGCAGCACCACCAGCACCGCGCCGCCGATGGCCCAGGGCGTTTTCCAGAATGGCGTGGCCGCCGCCGCGTCGGGGGCCGAGCTTGGCTCGGGGTTATGATCGGACATGGTCTGTCTCCAAGAGGCTTTGGTTATTGGACCCGGCCGCAGCCGAGGGGCTGCTCGCAGTTGGCGTCCATCACGCACATGGTCGAACCGCTCAGCAGGTGGCTTTCGGCGGTTTCGGGGACGATGAAGGCGAAGCACAGGTCCCGGAGGTTGGCGTCATTGCGCACCCAGACAGGCTGCACAGCCTGCATCACGCCTTGGGGGCCCGTCCTGTAGCGGTATCGGCCAAAGCCCTCGTTCAGGACCACGCCGGCCTCGTTCTCGACCGCCATCCTGACTTCGCCCAGATCCCAGCGTGGCATCAGCACCTGCAGGATGCCGCGGAGCACCTGTTCGCCCGTGGAGATGTCGAAGCGGATTTCGACATTTCCGTCGGGCCGTCGGATCGGGACCAGAACCGGCAGGTCGCCACCCCAGGCCGCGAGGACCGGTAGGCGAATTCCGGGCGCCGGCACGGGGGCCGGAGCAACCGGCGGAGGTTCCACTGGCGGCGGTTCCACCGGCGCCGGCTGGGGCGGCGCCGGCTGGGGCGGCGCCGGCTCGACCGGAGCTTCGACCGGGGCAGGGGTGATCGGCTGAGGGGGCAGCGGCTGGACGAGCGGCGTCGGCTGGATCGGAACCGGCGGAACCGGGTTGTCGAGCGGAAGGGGCGCTGGTTTTGGATCGACCGGCGCCGGCTTCCCCCAGGGCGGAGGCTGGGGTTGAGGCGCCGGCGGCTGGGTCCGCTGCGCCATCTGGTAGCCGATGAACAGGGCGACCACGACCGCGCCCCCGATCGCCCAGGGAGTCTTCCAGAACGGCGTCGGCGCCGGGCCGGCTGGAGCAGGTGCGGCCTGGAGGTCGTGATCGGACATGGCTTCAGCTCCCACTGCCGGCCGGCTAGCCGACCCGGCCGCAAGCCGAGGCCCGCTGGCAGGCGCCGTCCATCACGCACATGGTCGATCCCTGCAGGGGCACCTCCTGCTGGCCCTGCGGACCGATGAAGGCGATGCAGATCTGGCCGAAGCCGACGTTGTCCTGCTGCCACTGGGGCTGCATGGCGCGCATCGGGCCGTATTGGGACTGCATCTTGGTGAACCGGCCGGCCCCGCCGCTTTCGATCTGGCCGCTGTTGCTGCGCATGAAGCCGATCTGGCCGTTCCCATTGTCCCAGCCGCCGTTGGGCAGCATCACCACCCCGCCGATCGGCCCGGTGTTGATCGGCAGGATGAAGGGGATGCCGAACGAGCCGTCGTTGGCGCGCTGGACGCTGAGCGTTGGGAGCTGACCATCCGGCGGCGCGAGGGTTGGCGGGGGGCCGCCCGGGGACGGGTTGGGCTGCGGATTGGGCTGCGGATTGGGCTGCGGATTGGGGTTGGGGTTGGGGTTGGGGTTTGGGCTCGGGTTCGGGTTCGGGTTGGGATTGGGTTGTGGAGGGAACGGCTGCGGCTGGGGCGTCGGCCCCGGCCCAGGTCCCGGCCCCTTTGGCTGCATCATCTGAAAGGCGACCAGGGCGGCCACGACCGCGGCGGCGCCCAAGGCCCATTTGCTCTTCCAGATTGGAGGCTTCTCCGGGGCGGCGTGCGGCGGCGCGTAGCCGTGCTGCGGCGGCGGCTGATAGGGCGGCGGCGTGTATTGCGGAGGCGGCGGCTGCGGCGAGCCGCCGACCGCCACGCTGTCCCCGGCCCATCCGCCACCGGCGGCGGGCGCGGGACCGGCATGGCCGAGCGGGCCCAGCCGCCGGGCCACGGCCAGGGCCGCGGCGAAGGCGGAGATCGAGAGCCGCTCGCGGGCGGCGATCTCTCCGGCGACCCGGGACTCCTCGCCCGCCGGGTCGGCGGAGGCGGCCAGCCGGCCCACGAGGTCCTGTTCCAGGATGGCGGCCAGCATCCGCACCTCGGCATGGAGGTCCGGCGCCTGACTGCTCAGCCTGGGCACCAGCTGGGCCGGGGTGCGGAGGAAACCGTCGCCGTTCTGCTGGCGCGCGTGGTCGACGAGGGCGTACAGTCGGTCTTCGAGGGACATCAGCCTGTTCCTTGCTACCAGATGATTTCGCTGTTGGCGGTCGGGGCCAGGTCCGCTTCCCGCGCCAGCGGGACGAGCGGATCGGGGGCGTTGGTCGGGGACGACACGGCCTTCACCGGCGCGGTCGTGGCCCATTTGATGTGGTGGACGAGGTCGGCGGCGTTGGTCGCCTTGAGGGGCCTCATGCTCGGATGGTCGATGAACCGGGCGAGGATCTCCTCGTCGACGTCCGAGCCGATGGCGATGGCCAGTCGGACGGCCGACGCCGCGTGCTCGGCCTCGAAGAAGGCCTTCAGGCCCCCGTCGATGTCGTCCGTGGGGTAGCCGTCCGAGGCCAGCACGATCACCGGCGGCAGCTGGCGGCCGGGCATGGCCTCCGAGGTCAGCACCTCGGCGATCAGGCGCAGGGCGTCACCCATGTGGGTCTCGCCCTCGGCCACGACGTCGGTCCACTTCAGCTCGTCGACCGGCACGGGATCGGCGATGTGCCAGGTGGCGGTGCTGCCGAAGCGCAGCACCCGGACGCGGACGTCGATCTCCGGGTTGTCGGCGGCCACGTGGCGCAGCTCCGGCAAGGCCGTACGGAGGGCGTAGTTCAGCGAGGCGATGCGGTCGCCGCGCATCGAGCCGGAGCAGTCCAGCGCCAGGATGACTTGCAGCTGGCGGCGCGCGACGCCGGAAGGGTCGAAGGTCAAGCCGGCCATGGCGATCAGCCCAGCGGCACGACGCGGCCGGTCAGCCCGCCGCCGAAGTCGATCTGGACGCCCGGCGCCAGCCGGATGTTCTGGTTCTGCTCGATGACCTGCTGGCTGCCGTCGCGCAGGCGGGCGGTCCAAGCGATGGTCCCGCTGTTGCGCAGGCCCAGCACATGAGCCCGCGACGGATGCGGCACGACCTGGCCGGTCACGCCCTGGCCCCGGCCACCGAGCGCCGGTTCCGCCCCCAGGTCGAGAACGGCGCCGCCGCGCAGCGGCAGGGTCATGCCGTCGATGTCAAGCGCCAGCGGCTGGTCGGCCGAGGGCCGCTTGGCCGGAGCCGGGCCGGGATTGTGGACCGGCTGGGCGACCGGCCGAGGCGCGACCGGCGGCCGGTCGACGATGATCGAGCCCCCAGTGAGGTTCTCCCGGCCGTAGACGGTCGCCTCGATCTGCCGGGCCTTGAGCAGGCAGGCGCCGGCCCCGATCGCCGAGACGACCGCCACCACGTAGTTCAGGTTTGGATTGATCTGGCCGACGCTGTTCCACAGGGCGTGGATCACCGACGAGGCCGCATAGCCGATGCCGATCAGCATCCACATCTGCTTGGGCCGCAGCACGGCCAAGCCGATGAAGTAGCCGAAGATGGCCGAGTAGGCCATGTGGCCGACAGCGCCCCCGAGCGTCCGGGGGATCAGCAGCAACATGCCGGCGGCGATCCCAGAACCGTAGTCGCCGGTGCCCCCGATGATCTTCATCGCCAAGTCGGGGACGTACTGGAAGGCCGTCTCGCTCATGATGAAGCCGGCGCCGGCGAACAGGCCGAACACCACCCCGTCGAGCGGGCCGCGGACATGGAACAGCTTGAAAAAGGCGTTGTTGGCGAGAGCCGGGGTCTTCTTCAGCGCGTAGATGGTCAGGTAGGCCCCGAGCAGGATGGTCACCGCCTTGAGCAGTTCCTCCAGCAGACCGGCGCCAAACAGCATGCCGATGAAGGCCTGGATGAACGGCATCTTGGCCGTCGGGTCGATGTCGCCCGGCAGGATCTTTCGGAAGACGATCACATAGAGGTTGAAGATCGGCGTCGCGGCCTGGATCGCCGTGATCAGGAAGGCCAGCATGAAGGGCCAGATCGGCCGGTCCATGCGGCTGTAGGCGTAGATGCCGAGCAGAGTCAGCATCAGGATCACGAAAATCGACAGCGTTACGAACAGCTGGAAGACCGCGAAGGACTGCGGGCCCGGCCGGCCGAGGATCGCCCCCAGCGCGCCGAACATGAAGGTCGAGATGAGCCCGGCGATGATCATGAAGATGAACAGCGGGCTCTTCAGCAGCTTCACGTTCTTCGACCGGAACGGCATCAGTTCCGACAGGCTGGCCTGGTCGTGGTCTCGAGGGACCGGCGGCGTCATCCGCTTGTTGGGATCCTTGCTCATCGTTCGGCTCTCTCAGCTCTGGGGATTTCGGAGGGCGATGCAGAGGGTGGCGTCGTCGCCGCTGCCCTGGCCGGACAGCTCCTCCAGCCAGGCGGGCAGATTGTTCAGGAGGCCCGGCCAATCCTCCCGGGCGAATTCGCGCAGGCGGGCCGCCGCGTCGGCGAAGGCGGCGTCGTCGCGGTAGGATTTGGCCACCCCGTCGGTGGACAGCAGGGCGAAGTCGGGCCAGTCGGCCTCGTCGGTCCGCCAAAGGGTGGTGACCCGGAAGCGGGTCTCGGCGTCCTCCTGGCAGAGGCTGTAGGTCTCCTCCCCCACCAGGCCGGCGTCGGAGCGCAGGGCGCAGGCGATCCGCCCGTCCGGGTAGCCCAGCATCAGGTCGCCGTCCCCGATTTGCAGGATGGTCATCACGTCCTGCTCGGCGGCGAAGGTCAGCAGGGTGGCGCCGTAGGGCCCGAGGCGCGGCCCGGTCAGCAGGCCTGTCTCGTCGCCGCTGTAGGGCCTGGCGGACACGTCGGCGTCCACCGCACGGCGCCATGCGCGCAGGATGTCGCCCGCCAGGGCCGCGCCGACTTCGTCCGCCTCCGGCTCGTCGATGTGGCGCACCAGGCGCGCGACCGCCTGCTCGACAGCCAGGCGAGAGCCGGTCTGTGAGCGGAAGTGGGCGCGCGCGCCATGGCCGTCGGACACCGCCCCAACCACCTTGGCTCCGCAGCCGGCGGCCGGATGCCAGGCGATGGCGTCCTCGTTGGCCTTGCCCGCCCGCACATGGGCGGCCCCCCGCACAGAAGCCCCGCCGATGGTCCAGGTCGACGCCATGCTCACGCCCCTTGCTCGGCGGGCGCGCGCGCGCTGATCCGCCCCTTGCTTCGTCCGAAATCGATGGTCGCCCCGGGCAGCACCCGCACCACCTGGCCCGGCGGCACGGTGTAGGAGGCCCCATCGGCGAGGATGGCCCGCCAGGGCTCGCCGGTGAGGTTCCGAAGACCGATGCGGTCGGGATGCTGCGGATGGGCCTCGACCCGCCCCGCCGCGACGCCGGCCAGGGTGCGCTCGATGAACTCGCCGTCCATGGTCGCCCCGACCGAGAGGGCCAGAAGCCGGTCGCGGACCTGCAGGAAGGCCGGCGCGACCAGCGGCTCGGCGCAGGCCAGGCAGGTCTCGAGCAGCCCGGGCGGACCGGCCGGGTTCGGCTCGGCGACATGCTCGAAGCCGCAGCCAGGACAGGCGAAGCTGGCCTCCTCGACGATCCGCAGGGCGCCGCGCCACTCGGTCTCCAGCACCCGGGCGGCGGGGTCGCTCAACCCCTGGCCAAAGGCCCGTTCGAAAAGGGCCCGCAGGCGGGACGGCAGGCTCCTCCACCGCGCCACCAGCGCGTCATGCAGTCCGGGGACCGGGCCATTGGCATCGTCGTTCGGATCGAACAGGAACAGCGGCTGCTCGCCGTAGAGCCGCATCTCGGCGGCGGCGTTCATCAGCCGGGTCTCCGCCTCGCGGCGGCCGTCCAGCGGGTGCCAGCCGAACAGGGTGTAGAAGAACAGCACCGACATCGAGAACAGGTCGGTGCGGCTGTTGGGCAGGGTCTCGCGGCGCACCACCTCCGGCGCCATGAACTTGCGGGTGCCGTAGATGCTGGCCTCGGCCCCGTCGATGTTGACGTTGTCGTTGTCGCAGATGAGAACCCGGCCCCGCTTGGGGTCCAGGAAGATGTTGCCGAAATTGACGTCCTGGTAGCAGAACCCGTTGGCGTGCAGCTGCAGGAAGCTGCGGGCCAGCTGCTGGCAGATGGTCGCCCGCCGGGCCAGCGACAGCTCCAGCCGCTTGGGCGGCGGCGCGATCAGGTCGCGGATGCTGACGTAGTCGTCGCTCCGCAGCAGCATGACGTAGCCGAAGCTGCGGCTGGCCGGGATGTCGACCAGGTCCAGCGGCCAGAGGAAATCCTCGGTCGGAGCTCCCCGCCGCACGGCCCGGTCCAGCCGCGCGCGCAGAGTGCTGTCGAGCTCCGCGTAGTGGGGGTGATACCATTTGAGGGCGAAGGTCTGGCCGTCGAGGCCGACGCTGTAGACCTCGCCCTGGCCGCCGGCCCCCAGCAGGGCGCCGACGCGGCCCTCGCGTCCGCTGGTGGTGGCGAACACTTGGCCGGGGCGCAGCAAGCCGGCTCCGGACCCGCTCATCGGCCCCGCCCTCGTCCGGCCTCAAGGTGCTCGCTGCGCCCCACGAAGTTCTCCCTTCAAGGGGGTAGGCGGCGGATCGGCGGAAATCGGATCAGGGTTCACCGAACATTTTTTCGCCGCGGCCGATTTTTTCCGCCCGCTTCCCCAATTCGGGGCTAGGCTCGGGGCCATCCGGGGGAGAGGGCGCGATGAGCGTCAGCGAAAGCGGGACGAGCCTTCAACTGCTTCAGGCCTGGCGTTCGGGCGATGGCCAGGCGCGGGACCGGCTGTTCGCTCTCTTCTATCCCGACCTCGTGCAGGTGGCGGCCAGCCTGTTGCGGCGCGAGTCCAGCGTCTCCCTGGCGTCCGGCGACCTCGTCCACGAGTCCGTGCTGCGCCTGATCCGCCTCAAGCA
>DASPLD010000360.1:0-16350 GCA_035627755.1 Caulobacter sp. | reverse complement strand
CCCTACGGCGGCGTGAAGGACAGCGGGCTCGGCCGCGAGGGGGTGCGGTTCGCGATGGAGGACATGACCGAGATCCGCAACCTGGTGATCCGCCGCAAGGCGATCTGAACGCGGAGACCTCCCTCCCCGAATGGGGAGGGCAGGCGCGCGTTGCGCGCCAGGTGGGGAAGCCGGTCACCGGCTTCAAACGTCAAAATGAGGGGAAACTTCCACCTCCCCACCCGGCGCTTCGCGCCTACCCTCCCCATTCGGGGAGGGAGGTTACCGCGCCCAGCCTTTCGGCGGCGCGCTGCCCAGCCGGCTCTCCGGGATCAGCGACCGCATCCGCCGTGTGAAGCTGCGCAGCGCCACCTCGTTCTCGCTGAGCGGCCCCATCGCATAGCTCGACGACGCCATCCCCGCCTGCACCCGCTCGATCAGCGCCTTGTCCTCGATGTTGACCAGCCGGTTGATCCGCCAGTTGAGGTAACGGGCGGCCTTCATCTCGCGCCGCTCGTCCGGGAGCACGTAGGCGATCTCGCGCAGCACCGTCTTCGTCGGCGAAACGGGCAGGAACTGCATGAAGTCGATCTGGTCGGGATAGACGTCGAAGGCGACGTTCGGCCAGAGCTTGAAATAGGTCCACAGCCGCTTGCGCTCCGCGGGCAGATGGCCGACGTCGGGCAGCAGCCGCTGGTACAGGCGCTCCGACCAGCTGTCGGACGGGGTCTCCCGAAGGGCGCCCCACATCTTGTCGCACCAGGGGCCGGCCTCCAGCCCGTAGCCGACGCCGAACAGCCGGGTCAGCCCCGGGTGGGCGACGGTGATGTGCAGGCTGTCGGAGTAGTTGTCGGAAACGTTCTTCCAGTTGACGTCCCGCTCCCGCAGGGTGACCCGGCCGAGCGGCTGGAGCTCCTCCATCCGGTAGTGTTCGAGTTCGAAATAGTAGGCCCCCAGCATCTCCCGCACGCTCGGCAGGCCCCCGGCCAGCCGCACGAACACGAATCCGAGGCAGACCTCGTGCTCGACCGGAACCAGGTTGTGGGCCGCCCGGTCGAAGTCGCCGAACGCCTTGGCGTGCGGGACCCCCGCCAGCCGCCCCCGCAGGTCGTAGCTCCAGGCGTGGTAGGGACAGGTCATCCGGACGCCGCAATGGCCCTTGGGCCCGTCGACGAGGCGGGAGGCGCGGTGGCGGCAGACGTTGTGGAAGGCGCGGACCTTCTGGTCGTCGCCCCGGACCACGACGATGCTCTCGCCGAGGAAGTCGAGGGTGTGGAAGTCGCCGGGCTCGGGGATGTCGGAGAGGTGGCAGACCACCTGCCAGGAGGTGCGGAACACCGCCGCCTTCTCGGCCTCGAAGAAATCGGCGTCGTGGTAGATCCAGCCCGGCAGGCCGAGATTGGCGAGATCGGGCTCGGCGTCGGGATGGAGCGGCTGGGCGGCGGTCATGGAGGGAGACTAGCCGAAAAGGCCTGGATGAGAGAAGCGCCGGCGCGGGGCGCGCCGATTGACCGTCTGCGACCATCTGTACGGGCCGCCCGCCCTTCCTGGAATCGGATCCTTGAGCGGTCCCCTGTCGATGGGGCGGCGAGGACGGTGCGAGAGCCTGGCCGCATTCCCATGTGCTATCCATCCCAGCCCAGCCGGAGACTCCCATGACCGACCAGCCCAACGCCGCCCAGATCGACTACTGGAATGACGCCGCCGGCCAGACCTGGGCCCGGCTGCAGGAGCTGCTCGACCACCAGATCGCGCCGCTCGGCCGCCGCGCGATGGCCGCCCTGGCGCCGGCCGAGGGCGAGGCCGTCGTCGATGTGGGCTGCGGCTGCGGCGAAACCACCCTGGAACTGGCCAAGGCCGTCGGGCCGAGGGGCCGGGTGTTGGGTTTGGACATCTCCCGGCCGATGCTGGAGGTCGCCGAGCGCCGGCTGGCCGGCGTCGGACAGGCCGAGGTCCGCGAGGCCGACGCCCAGGTCGCGGACCTCGGGGCAGGGACCTGGGATGCGGTCTTCTCCCGCTTTGGGGTGATGTTCTTCGCCGATCCGGCCGCCGCCTTCGCCAACCTGGCCCGGGCGCTCAGACCCGGCGGACGCGTCGCCTTCGTCTGCTGGCGGCCCCTGACCGAGAACTCCTGGATGACCATTCCGCTCGGAGCCGCCCTGACGGTGGTTCCCCCGCAGCCGCCCTCCGACCCGCTCGCACCCGGGCCGTTCGCCTTCGCCGATCCCGACCGGGTGCGCGGCATCCTCTCGGGCGCCGGCTTCGAAGGCGTCGAGATCGTTCCACACGATCAGAAGATCGGAGCCCGCACCCTCGAAGACGCCCTGGTCCTGGCCCAGAAGGTCGGCCCCTCCGCCCTGCTGCTCCGCGAGAATCCCGACGCCCGCGAGGCCATCGTCGCGGCCCAGCGCGAGGCGCTGACGCCCCTCGCCACGCCCGAGGGGGTGCTGTTCGATTCGGCGACCTGGATCGTCACCGCGCGGAAGGCCTAGGCCGGCTCAACGGCCGCCCTGGCCGTCGTCGACCTTGATGCAGGTTCCGGTCACCGCGTCGCTGGCGGGCGAGCACAGGTACAGCAGGGTGGAATCCAGCTGCGCCGGATCCCCCAGCCGCTGGCGCGGGAAGTGGCGGGTGATGTCGCCCACCCGCTCCAGCATCCCGTCCATCATCTCGCTGGCGAAGGCGCCCGGCGCGATGGCGTTGACGTTGATGTGAAACTGCGACCACTCCACCGCCAGGGCCTCGGTCATCCGCACCACCGCCGCCTTGCTGACCGAATAGAGGGCCGCGCCGCCGCCGCGATAGTCGAAGGCGGCGACCGAGGCGATGTTGACGATCCGGCCCGGCGCCTTCGCCGCCATCCGCCGCCGGGCGAACTCGCAGCTCAGGATCCAGGGCCCGCGCAGGTTGGTGTCCAGCACCCTGTCGATGAACTCGACGCTCATCCTGGTGGCCCGCTGGGCGTCGGGGATGCCGGCGTTGTTGACCAGGATGTCGACCGGCCCCAGCGCCTCCTCGGCCTGGCCGACCACCGCCAGCAGCTGGTCGGCGTCGGTGACGTCGAGCGGCAAGGCCACGGCCCGCCCGCCGGCCGCCCCTATCTCCTCCGCAAGGGCTTCCAGCCGTTCGATCCGCCGGGCCGTCAGCGCCACCGCCGCCCCGCTGGCCGCCAGCGCCAGGGCGAACCGCCGCCCCAGCCCCGAGGAGGCGCCGGTGACCAGAGCGACCTTGCCGGCCAGGTCGACGGAGGCGTTGGGCAGGGGGTAGGTCATGATGGGTCTCCCGTTGTGGCGGCAGTATCAGGCGGCTGACCGTGGGGCAGGGAAGCCTTGCTGGAAATGTTGGCTGGCCGCCACGCCCCCTTCCCCAGGGGAGGCCTTGCCGGTCCGAGCCGGCGCCGCGATAGTCGCGGAGCGGACCGCCTCGAGATCGCGCCGGCACGAGCGCCCGGCGGCCGTGGGAGGGCGACCATGAGCGACGCGGCCAAACCGTCGGCGGGGGCCTATGGCCTGCTTGTCATCCTGACGCTGATGAACGTCCTCAATTTCGTCGACCGGCAGCTGCTGTCCAGCTTCGCCAACTTCATCGTCCCCGACCTGCAGCTGTCCAACACCGAGTTCGGCCTGCTGACCGGGCTGGTGTTCATCATCTTCTACGCGGTGGCCGGCCTGTTCATGGGGGCCCTGGCGGACATGGTGCACCGGCCCCGGCTGATCGCCGCCGCGATGTTCGGCTGGAGCGCGCTCACCGCGGCGTCCGGGTTGGCCAAGGGCTTCGTCAGCCTGGCCATCCCACGGGTGTTCATCGGGGTTGGCGAATCGGCCCTGACCCCGACGGCCATGTCCCTGATCGCCGACCGCTTTCCGGCCGAGAAGCGAGGGTTCGCGTCCGGATTCTACTACATGGGGGTGCCGCTGGGGGTCGGGGCCAGCCTGCTGGTCGCCGGATTCCTCGGGCCCGCCATCGGCTGGCGAAACTGCTTCTTCCTGCTCGGGGGGATCGGGGTGGTCTTCTCCCTGGTCGTGCTGACGGTGAAGGAGACCCGGCCCTCGCGGAAGACCGCCTCCGCCGTCGAGGGCCCGCCCCCGCCCACCTTGCGAGAACTGGTCAAGGTCTTCGTGGGGGCCCTGGCCGCCTCGCGAGCCTTGCAGCTGGTCATCCTCGGCGGCGTCTGCATCCACTTCGTGCTCGGCGCGGCCGCCTTCGACCAGCTGTGGCTGGTCCAGGAGCGCGGCTTCGAACGCGCCGAGATCGCGGTGATCAGCGGCCTGTTCGCCACCGTCTTCGGCGTGGCCGGCAATCTGTTCGGCGGCGCGCTCAGCGACGTCTTCGCGCGCCGCACCGGCCAGAACCGGGCCATGTTCATGGTCATCGTCCTGCTGGTGCTGCTGCCGGTGAACCTGACCTTCCGGCTGATCTCGCCTGAGAACCCGATCTTCTGGGTCTGCCTGGCGGTGGCCTACTTCCAGCTCGGGGTCTTCTACGGCCCGACCTTCTCGGCGGTGCAGGAGCTCTGCCCGCCCCAGGTCCGCTCGACCGTGGTCGCCTTCTACCTGCTCAGCCTCAACGTGGTTGGCCTCGGCATCGGCATCACCGGCGCGGGGATGATGGTCGACGCCCTGATCGCCCAGGGCGTCGACCAGCCCTACAGCTGGACCCTGTTCGCCTTCACCGCCCTGTCGGCCCTGGCCATCCCCTGCTACTTCCTCG
The DNA here is from genome assembly GCA_035627755.1 of Caulobacter sp. GTDB lineage: Bacteria > Pseudomonadota > Alphaproteobacteria > Caulobacterales > Caulobacteraceae > Caulobacter. The sequence goes on along the minus strand of DASPLD010000360.1, from coordinate 11,661 downwards.
CCGCGCGGGCCGCCAGGCGGGCGGCCGGGTGATGGAGCATCTATGGCCTGGCGCCGAACCTACGACGGGGACGAACCGGTCCGGGTGAACAAATGGCTGGCCCAGGCCGGCGTTTGCTCGCGCCGCGAGGCCGAGGGCCTGATCGGCAGGGGCCTAGTCCGCATCGACGGCGAGCCGGTGGAGGATGTCGGCCGCAAGATCCTCCCCGGCCAGACCCTCGAGATCGCCGACGAGGGCGAGGCGCCCAAGCTCACCGTGGTGGTCCACAAGCCGGTCGGCATCGTTTCGGCCCAGCCGGAGGGCGACCAGATCCCGGCCGTCCGCCTGCTGCGCCGCGCCGCCCTGCACGGCGCCGCCGACGTCCTGCCCGGCCCCGAGCATCGCCTTGCCCCGCTGGGCCGGCTGGACATGGACAGCCGCGGCCTGCTGATCCTCTCCGAGGACGGGGTGTTGGCTAAGGCCGTGATCGGCCCCGACACCGAGCTCGACAAGGAGTACTTCGTCCAGGTGCGCGGCGCCGTGACGCCCGAGGCCATCCGCCTGCTCCGCCACGGCCTGGAACTGGACGGCCGGACGTTGCGTCCGGCCAAGGTCGCGGAGGTCTCGCCCGGCCGCCTCCGCTTCGTCCTCACCGAGGGCCGCAACCGCCAGATCCGCCGGATGTGCGAGCTGGTCGGGCTGGAGGTCGTCGACCTCCTCCGCACCCGCATCGGCCCCCTGGCCCTGGGCGACCTGCCGGAGGGCAGGTGGCGGCCGATGACCTCAGAGGAGCGCGCCGCCGTGCTCGAAGCCTCCCGACCGCGGCCAATTTGACACCAGCGTCATCCGAGCGCTGTTCAAACGGTCGTTTTGAATGTATTATCGGCGATAACCTAAAGCGGGAGAGACGGTTTTGACGCAGGCGCCGGAAACCGAGCACTTCGACGTGGTCATCGTGGGGGCCGGCCTCAGTGGCGTGGGCGCCGCCAAACACCTGCAGGACCGCTCGCCGGACCGCACCTACGTGATCCTCGAGGGCCGCGGCGCCATGGGCGGCACCTGGGACCTGTTCCGCTATCCCGGCATCCGCTCCGACAGCGACATGTACACCCTCGGCTACGTGTTCAAGCCGTGGAAGGAGGCCAAGGCCATCGCCGATGGCCCCTCGATCCTCCGCTACGTCCATGAGACCGCCGCCGAGAACGGCATCGACCGCCACATTCGCTACCACCACATGGTCCGGCGCGCCGACTGGGACAGCGAGACCGCCGCCTGGACCGTCGAGGCGGAGCGCGACGGCAGGCCCGTCCGCTTCACCTGCAACTTCCTCTTCATGTGCTCGGGCTACTACTCCTACAAGTCGGGCTACAAGCCGGAGTTCGCCGGCAGCGCGGACTTCGCCGGGACCATCGTCCATCCGCAGGAATGGCCCGCCGACCTCGACCATGCCGGCAAGAAGGTGGTGGTCATCGGCAGCGGAGCGACCGCCGTCACCCTGGTTCCCGAGATGGCCAAGACCGCGGCGCACGTGACCATGCTGCAGCGGTCGCCGACCTATGTGGTCAGCCGCCCGGCCGAGGACCCGGCCGCCGAGTGGCTGAAGAAGAAATTCTCCCCGATGACCGCCTACCGGATCACCCGGTGGAAGAACGTGCTGCTGGGCATGCTGTTCTTCCGCATGGCCCGCAACAAGCCGGAGAAGGTCAAGGAACAGATCCTCGGCATGGTGCGCCAGAAGCTGGGCCCCGACTACGACGTCGCCACCCACTTCACCCCCCGCTACAATCCCTGGGACCAGCGGCTCTGCCTGGTGCCCGACGACGACCTGTTCGAGGCGATCAACAACGGCTCGGCCAGCGTGGTCACCGACCACATCGAGCGGTTCACCCCGAAGGGCGTCCTGCTGAAGTCCGGCCAGGAGCTGGAGGCCGACATCATTGTGACCGCCACCGGCCTGAACCTGGAGGTCTTGGGCGGGGCCCAGTTCGCGGTCGACGGCGAGCCGGTGAAGTTCAGCGAGACCCTCAGCTACAAGGGCATGATGTACAGCGACGTGCCGAACCTCGCCTCCTCGTTCGGTTACACCAACGCCAGCTGGACCCTGAAGGCCGACCTGACCTGCGCCTACGTCTGCCGCCTGCTCAACCACATGACCCGCACGGGCCTTCGCCAGTGCACCCCGGTGCGCAGGCCGGGCGACGAGGGCGGCGAGGACTGGCTCGATTTCTCCTCGGGCTACGTCCAGCGCTCGGTGCACCTGTTTCCCAAGCAGGGCGCGAAGGCCCCCTGGAAGCAGCACCAGAACTACGCCCTCGACCTGCTGGCCCTGAAGTTCGGCAAGGTCGACGACGGCGCCATGGTCTTCTCCAACCCGATCGGCCGCGCGCGTCCCGCACCGGCGCCGGTGGCGGAGAAGGCCGCGGCGTAAGCCCCGCCCACGGCAAGGGGGCGGCTTTCACCTCGCGCGCGGCAAGACCCGCATCGCCAGCAGCACCACCCCGATCAGCGCCGCCTCCACGGCCATCGGCGCGATCACCCCCTTGCCGCCGCCGGTCACAGCCAGGTTCAGGAACCGTCCGGCCAACGCCAGTCCCAGGATGGCCAGCACTGGCCACAGCCAGCGCGACTCCCGACGCACCGCCGCCCACAGGGACAGTCCGCCGGCCAGGGCGAAGAAGGCGGCCATGTCTGCCCGCAGGGTCCCGAGCCCCGCCGGCCCCTCCGGCGTCAGGGCGAAGGCGGGTCCCGCCTGCGCGGGGGCCAGCCAGAACCGGCTGGCGATCAGCAGGGCCAGCAGGCCGACCACCCCCAGCAGCAGCCGCGCCGCTGCCTGCAGCGGACGGTCGCCGCCGCGCGCCAGGCGCCAGGCGGCGAAGGCCAGGGCGGCGAGCAGCGCGATCCCCGCGGCGATGATCCAGCCACGATAGAGGCCGATCAGGCTTTCCAGGATGTTCTTCGCCACCGCCTTGTCGGGCGTGTAGTCGGCGGGGATCTCCGCCACCCCCACGCGCGCCGCATAGGCCCGGTAGTCGGCCAGCATCGCGGCGGCCTCCCTCGGCCGCACCGCCGAGAGGTCCATGGTCTCGCCAGGGTCCGCGGCGACGTCGTAGAGCCGCCAGTCGGGATCCCCGAGCGGCCCCGCCGCCTTGACCAGCTTGAGGTTTCCCTTCCACAGGGCCGCGTCCCCAGCCGCCTCCATCCCCACCGGATCGGCCGGCCCGTAGGGGCTGTCGGCGGTCCCGGCCAGCACCGGACGCAGGCTGCGCCCGTCCATCGGAACGGCGGGGGAGAGGGCCGGCGCCACGCCGGCCAGGTCGAGCAGGGTGGGGGCGATGTCGGTGATCACCGAGAACCCCCTGGCCGTGCCGCCCGCCTTCACGCCGGGGCCCGACATCACCAGCGGCACGCGGGTGCCCCCCTCCGAGGCGTAGAACTTGAAGAGCGCCCCCGGCGCCGCCGCGGCGCTGGCCCAGCCGGGACCGATCGCGGTCCAGCTGCCCTTGCCGCCGAGGTCTTGCACCCGGGTCGAATATCCCACCTGGTCCAGCCAGAAGCGGAAGATCGGCTCGACCAGCGGATCGCCGCCCTCCGGCCCGTTGTCGGACAGCACCACGAACAGGGTCTTGTCATACTGCCCGTTGGCCTTCAGGTGGGCCACCAGCCGGCCGACCTCCCCGTCCATCGCCTCCAGCATGGCGGCGTTGACCGCCATCCGCTTGGCGAACGCCGCCTGCTCGTCCTTGGTCAGGCGGTTCCAGTCGGCGACATTGGCCGGCGGCGGACCCATCGGGGTCCCCGGCGCGATCAGGCCGGCGCGCACGGCCCCCTCGTAGCGCCGCTGCCGCAGGGCGGCCCAGCCGTCGCGGTAGCGGGCCTCGTACTTGCCGACCAGCTCCGCCGGCGCCTGAACCGGCATGTGGATCGCCAGGAAGGGCAGGTAGGCGAAGAACGGCCGGCCGTCGTCGGGCTTGGCGTCGATGTTGTCGATGATCCGGTCGACCAGCAGCCGCGAGGAATAGAAGTCCTCGGGCAGGGTCGCCTTGCGCCCGTCCTCGTACCATTCGCTGCCGTCGTAGATCGGGAAGTAGGGCCGCTGCTGCCAGTTGTCGCCGCCGGTGGCCTCCAGGGCCAGCGAGCGGTCGAACCCATGGGCCGGGGGCAGGTCCCTCTCGCCGTCCCCGAGATGCCACTTGCCGGCCATCCAGGTATGGTAGCCTGCCGACTTCAGCCGGCTGGCGACCGTGACCACGTTCGGCGCGAGCCGCCCCTGGTAGGCGGGATTGGTCCGGTGCTCGGGCGGGGTGCTCTCCGGCAGGTTGGCGACCCCGGCGGTGTGGCTGTCGACCCCGGTCAGCAGCATGGCCCGCGAGGGGGCGCACATCGGCGAGGCATGGAAGTTGGCGAATTTGGTCCCCGAGGCGGCCAGGGCGTCGATGTGCGGCGTGGCGATCTCCGAGCCGTAGGCGCCCAGGTCCGTGTAGCCGCCGTCGTCAATCAGGATCAGCACGATGTTGGGCCGAACCGGCGCCGGCGGGGCGGCCGCGCTCGGCCCGAACGCCAGCAGGGCCGCGAGTCCGCAGACCGCGAGGACGGCCCTTGCCGCCCAGATTGGACGAGACATCACACTCCCCGCAAAGAAATGGCATCCATAGCGCCAATATCTATAGCGCGCCTGTGACCGCGGGGTAACTCGAAATTGACGCCAGCGTCACCATTGGCGTCGGCGGCCGACCGGCGCACACTGCGCCAGGACCCGGAGAGACCCGATGGACGACGCGCCGCTTCCCAGCCTGCTGCAGCTGACCCCGCTGGACGAGGTCTACCGGACCGACCCCCACCGCATCCTCGACGACCTGCGGGCCCGCTGCCCGGTCCACCATGACAGCCTGTCGGGCAACTTCGTGCTCAGCCGCTACGCCGACGTCCGCCAGGTGGTCTCCGACCTCGCCATGCTGCGAGACCCGACCAACGCCGAGGAGGGCGCCCTGTTGCAGCGCCGGTTCCTCGGCAATGTCGACCCTACCCTGCCGCGCAGCAGCGTCTCCAGCATCCTCACCCTCGACGACCCCGATCACGCCCGCATCCGCCGGCCCCTGGCCCAGGCCCTCTACGCCCGGGTCGCAAGGTTCCGCCCGGAGGTCGAACGCATCGTCGCCGAGACCCTGGACAAGCTCGAGGGCGAGGATCGGTTCGACCTGATGGACCGCTTCTGCGTGCCGATCCCCATCGATGTCATTGCCTCGATCCTCGGCGTCGACCGCGAGCGGCTGGGCGAGTTCCGCCTGTGGTCCGAAGGCCTGATCCAGGGCCTCAACCCGTTCCGCAACGCCGAGCAGACCGCCGCCATGGAGGCGGCCAGCGAGGGCCTGGGGAGCTACTTCACCGACAGCCTGGCCGACCGCCGCCGCGCGCCCAGGGACGACCTGATCACCGACATGGTCCGGCTGCAGGCCGAGGGCGCGGAACTCAACGACGACGAGCTGCGCATCAACCTCATCGCCCTACTGGTCGGCGGCAACCTGACCACCACGGACCTGATCGGCAACGGCGTGCGCCTGCTGCTGCTCCATCCGGCCGAACTGGCCAAGCTGAAGGCGGATCCCTCGATCATCAACGCCGTTGTCGAGGAGGTTCTGCGCTACGAGCCGCCGGTCGACATCACCGGCCGCATCGCCCATCGCGACATGGAGATCGGCGGCTGCCCGGTGAAGAGCCGCCAGGCGATGACCGTCTCCCTGCGCGCCGCCAACCGCGACCCGGAGGTGTTCGACGACCCGCACGCCTTCAACGTCAGCCGCAAGCACCGGCCGCACGTCGCCTTCGGGGGCGGCGCCCACATCTGCATCGGCGCGCCGCTGGCCCGGCTTGAGGCGCAGGTCGCCCTGGTCCGGCTGTTCGAACGCTTCCCGGACCTGGCCCTGGCCGAGCCGGAGGCCGCCGACTGGCGCACCCTGCCGTTCTTCCGGGGCCTTGAACGGCTCGAGGTGACGACCTAGCGGCTCATCCAGGGCTTGGATTTCGACGAGGAGTGGGCGGCCGCCGCCTGCTCGCGCTGGAACTTGCCGCCGCGCGGGGGCTTGGGCTTGGCGGCGACGGCCGCCTTCTTCAGGCGCAGGGCCTTCTGGATCGGGGTTTCGTCCGGAGGAACGGGCGGCTCGTCGGTCATGCGCGAGAGATAGGACCGGCGGGCGGGGTCCGCCAGCTGTTAACCGATCTCCTCGACCGTTCCGTAACCGGCGCGCCGCAGACTTCCTCGCGGGAGGGAGCCATGCCGACACCGACACGGACCGAAGGGAGCGGGTCGGGCCTGCGCACGGCCATCGTGCTGGCGGTCATCCTGCTGGCGATCCATAACCTCTGGCCCGCCTGGGCGCCCAACACCCCGAGACCCTGGGGCGTCCTTCTGACGGCGGCGGTCGATGGCGTCCGGAGCCTGTTGCCCTAGGGCCAGATCGGGAGCCCCGCACTTTCTTCTGTCCGCTCATCCCGGCGAGGGCCGGGACCCATCCGCGTGATCTCGATGCCAGCTGATCGAGCGCTGTGAACATCGAGCGGCAATCCCAATCGCCTGAACTCTACGAAATGGGTCCCGGCATTCGCCGGGATGAGCGGAGAAGGGTGCGTCCTAGCGCTTGGCCTTCACCGCGTCCGGCGCGAACTCCTCGCCGATCTCGTCGTCCTCGTACCACAGCGGCCGTCCCTCGGCGTTGGCCAGGTCGAGCACGATCCTGTGGTTCAGCCGGGCCAGCTTGACCCCGGCGTTCCAGTCGATCGGCTGGGAAAGGTCGTCGCCGACCTTGTGGTAGCGGCTGTCGAAATAGGTCTTCCAGGCCGCCTTGCCGCCGCCCTCGACGCCCAGCTTCAGCATCACCGAGGGGATGCCGGCCTGGACCATGGCGTAGTGGTCGGAGCGCAGGAAGATCTTCTCCTCCGGCTCGGGGTCGGGAGAGACCTTGATCCCCATGTCGCCCGCCGCCTTCGCCACCACCCTGTCGATGGTCGAATGGTCGGCCCCATAGGCGACCACGTCCTGGAAGTCGTAGGTCAGGATCGGCATGTCGATGTTGACCACCGCCACGATCGATCCCTTGGGCACGGTGGGATAGTGGGCGAAGAAGTCGGCGCCCAGCAGCCCCTCCTCCTCACCGGTGGTGGCGATCACCAGGATCGAGCGGCGCGGCCGCTCCGGCCCGCTGTTCAGCGCCCGGGCCACCTCAAGCACGGTGGCGATGCCGCCAGCGTTGTCGAGCGCCCCGTTGTAGATTCGGTCCCCCTCGCCCGAGGACTTCATCCCCAGGTGGTCGGCATGGCCCATCAGGACGACGTACTCGGTCTTCAGTTTGGGATCGGAGCCTTCGATCAGGCCGATGACATTGGGGCTCTCATAGCGTCGATGAGCCATGGTCTGGACGATCTCCGCCCTGGCCTTCAACACGAACCCCTTGGGCCGCTGGCCCTTGGCCTGGCCGTCGAGCACCGTTCCCAAACTCTGTTCGGCGCCCGCGAACAGCGGGCCGGCGGCGCGGTGGTCCAGGGCGATGATGCCCTTCACCGGCGGGGCGCCGGTCATGTGCGGCGTCCCGTCGGGCTTGCGCCAGGCGGTCGTCGGCTCGTCGTCGCTCGAGGAGGCCACCTTCGACCAGGGGACAGCCCGGTCGAGCCGGCGGCCGGGGATCATGATCATCGCCACCGCGCCGAGGTCCTTGGCGGCCTCGAAGGCGCTTTCGTAGTCCTTGGGCGCCTCGGGTCCGTCGATTTCCCGCACCCCGATCAGCATGACGACGATCTTGCCCCTCACGTCCAGGCCCCGGTAGTCGTCGATCCCCGCCTCTTCATCGCGGACGCCGTAGCCGACGAACACCATCGGGGCGGCGATGCTGGTCCGGCCCTCCGCAGTCGCCCCGGCGATCAGCGCCTCGCGGCGGTGGGTGAGCACCGTCCGGCCGTCCGGCCCGTCGATGACCAGGGTCGGGGCGTCCGAGGCCAGGCCGATGTCGACCAGCGGTACGCTGTGGCGCCAGCCGCCGCCGTCGCCCGCAGGCTTGAGCCCCATCCTGGCGAACTCGCCGGCCACATAGTCCGCGGCCAGTTCATGGCCCCGCGTGCCGGTCTTTCGCCCCTCCAGCCGGTCGTCCGCCAGGTAGGTGACGTGGGCCCGGAACCGCTCGGCGCTGAACTCGGCGTCGGCCGGGGCTTGGCCGGCCGCCGGGCAGGCGAAGGCCATGGCCGCGACCAGGGCCGCGGAAACGAAACGCTGGAACATTGGTCGGAAGGATCCCCCTGGAGGCGGGCAACCTGCAACGGAAGGCCTCCGGAGTCTAGTTCACCCGCCGCTTGCGGCCCGCCCAGTAGGGCTCGCGCAGGTCCTTGCGCAGGATCTTGCCGGAGGCGTTGCGCGGCAGGGCGTCGATGAAGTCGACGCTCTTGGGGGCCTTGAAGGCGGCGATCCGGCCGCGGGCGAAGGCGATGATCTCCTCCGGCGTCGCGGTCATGCCGGGCTTCAGCGCCACCACTGCCTTGACCGCCTCGCCCCAAGTCTCGTCCGGGATGCCGATCACCGCCACTTCGGCCACTGCGGGGTAGCCGTAGACGGCGCTCTCCACCTCGGCTGGATAGATGTTCTCCGCGCCGGAGATAATCATGTCCTTCACCCGGTCGTGGATGTAGAGGTAGCCGTCCTCGTCCAGGTAGCCGGCGTCTCCGGTGCGGAGCCAGCCGTCGGCCCCGATGGTCGAGGCGGTGGCCTCCGGCAGTTTCCAGTAGCCCGGCATGTTGGCGACCGACCGGGTCGCCACCTCGCCGACCGTCCCGGTCGGCACGCTGTTACCGGCCTCGTCGACGACCTTGATCTCCACCCCTGGCATCGGCAGGCCCGCCGCCCGCATCCGCGGGCTGCCTTCCGGTTTGTGGTCCTCCGGCGGCAGGTAGACGATGGTGCCGCAGGTCTCGGTCATGCCGTACTGCTGGCAGAAGCCGCAGCCGAACACCTCCATGCACTCGCGCAGCAGGTCGAGCGGGATCGGGCTGGCGCCGTAGAGGATGTACTTCAGCCGGCTGTAGTCGACCTCGCGGGCGCGCGGCTGGCGGACCACGATCTGCAGGGCGGCAGGGACCATGAACATCTTGCTGATGCGGTCCCGCTCGATGAAGTCCAGCACCTTGAAGGGGTCGAACTCCCGCGCCACCACCCCCTTGGCGCCGTTGTAGAGGCCGACGATCCCCCAGCCCGTGCCGCCGATATGGGCCACCGGCATGGCGACCAGGCTGACGTCGTCCGGACCCCACTGGTTCCAGGCCATCTGCGCCTCGGCCGCGGCCCGGCGGCCCGAAAGGATGTTGGCGTGGGTCAGCATGGCGCCCTTGGGCCTGCCGGTGGTGCCGCTGGTGTAGAGCTGCACCGCCACCTCGCTCTCGGCGATGTCGACGCCGGGGTCGCTGTCCGGCGCCGCGTCGCGCCAGGCCTCGTAGAGCGGCCGGCCCTCGGCGCCGTCGGCTTCCATCGCGACGACCTTGGGCCGGTAGGAGAGATGGGCCGCCACCTCCTCGCTGTGCCCGATCACCTCCGGCCCGACGAAGACGATCGGCGCCTCGCTGTCCCCGATGATGTAGGCGACCTCCGGCGGGGCCAGTCGCCAGCCGATCGGGGTCATCACCGCGCCGATCTTGGCCGCCCCGAACAGAAGCTCGAAGTAGTGGTCGCTGTTCTTGCCGACGTAGGCGATCCGCTGGCCTCTGCCGATGCCTTCGGCCAGCAGGGCGTTGGCCACCTGGTTGGTGTGGCGGTTGAACGCGGCGAAGCTGGTTTCCCGGCCCTCGAAGGTAAGGGCGACGTCGCCGCCCCGCTCCCGGGCATGGTAGCGGGCGATGTCGCCCAGGGTGGGCATCTGCTCGAAGTCGACGGCGGCCATGGTGTCGGTCCTCAAAGTCGAAGCAGCAGCCGAGCCATGATGTCCCGCTGGATCTCGTTGGAGCCACCGTAGATGCTGCCCGCGCGGTTGTTGAGGTAGCGCGGCATGGCGGTCAGGCTGTGGTCCGGACCGATGGGCTCCAGGTTGCTGCCCGGCTCCCGCGCCTGCGGCTGATGGACGGCGGCGTAGTGGTTGGCGGCCAGCACGGCCAGTTCGTCCAGCCGCTGCATGGCCTCGGTCCCCTGGGTCTTCAGCATCGACGAGGCCGGGCCGGGATTCTTGCCGCCCGACAGCGCCGCCAGCACCCGGTGCTCGGTCATCTCGATGGCCTCCAGTGCGATCGCCGCCTCGGCCAGCCGGGCCCGGAAGTGGGGCTCGTCGAGCAATGATCCGTAATCTGAGCCTTCCGCCGCCGCCATCGCCCGGATGCGGGCCAGGCTGACCTTCAGGCCAGGCGCGGAGCCGCCGCCGCGCTCGAACTCCAGCAGGTACTTGGCCACCGTCCAGCCGTCGTTCTCCTCGCCGAGCCGTCCGGACTTCGGGACCCGGACGTTGTCGAAGAAGACCTGGTTGACCTCGTGCTCCCCGGCCAGGGTGATGATCGGCTTCACCGCGATGCCCGGGGTCGCCATGTCCAGCAGCAGGAAGGTGATCCCCTGCTGCGGCTTGCCTTCGAACCTGGTCCGCACCAGGCAGAACATGCGGTTGGCGTGCTGGGCGTGGGTGGTCCAGATCTTCGAGCCGTTGAGGACATAGTCCTCCCCGTCGCTGTCGGCCCGCATCTGCAGGCTGGCCAGGTCGGAACCGGAGCCCGGCTCCGAATAGCCCTGGCACCAGTAGTCCTCCCCCGATAGGATCCGGGGCAGGTAGTGGGCCTTCTGCTCAGGCGTGCCGTAGCGCATGATGCAGGGACCGACCATCTTCAGCCCCATGGGGGCCAGGCCAGGCGCCCCGGCGCGGGCGCATTCGGCGGCGAAGATCGCCCGCTGCATCTCGTCCCAGCCGCAGCCGCCGTATTCCACCGGCCAGGCGGGCGCCACCCACCCCTTGGCGTGCAGGATTCTCTGCCACTCGAGGCTGTAGCGCGGCTCGACGAAGACGCTGGTCATCCGCCGCCCGACCTCGGCCAGGCGGGGCGGGAGAGCCTCGGAAAGAAAGGCCCGGACCTCGTCCCGAAAGACGAGGTCACGGGCGCTCAAGTTCAGATCCATCGGGGCCTCAGCTCACAGGGAGGAAGGGTTGCAAGATGACGGCTCCGATGGCTCCCAGGACTAGAACTTCACCCGCAGGGTGACCCCGGCGGTCATCGGCGCGCCGAGGAAGGCGGCGTAGGTGCCGGTCTGCAGCGGCTGGTCGACCACCACCTGGTAGTAGTCGCGGTCGGTCAGGTTCTGCGCCCAGGCTTCGACCATCCAGCGCTCGTCCTCGGACCCCAGGCCGATACGGCCGTTCCACAGGGTCAGGCTGTCCTGGATCTTGCGACGGTCGAGGTTGGAGCCGGTGTTGTACTGGCTGGTGTACTTGCCCGACAGGCTGGCCCGCAGCAGCAGGCCGCCCAGCACCGTGCCTTCCCAGCTGGCCGACCAGCTGGACGACCAGAGCGGCGCGTAGGAGAGGCGGGCGCCGGGCAGGCGGGTGGAGATGCCGGCGGGCGGGATGAACTCGCCGTACTGGGTCTCGGCGTAGGTCACCCCGGCGGTCAGGTTCAGCCCCTCCAGCGGCGTGCGCCAGATCAGGTCGAGGTCGGCCCCCTTGGAGGTCACTTCCGGGATCG
>DASPLD010000359.1:0-34874 GCA_035627755.1 Caulobacter sp. | reverse complement strand
TGATCGAGCAGATCACCTACCTGCTGTTCATCAAGCGCCTGGACGAGCTGCAGTCGGTCGAGGAGCACAAGTCCAATACCCTCAACATCCCCCTCGAACGCCGCATCTTCCCCGAGGGCGAAGACCCCCGGGGCATGAGCTACGATCGGCTGCGCTGGTCACGGTTCAAGTCCGAAGAGCCCCGCGAGATGTTCCGCATCGTCGACGAGCACGTCTTCCCTTTCATCCGCGAACGCCTGGCCGCCGAGGGCTCGTTGGCCAACAGCATGCGCGAGGCCCGCTTCGGCATCCCCTCCCCGGGCTTGCTGGCCAAGGTGGTCGACAAGCTCGACCGCATCCCGATGGGCGGCCGCGACACCAAGGGCGACGTCTATGAGTACATGCTGGGCAAGATCGCCAGCGCCGGCCAGAACGGCCAGTTCCGCACCCCCCGCCACATCATCGAGCTGATGGTGGCCCTGATGAAGCCGACGCCGAAGGACACCATCTGTGACCCGGCCTGCGGCACCTGCGGCTTCCTGGTCGGGGCCAGCGAGTACCTGCGCGAGCACCATGAGGGCCTGTTCCGCGACGAGGCCCTGCGCCGCCATTTCCACGAAAGCGCCTTCCACGGCTTCGACTTCGACCAGGTCATGCTGCGGATCGGCTCGATGAACATGATCCTGCACGGGATCGAGAACCCGGTCATCGAGTATCGCGACAGCCTGTCGGAGGACATCGCCGGGGAGAAGGACCGCTACAGCCTGATCCTCGCCAACCCGCCGTTCGCCGGCTCGCTGGACTACGAACAGACCGCCCGCGACCTGCAACAGGTGGTGAAGACCAAGAAGACCGAGCTGCTGTTCCTCGCCCTGTTCCTGCGGCTGCTGCGCACCGGCGGCCGGGCGGCGGTGATCGTGCCGGACGGGGTGCTGTTCGGCTCTTCCAAGGCGCACAAGGAGCTGCGCCGCATGCTGGTCGAGGACCATAAGCTGGACGCAGTGATCTCCCTGCCGCCGGGGGTCTTCCGACCCTATGCCGGCGTATCGACGGCCATCCTCTGCTTCACCAAGACCGGCGTCGGGGGGACGGATCACGTCTGGTTCTACGACATGAAGGCGGACGGCTGGTCGCTGGACGACAAGCGCCAGCCGATGTTGCCGGAGGCGAAGCTCGGGGCGGCGCCGGATGAGGCGTTAGGTGAGGCCGAGCACGCCAGAAACAACCTTCCAGACATATTGGCACGCTGGGGTGCGCGCGACGAGGCCGAGCGCGAGCGGACGCGTACCGACCAGAGCTTCTGTGTCCAGAAGGCAGATATCGCCCAGGACGGCAGCTACGACCTGTCGATCAACCGCCACAAGGAGACCATTCAGGAGGCCGTCAACTACGCGAGTCCGGCGGAGATCATTGTCGAACTCAAGCGCCTGGAGGCGGAGATTTCCAAAGGTCTGGAACAGCTTGAGGAGATGGTTGGGTGAGTTGGCCAACTGTCCGCCTCGACGAGGTAGCCCGTATCGTAGGTGGAGCCACGCCGCCCACAGGTGTAAGCAAATATTGGGCTGGGGACATCAACTGGGCGACCCCAAAGGACCTCAGCAATCTGTCGGGCCCCTATCTGAGCGAAACGTCGCGCAGGATCACAGCGGCAGGGTTGGCGTCGTGTGCGACAGAACTCCTACCTGTCGGGTCAGTGTTGTTCAGCTCGCGTGCACCCATCGGCCATGTCGCGATCAACACCGTGCCGATGGCGACCAATCAAGGCTTTAAGAGCCTCGTGGTAGACAGCCAGCGCGCCGATGCTGGATATCTCTACTGGTGGCTCAAATCCCATCGCTCCTTCATGGAAGGCTTGGGAAACGGTGCCACCTTCAAGGAAGTCTCCAAGGCGGTGGTGTCGCGCGTGGAGATCCCCCTCCCTCCGCTTGATGAACAGCGACGGATCGCGGCGATCTTGGATCAATCCGACGAGGTTAGGCTGAAACAGAAGGCTTCCCTTGATCTCATCGACTGTATGCGACCGGCGGTATTTACTGAGCACTTCGGCGACCCGGTCACCAATCCCCGCCGCTGGGAGCGAGTCCCCTTCGGCGACATTCTGGACGAAATTCAGGGCGGCTGGAGTCCAATATGCCTGGATCGCGTGGCGGCTGAAGACGAATGGGGTGTGCTCAAGCTCGGCGCCGTCACTTATGGCCGGTATGATGGCTGCGCGAACAAAGCCTTGCCGCCTGAACAGCAACCTCGGCCGGAACTAGAAATTCAGGCGGGAGACATTCTGTTCTCGCGAAAAAATACTCACGATCTCGTTGCCGCGAGTGTTCTTGTTCATGAATCGCGGCCAAGGCTCATGTTCCCGGACCTAATGTTTCGAATCCGCATCAAGCCTGGATCCGACTTGAATCCAGTCTATCTACAAGGATTAATCTCCTTTCCGACCAAGCGCCGCGAAATTCAAAAGTTGGCTTCTGGTGCTGCGGGATCGATGCCAAACATTTCGAAGGGCCGCCTGCAAACCGTATTGATTGAACGCCCGCCGTTAGCCCAACAAGAGGCCTTCGCAAGGGCGATAGGGCGTGTCGAGGAATTGCGGGCGAAAGTAATGAGGAGCCTTGATCAGCTCAACGATCTATTCTCATCCGTCCAACATCGCGCCTTCTGCGGAGAGCTTTGAATGCTCGGGGAATGGGGACCAGTGTGGAGGGACACGTGGCGCGAAATTTGGGTGCCCATAGCTCGAGCCGCGCCAGACGATGTTTTCGTGGAGTTGTTTCGAGCTTCCAACGAGCACAGGGCAAACCCGCTGAACGCCCAGTTGTTGGCCGAAGCGACCGATACTCCTGCACTCGCCCGGGTATCACAGCGTCGACTCAGGGGCAGTGCGTTTTCTACGGAGGCAGATCGCGTCAACTTCCTAGAAGCCGCCTTTGAAGTTCTAGAAGATCTCGGCGGGGATGAACTCTCAAACACCTTTTTCAATCGCATCCAGCGGTTCATCGACAAGTACAGCCTTCGCTACGATCTCCGTCGCCCGTTTAGCCTGCATCCCACTTTGGCCGGTGTCTTCAGCGGAATGGTTAGAGAGCTAAAATCGATCGCCGCCGCCGACGCTGCCCTCTTGCCGATCCTAAGAGATTTCGAGGAATCGGTTCGTGACCTACGCGTCGATAGCAGTGAAAGAAACATCAAGACGTGCATCCAGAAGCAGGTGAACCTATTGGAGGCGCTAGGGCAAGGCCACCCGAATGCAGCCGGCGCAAATACTCTCGGGCGGATATCTGACAATATCGGCACTTGGCCACATGAGCAGGTAAAGGAAGCCATCAAGAATCTGTACCGCTTTACCTGCGATTATCCAGGCATCCGGCATGCTGGGACCGCAGCAAACCAGCTACGTCCCCTTGGAATGACGGATCTGGTCGCTATCTCGGCGGTGCTTGCCGGCTTTGCGCCGTATCTAGCGGATGCGCTAGATGCGAGTGCAGTATACCGTCGATGACCTCCCAATTCGACTTTCTGTCCGCCGAGTTTCCCGAGGTCCATGCCCTGGCCGCCCGCGCGGAAGGCATGGCACGGTCCGATGCGCGGGGGGCCTGCTTCTACGCGCGGCTGTCGCTGGAGACCATCGTCGGATGGCTCTACCGGCATGAGCGGGGGCTGCGCAGTCCCTATGAGAGCACCCTGGCGGCGCGCATCCACGAGCCGACCTTTCGAGCCCTGGTCGGGCCGGCGATCGTCGCCAAGGCGCGGCTGGTAAAGGACCTGGGCAACCGGGCCGCGCACCAGGGCGGCCGGGTGGTGCCGCCGGGCAACGGGATCACCGCCGTCCGTGAGCTGTTCCACCTGGCCTACTGGCTGGCGCGCACCTACGCCAAGGGCCACAAGCCGCCGGACTCGACCGCCTTCTCCGCCGAGGCCCTGCCGACCAACCGTTCGGTCCCGGCCGAGCGGCTGGAACAGCTAAACGCCGCTGCCCAGCGCTTCGTCGAGGCGGTCAAGGCGCGGGAGGCGGCGGAGGCGGCGCAACGCGCCGGCGAGGAGGACCGCCTGCGGCTGGAAGGCGAGATCGCCCGGCTGCAGGCCGAGGTGGCCGCCGCCAAGGCGGCCAACGCGGCCGTTCCCGACACCCACGACTATGGCGAGGCCGAGACCCGCGACAAGTTCATCGACCTGCTGCTGCGCGAGGCTGGCTGGACCTTCACCCGGCCGGGCCATGACACCGAGTATCCGGTCACCGGCATGCCCAACCAGCCGGGCCAGGGGTTCGTCGACTATGTGCTGTGGGGCGAGGACGGCAAGCCGCTGGGCCTGGTCGAAGCCAAGCGCACTCGCAAGGACGCCCGGGCCGGCCAGCAACAGGCCAAGCTCTATGCCGACTGCCTGGAGGCGATGACCGGCCAGCGGCCGGTAATCTTCTGCTCGAACGGTTACGAGCACTGGATCTGGGACGACAGCCGCTACCCGCCGCGGCCCATCCAAGGGTTCCTGACCCGGGACGAACTGGAACTGGCCATCCGGCGGCGCACGACGCTCCAGTCGCTCGCCACGACCGAGATCGATGGGTCCATCGTCGAGCGCTACTACCAGACCCGCGCCATCCGCCGGGTCGGCGAGGCCTTCGAGAAGGACCGCCTGCGCCGCGCGCTGCTGGTGATGGCCACTGGCTCGGGCAAGACCCGCACGGTGATCGCGCTGAGCGACGTGCTGATGCGGGCCAACTGGGCGCGGCGCATCCTGTTCCTGGCCGACCGCCAAGCCCTGGTGAACCAGGCGGTCGGGGCCTTCCGCAAGTTCCTGCCGCAGGCCTCCCCGGTGAACCTGCTGATGGACAAGCAGGCCACGGGACGGGTCTACGTCTCGACCTATCCGACGATGATGAACCTCATCGACAAGGCCCAGGACGGTGAGAAACGGTTCGGCCCCGGCCATTTCGACCTGATCGTCATCGACGAGGCCCACCGCTCGGTCTACCGCAAGTACGGGGCGATCTTCGAGTACTTCGACAGCCTGCTGGTCGGGCTGACCGCGACACCTAAGGACGAGGTCGACCGCGACACCTACCGCTTGTTCGACCTTCAGCGCGGGGTGCCGACTGACGCATACGGTCTGGACGAGGCGGTAGACGACAAGTTCCTCGTGCCGCCGCTGGCTGTGTCCGTGCCGCTCAAGTTCCAGCGCGAGGGCATCCGCTACGACGACCTGTCGGAAGAGGAAAAGGAACAGTGGGACGCGGTCGAATGGGACGAGGACGGCTCGGTGCCCGCCGTCATCGAGCCCGCGGCGCTCAACAACTGGCTGTTCAACGCCGATACGGTCGACAAGGTGCTGGAGCACCTGATGACCCACGGCCAGAAGGTGGCCGACGGGGACCGGCTGGGGAAGACCATCATTTTCGCCAAGAACCAGGCTCACGCCCGGTTCATCGTCGAACGATTCGACAGGGCCTATCCGCACCATGCCGGCGCCTTCGCGCGGGTGATCGTCTCCGGGGAGTCCTACGCACAGTCGCTGATCGACGACTTCTCCCAGCCCGACAAGGCGCCCCACATCGCCGTCTCGGTCGACATGCTGGACACCGGCATCGACGTGCCGGAGGTGGTGAACCTGGTGTTCTTCAAGGTGGTCCGGTCCAAGGCCAAGTTCTGGCAGATGCTGGGCCGGGGCACGCGGCTCTGCCCTGACCTGTTCGGGCCCGGGCGGCACAAGAGCCACTTCCTGGTCTTCGACTTCTGTCAGAACTTCGAGTTCTTCAACCAGAACCCTGACGTGGCGGACGCCGCAATCGGGGACTCGCTATCGAAGCGGCTTTTCGCCGCCCGGGTCGATCTGATCCGCGCGCTGGACGCCCTCCACCCGGCCGGCGAGGGTTTGGGCGAGGACGCAGCCGCCTTCGACCACGAAGACGACGAATGGACGCCCGCGCGGCTGCGCGAGAGCCTCGCCCAGCTGCTGCGCGAGGAGATCGCCGGCATGAGCCTGGACAACTTCCTGGTCCGGGCCCACCGGCGGGCGGTCGAGAAGTTCGGCGAGGAAAAGGCCTGGGACCGATTGACCTTGGACGATCAGGCCGAGTTGGTGAACGAGGTCGCCGGTCTGCCTAGCAGCGCCACGGATGACGATGTGGCAGCCAAGCAGTTCGACGCCCTCATTCTTCGCACCCAGTTGGCCGTGCTGCGCGCGGAAAGCGTATTCGGCGGGTTGCGGAAGAAGATCGTCGAGATCGCCGGCCTGCTGGAGGAACTCTCCAACGTGCCTATGGTGGCCAGGGAACTGGAGCTGATCCATGAGATCCAGGGCGACGACTTCTGGCAGGATGTCACCGCGCCTATGCTGGAGACCGTCCGCCGCCGGCTGCGCGCCCTGCTCAAGCTGATCGAGCTGAAGCGTCGGGCGATCGTCTACACCGATTTCGAGGATCGCCTGGGCGAGGCCGTTGAAGTCGAGATCCAGGGGGTCGGCGTGGGGGCCGACATGGAGCGGTTCCGCCGCAAGGCGCGCCACTTCCTGGACGAGCAGCAGAACCACATCACCATTCAGAAGCTAAGGCTGAATCAACCGCTGACCGTGACCGACCTCTTCGAGCTCGAGCGCATCTTCCTTGAGGCCGGGGTTGCCGAACCGGAGGATCTGGAGCGGCTAAGGGCTGATGGCGGACTGGGGCTGTTCGTCCGGTCGCTGGTTGGCCTGGACCGGGAGGCGGCAAAGGCGGTCTTCGCGGACTTCATCGCGGCGCGGCCGTTGACCAGCCATCAGATCGAGTTCGTCGACATGATCATCGACCATCTGACCGAGCGCGGACAGATGGCGCCGCGCCTGCTCTACGAAAGTCCGTTCACCGACTTCGATCCGATGGGGGTAGCAGGCGTGTTCGGCCGGGACGCCACCGTCGTGGTCTCGATCCTTGACGAGGTGAGGCGACGCGCTGCAGCGTGAGCGCCTCCGGGGACACGTTGGAATCCAACGTGTCCCCGCACAGGGAGACAAGGGGCCGCCCGTCTAGAACAAAACCAGAACATTCCGTCGGAAAATGCGATAATACTCCCCCGCTCCCCAGCGGCCCCTCCCCCATCGCAAGAGGCTGACATGCCCCAGCACCCCGCCCCCGCCGCCCCGGCGGACAAGCCCCTCAACCTGCGCCAGCAGCGGTTCGTGGTCGAATACCTGGTCGACGGGGTCGCCGCCGCGGCGGCGCGGCGGGCCGGGTTCAGCCGGTCGCAGTCGCGGTGGCAGGGAACGCGGATGCTGAAGCTGGCGCGGGTCCAGGCGGCGATCGCGGCGGCGCGGGAAGCGCGGGCGCGGCCGCCGTGCCGCCAGAGCGTGCTGGCCGAGCTGCGGGCCATCGCCTTCGCTAACGTGCTCGACTACGCCCGGCCGGAGGCCGGCGGCGAGCTGGTCATCGACCTGTGGAAGCTGGACCGCGACCGGGCCAGCGCGGTGCGCGAGCTGAGCATCGTCGAGCGGACCGACCCGCGCACCGGCGAGATGGTCCGCACGGTGCGGTTCAAGCTGGCCGACAAGGCCGCCGCCCTGACCCGGCTGGCGGCCATGCTGGCCGACGACCGGCGGCTGATCGAGGATGCGCTGGAGCGCGGCCACCTCGACGGGGCGCGGGACGTGCTCGACATGGAGCCGGAGCAGTTCCTCGCGGCGAGGGACCGCTACGCCCTGCGGCTCGCCGGCCACGGCGCCAGGCGGGTGGAGGCGGCGTCGTCCAGGTCCGGGGCGGACGAGGCGGCCAGGCTCCGGCGCATGCGCGCCGACCAGCTGATGGAGGGGCGCCCGCCCGCGCCGAGCGCCCTGACCTGCGATGATCTCTACGGCCCGTCCGGGGATGCCGACCGGGACGACGAGGAGCCAACGGGGGAGCCAACGGGGACACGTTGATTCAACCTGTCCCCGCACCGTCGTGGCGCCGCCCCTTTCCAGCGTTCCGCGCCTGTGCTTGGCTCCCGTCCGAGGACAGCAACAGGAGGGGTCGATGCGATCCTGGATGATGGCGGCGGTGGTTGCGGTCGCGGTGGCGGCGCCCGCCTGGGCGGCGGAATGGACGACGGTGCGCGACGTCGAGGCGGGGTTCACCGTCCGGCTGCCGGGGGACGCCAAGGTGACCCGGGGAACCAGCGGGGCCGAGGCCGGCAACTACCACCAGGTGCAGTACGAGCTGAACTCGTCGGACGGCGGGTTCCTGGTCACGGCGGTGAAGTTCGGCGTCACCCTGAGCGAGGAGCAGCTGACCACGGCGCTGGACCGCAGCGTCTCGGCCGGGACCAGCGCCAACGGCAATGTCGAGACCGCCCGGCGGACCATCCGGCTTGGCGGGGTGCAGGGCCGCGACGCGGAGTTCAGGAACGGCGAGGCGCGCGGCTGGGTGCGGGTCTTCTACCGCAACGGCTGGCTGTGCACGGCGGTGATCACCCAGAACCCAGGCATGCCGCCCGCCTCGGCGACCCAGGCGATCGCCTCGTTCCAGCCCATCTAGCCAGCCGGTCCAGGCCTGCCGATCGAGGATATGGACGGGAGGCTGGACGAACATCGGTCCCGCGCCGATGATCGCCCGAACGCCAAGCCCCCGGAGGTCCCCGTGAAGCCATCCCTGATCGCGGCCCTTGCCGCGCTGCTCCTCGGCGCGGCCGCGTCGGCGTCCGCCGCCCCCCCGGCGGTGAAGCTCTACACTCTCGACTGCGGCACGATCTCCGTGCCCGACGCCGACTGGTTCGCCGACGACGGCTCCTACAAGGGGGTGTCGCGGGACCTGATCGTGCCCTGCTACCTGATCCGCCATCCCAAGGGCGACCTGCTGTGGGACGCCGGCCTGCCGCAGGTCATCGCCGACCTGCCCGGCGGCAAGGGGCCGGAGGGGACCACCATGCGGCGCAAGCTGACCGACCAGCTGGCGGACCTGGGCCTCAAGCCGTCAGACATCGAGTTCCTGTCGGTGTCCCACAGCCATTTCGACCACATCGGCAACGGCGGCCTGTTCGCTACCGCCACCTGGATCGTCGACGCCGACGAGAAGGCCCACGCCTTCCGCCCCGCCGCCCGGGCGGACACCCAGACCTTCGGCTTCTATTCGGCCCTGGAGACGGCGCCGACCCGCCTGCTGGAGGACGACGCGACCCACGACGTGTTCGGCGACGGATCGGTTCTGCTGGTCGCCACGCCCGGGCACACGCCGGGTCACCGGGTGCTGATGGTGACCCTGGCCAAGGCCGGGCCGGTGCTGCTGACCGGCGACATGTGGCACCTGGCCGAGAGCCGCGAGGGCCGCAAGGTGCCCAGGTTCAACGTCGACCGCGCCAAGACCCTGGTCTCGATGGATACCGTCGAAGCCCTGGCGAAGAAGACCGGCGCGAAGGTGGTCCGCCAGCATGTGCAGGAGGACTTCGACGCCATGCCGAAGTTCCCCGCGGCCCTGGAGTAGCCGATGGCGGTGACGCTCCGGCCCCTGGCGGCCGCCGACGGCGAGACCGTGCTGGCCTGGCGCAACAGCGAGGCCGTGGCCCCCTACATGTACGCCGACCATGCCATCGGGCCGGAGGAGCACGCCGGCTGGCTGGCCCGGGCGCTGGCGGGCGGCGACCGCCGGTTCTGGATCATCGAGCTGGACGGCGCCGGCGTCGGCCTGGCCAACCTCGCGCGGATCGACACGGCCAATTCCAAGGCCGAATGGGCCTTCTACCTGGCCGATCCGGCCACCCGCGGCCGGGGGGTCGGCGCCTGTGTCGAATACCTGGTGCTCGGCTTCGTGTTCGAGCGGCTGGGCCTGAACCGGCTATGGTGCGAGGTCTTCGTCGACAACGAGGCGGTGTGGAAGACCCACGAGGGCTTCGGCTTCACCCGCGAGGCCTATCTGCGCGCCCACGTCCGTAAGGGCGGGGTGTTCCGGGACGTGATCGGACTGGGGATGTTGGCCGCGGACTGGCCGGCGGCCAGGGCCGCGGCGCGGGACAGGCTGGCCGGCCGGGGGGTGGACCTGGCCGGGCTGGAGGCGGCGCTGAGGGCCATGTAGCCTTGGCGCCTGGCCCGCCGATTGCTTTAAGACTCCGTTAACCGGCGAGACGACCGGAGCGGAGGACCGGAATGGGACGATATTGGGCGGCGCTGGTCGCGGCGCTGGGGCTGGCGTTGCCGGCGATGGCGTCGGACTGGACGGTGCTGAGGGCCGAGGGCTTCTCCGCCGAGCTGCCAGGCGCGGCGACCCACATCCGGTCCGGCGACTACCAGCCCGAGCAGTGGCTGCTGGTCGGCGGCGACGGCGCCTACGCCATCTTCCTGGTCCCCACCGCGGGCGAGGCCGACGAGGCGGTCCTGGACACCGTACTCGACAGCGGGGTCGAGGCGATGGCCGGCCAGGTGCAGCGGCGCTGGACCGTCCAGGCGGAGGGCCGACGGGTGCGCTGGGCTGATTTCGAGGGTCAGGCGTCGGACCTGCCGGTCGCGGGTCAGGCGATCGCCATCGCCCGTCCCGGCGCGGTGCTGGTGGCCATGGCCCTGACCCCGGAGGGCGGCGACCCGGCCGGCGTGGCCCGGTTCCTCAACAGTGTGACGATCACCAACTAGGCCGCCTCGCTGCCGCCGTGCAGGCCCTGCATGATGATGCGGTTGATGTCGATCAGCGGGCCGATGTCCTCCTCGCGGCGGATCACGGCGCTGGTGTGCCGGCTGACCCACAGCGAGATGGAGATGATCTGGGCCCGCAGCGGCATGGGCAGGGCGTTCTCCGGCTGCGAGCAGTCGGTGGCCAGGGCCGACCATAGGCGGCGGTTCCAATCGAGGGCGTCGACCCGGCCTTCGAACTGGGTGTCGGGCAGCTGCTGGGCCTCCATGAGAGCTCTCGTCACCTGGCCGAACAGCCGGTACTCGGCCTCGCGGGGGTTCTCAGCCCTCGCCGCCGCCTGCTGATACGCCTGAAGCGACATTCCCCAGCCTTTCGTCCTCGTAGTCCACCAGTTTGCGGCAGAGCATGAGCGCCTTGTAGTATTCGCGCTCCATGATGTGCTTTGAAATGTTAACACAATCCGACAGCACCGCCGGGTTGCGGATGACGTTCATGAACTCTGTCAGCCGCCGCACGAACTCGTCGTAGTAGCGGCCGGCCCCGGGCTCATCGAGGTACATCATCATCACCGGGAAGTAGATGTGCCGCGCCGGGGTGACCGCCTCGGACTCCTGCATGATGTCCTTCTCGCGCAGGACCGAGGCCTTGTTCTGCAGGATCAGCACCCCCCGCCGGTCTCCATTCTGGACGACCGCCCCGTTGAGGACGAATCTCTCCCCCGGCTTCAATGACAGCTTGAGCGGCACCTGACCTCTCCCGATCCAGCCTCCAGACCTAAGGGTCTATGGTTAACAGGCTCTTGTCTTAAGGCGCGGGTAACCATGAAAAGGGCAGGTTCCCCTGGCCAACGCCTGCTCAGAGCCCCCCGATGTCCCGTTCCATGAAGTCCCAGGTTTCCGCCGCCGCCCTGTCGGCGCAGGCGGGCCTGACCCCCGTGGTGGGCGAGGCGGCGACGACCGGGCCGGTGGCGGGGATCACGGGTCAGGCCGGCTCGCCGGCGGCCCTGGCGCGGATGCTCGACGCCCTGGCGGAGATGAAGGCCGCCTCGGTGAATGGCCTTTTGCAACAAGCGGTCAGCGCCCTTCAGGCCGACGACTTCACCACCGGCGGGACCATCGCCATCCAGGCCCTGGAACTTGACGAGCGGTCGGGGTTCGGCTGGTACCTGCTGGCCATCGCCCGGGAGCGGGCGGGGGATTTCGCCAGTTCGGTCCGGGCCTACGAGAAGGCGCTGCTGCTGCTGCCCGACCACGCGGAGGTCGCCAACGACATGGGCCGGCTGGCCTATCGGATGGGCATGAAGGAGACGGCCGAGAAACTGTTCGGACATTTCATCGCAGCCCACCCGGACAATGCCGAGGCGGTCAACAACCTGGCCTGCGCCGTGCGCGACCAGGGCCGCTATGGCGAAGCCGTGGAGATCCTGCGTCCGGCGCTCCTGGAAAGCCCCGAGCAGGCGATGCTCTGGAACACCCTGGGGACCGTCCTGGCCGAGCAGGGCGATCCGGCGGCCAGCGCCACCTTCTTCGACGAGGCCCTGCGCCTGCAGCCGGCCTTCCCCAAGGCCCAGTACAACCGCGCCACCGCGCGTCATGCCCTGGGCGACGCGGCCGGCGCGCTGGAGGACTGCAATATCGCCATGAGCGCGGCGATGCCGGCCGACGAACAGCTGATGATGCGGCTGGCGCGGTCGACCATGCACCTGTCCCTGGGCAATGTGGCTCAGGGCTGGAACGACTACGAGGCCCGGCGCGACCCCAACTTCGCCGACGTCACCCATTTCCTGGTCGACCGGCCGCAGTGGGCGCCGGACAGCGACCTGGCCGGCAAATCGCTGCTGCTGATCGGGGAGCAGGGGTTGGGCGACGAGGTGCTGTTCGCCAACTACCTGCCCGACATGCTTGAAGCCCTGGGGCCAGAGGGGCGGCTGACCCTGTCCCTGGAGCCGCGGCTGGTCCCGCTGTTCGCCCGCAGCTTTCCTCAGGCCCGGGTCGGCGCCCACGCCACCTTCAGCGTCGACGGCCGAACGGTGCGCGTCGTCCCGTTCCTCGAGCCGGAGGAGCTGCAGGCCATCGACCTGTGGGCCCCCCTCGCCTCCCCGCTGCGGCGGTTCCGCGACAGCATCGCGGCCTATCCGGCCCGGACAGGCTATCTCAAGGCGGATCCCGGCCGGGTGGCCCACTGGCGCAAGGTGCTGGAGACGGCCCCCGCCGGGCTGAAGGTCGGCCTCCTCTGGAAGAGCATGACCACCAAGGGGGCGCGGCGCCGCTACTTCTCGCCGTTCGAGCAGTGGGCGCCGGTGCTCAAGGTTCCGGGCGTGACCCTGGTCAACCTGCAGTACGGCGACTGCGAAGCCGAACTGGCCGCGGCAAAGGCCGAGGGGATCGACATCTGGGTCCCGCCCGGCATCGATCTGAAGCAGGACCTGGACGATGTTGCGGCCCTGACCTGCGCGTTGGACCTGACCATCGGCTTCTCGAACGCCAGCCTGAACCTGGCCGGGGCCTGCGGGGCCGGCGTCTGGCTGATCTCGCCGCGCCTGGGCTGGACCCAGCTGGGGACCGACGCCTATCCCTGGTACCCGCAGGCGCGGGTATTCAATCCGCCCGCGTTCGGCGACTGGGATGCGGTCATGGGACAGGTCGCCGGGGCGCTGGGGGCCTATGTCGACTCCGGAACGCAAGGCGCGCGAGCGGGTTGATTCCGGGCGGGGACACGCCCCGCCTAAGGAAACTGACCATGTCCAACATCGACAATGACGCCGACCCGCAGGATCGCGCCGAGGTCCTGGACGAAACCAACCTGACGGCCGACGGCCGCAATATCGCCAATTTCGACGAGGTCTCCGACGTCTATGACGCGACCTCCGCCGCGGACGACTCCGACATCGACGACCTGGATCCCGAACGCGAGGACGAAGACTTCCAGGCGGCCGAATTCGACGACGGCGACCTGACCGAGGATCGCGACGACACCGGCCTGCGGGCCGCTCCCGAGGACCGCAGCTTCGCCTTCGACGAAGACCGCGTCGGCACGGAC
The DNA here is from genome assembly GCA_035627755.1 of Caulobacter sp. Classification (GTDB taxonomy): domain Bacteria; phylum Pseudomonadota; class Alphaproteobacteria; order Caulobacterales; family Caulobacteraceae; genus Caulobacter. The sequence continues at coordinate 21,298 of DASPLD010000359.1, read as the reverse complement.
CAGGAGCGGAGCCGAAACTACGAAGCGTCCGGCGGGACCGGCGACGAGGAAGACGCCACTCAGGTCGACCCCGGCGAGGCCGCGCCAGACGAGAAGGACGAACACGTCGACAAGCAGCTCGACAAAGGCCTGAAGGAGACCTTCCCGGCCTCCGACCCGGTGTCCATCAACCCCGGCGCCGACTGACCGAAAGTCGGAGCCGCCTGACCCAAGGCGACCCCGCCGCGCGCTGGAAACGGCGCGCGGCTTTTTCGCCTGTGAACGGAAAACCGCTTCACAGCGGCGTTCCGGGCGCTACTGTCCCCTTGAATGAAACGTTTGTTTGGAGCGTCTTCCCGCGCTCCACAGGGGATAGACGGATGACCACCCGCTTCGAAGGCACCGACGACTATGTGGCGACCGACGACCTGAAGGTCGCGGTCAATGCGGCCATAGCCCTGGAGCGCCCACTGCTGATCAAGGGCGAGCCGGGCACGGGCAAGACGGTGCTGGCCTATGAGATCGCCAAGGCGCTCGATGCGCCGCTGATCACCTGGCACATCAAGTCGACGACCAAGGCGGCCCAGGGCCTCTATGAATATGACGCGGTCACCCGGCTGCGCGACAGCCAGCTGGGCGACGAGCGGGTCAAGGACGTCAGGAACTACATCAAGAAGGGCAAGCTGTGGGAGGCGTTCGAGGACGCCGAGCGACGGCCCGTCCTGCTGATCGACGAGATCGACAAGGCGGACATCGAGTTCCCGAACGACCTGCTGCAGGAACTCGACCGGATGGAGTTCTACGTCTACGAGACCGACGAGACCATCAAGGCCAAGGTCCGGCCGGTGGTGATCATCACCTCCAACAACGAGAAGGAACTGCCGGACGCCTTCCTGCGCCGCTGCTTCTTCCACTACATCCGGTTCCCCGACGAGGCGACGATGAACGCCATCGTCGAGGTCCACTATCCCGGCATCAAGCAGAAGCTCGTCGCCGAGGCCCTGCGCATCTTCTACGACATGCGCAAGGTGCCGGGCCTGAAGAAGAAGCCCTCGACCAGCGAGCTGCTCGACTGGCTGAAGCTCCTGATGGTCGAGGACATCGGTGAGGAGGTGCTCAAGGAGCGCGATCCCACCAAGCTGATCCCGCCGTTGCACGGCGCCCTGCTGAAGAACGAGCAGGACGTCCACCTGTTCGAACGGCTGGCCTTTCTGGCCCGGCGCGAAGGCGCCACGCGGCCCGGGCAGTAGCCGTTACCGCGAATTCACTGGATCGGAACGCGGCGCGGCCTCACCTTCATGGGTGAGGTCGTTGCCATTTAAGGGCTGAACCAATGAAACGTATGCTGATGACCGCCGTGGGCTGCGGCGCCATCGTCCTGGCTCTGACCGCCTGCGAGAGCCGGGCCGAGTACCGGGCCAAGCGGGACGCCCGTGAGTCGCTGAAGGTGCTGGCCAAGCTCGACTGCCCGGAAGCCCAAGGAAACCTGAAGCGACTCAGCGCGGCGGCCGATGGCCTCAGCTGTGTCTACGGCGGGACCGACGCCGAGGTCACCTTGCGGCTGGTGGCGGTCAGCAATGACCCAGCCAAGGCCCTGCAGCCGATCGAGACCGAGGTGCGCGGGCTGTTCGCCGCCCCGGCCGATACGCCCGAGCCGCCGAAGACTCCGGCGACCCCGGGCGAGCCCGGGAAGACCACCAAGGAAAAGGTCTCCCTGCCCGGCCTGACGGTCGAGACCGAAGAGGGCGACGGCGTCGAGAAGGCGCGGGTCCGGATGCCGGGCGTGACCATCAACGCCGATGGCGACAACGCCCACATCAAGGTCGCCGGCATGGAGATCACCGCCGACGAGGACGCCAACGAGGTGCGGATCTACCGCGACAAGTGGCGTGACGGCGAGAACGGCGCCATCACCATCGAGGGGGGCGACGCCCATATCGAGGACGGCGACTTCTCGATCGGCGGCAAGCGCAAGCGCGGTTTCCGCACCACCTTCGTCAAGACCGACGACTCCCCAGGCGCGGCCTATACGGCGGCCGGCTACGAGGCCCAGGGGCCGGCGCGGGGGCCACTGGTCGTCGCGGTGGTCAAGTCGAAGGCCCCCCGGGACGGGACCGGTTCCAAGGGCGTGTTCAAGGACGCCACGGCCCTGGTCCGGCACAACTTCGAGAAATAGGCGGGGCGGTGACCGTCTCGCCAGGCGCGACTGTCACCGTCGCTACTCGACCGGCGTCACCTCGGTGACCTTGTAGGCCAGCAGGCGGCCATCCTCGTCGGCGACGGAGACGTATTCACCGACCGCGAACCGGTGCTGGCCGAGCTTGTGGACAGCCTCGTCGTCGGCGTCTTCGCCATCGTCATAGTCGAAATACCAATTGTCCCGGCGGCGCGCGAGGCGGCCCAAGGTGGCGTCCTCGTCCGGGGCGAAACGGCGGACGGTGCAGCTGGCCTTGGCCTTCTGGAAGGCGTCGAGGTCGAGCATGCCATCGTCGGTCAGCGGCGCCGTCAGGGTGTAGCCGCGGTGGTCGTCGCCATCGGCGAACTCGGTGCCCGGATTGCGGGCAAGGCGCATGATGATGCGGGACAGGGTCATGCCTGTTTCTCCATTGTTGGGGGAAGCTAGTGGGACAGGAACAGCGACGGGCCGTCGTTGTTCAGCAGGGTTCGGGTCGTGCCGCCGAAGATGTATTCCTGGAGCCGGGGATGGCCGAAGGCCCCCGCCACCAGCAGGCCCGCGCCGAGCCGCTCGCAGGCGGCGAGCAGCAGATGGGCCGCGTCGCCGCTGCCGCCGATCACCTCGACCTCGGACTCCACGCCGCGCTCGGCCAGGAAGGCCTGCAGCCGCGCGCCGTCGAACTTGCGCGAGGAGGCGCCGGGCGCGCAGAGGATGACCACGCGGCCCGCCTTCTCAAGCAGCGGCTGGGCGGTGCGGGCGGCCCGGCTGGCCTCCTTGCCGCCGTCCCAGGCGACGGCGACCGTGCCGCCGACACCGAGGCCCGGCCGGGCGACAATGGTCGGACGCTGTTCGTCGGCGACCGTCTGCTGGAAGGCCTCGGCCAGCGGGCCCCGTCCACGGGCCGCCTCGTCGCCGAACACCACCACGTCCGAGAGCCGGCCTTCCATCGAAAGCCCGGCCCAGACGGGCGTCTCCAGGGCCACGAAGCGGGTCTTGGCGTAGCCGCAGCCGGCCACGGCGGCCTCGGCGGCCCGCTGGCCCTCGGCGGCGGCCTCCTTGAGACTGTCCATGGCGGTGATCTGCACCCCGCCCATGAACCCCTCGCCCATCCAGGGCATCAGGTCGGCGACATCGGCCGGAGCGTGGACCGCCGCCAGTTCGGCGTCGAACGGCGCGGCGAGGGCCGCGCCGGCGGCCAGGACGGCTTCGTCGCCGGCGCCGCCGGACAGCGGCGCCATGATGCGGGCCCAACTCATGAGAACATCTCCATGCTGAACCAACGAATGTCGGGGATACCCCGTTCCTGTCGTTGATCTTTGTCAAGCGATGCTCCAGTTGGGCGTTCGATTTGTCGAATTAGGAAACCAAGGTTGGCCAAAGGGCTGCGCAGCAAACAACCGCCGAGAGCCTGGCAGCGGATGCTGTCCGGGCGGCGGCTGGACCTGCTCGATCCCTCGCCGATGGACATCGAGATCGAGGACATCGCCCATGGCCTGGCGCGGGTGGCGCGCTGGAACGGCCAGACGATCGGCGAGCACGGCTTCTCGGTGGCCCAGCACAGCCTGGTGGTCGAGGAGATCGCCCACTACATGGAGCCCGGCCTGGAGCCGAAATGGCGGCTGGCCGCCCTGCTGCACGACGCCAGCGAGTACGTCATCGGCGACATGATCAGCCCGTTCAAGGCGGCCCTCGGCGTCTCCTACAAGGACTTCGAGGAGCGGCTGGAGCACGCCATCCACGCCCGCTTCGGCCTGCCGGCCAAGACTCCGCTGCACATCAAGAAGCTGCTCAAGCAGGCCGACCGCGCCTGCGCCTATTTCGAAGCCACCCAGCTGGCGGGCTTCACGGTCGAAGAGGCGCTGGGCTTCTTCGGGGAGCCGCCGAAGGGCTATCAGCTGACCATCCGGCCCGAGCCGCCGCGCGAAGCCCAGGCCCACTACGTCGCCCGCTTCCACAGCCTGTCGGAGGCGGCCGGGTTCGAGCGCAAGGCGTGACCCTCATCGTCAGCCCGCTGCGGGACGCGCCGACGGTGATCAAGTGGAAGAAGCCGTCGCACGTGATCACCCTCCTGGAGGAGGGACTGATGAGTCAGGCGCCGCGCGCGCCGTTTCCCGACCGCCACCTCAAGCTGGCGGTGCACGACATCTGGCAGGCGGTCGACGGCGAGACCCTGCCGGACGAGGGGCTGGTGCGGAAGATACTCGACTTCGCCAAGGGCTGGGACCGGCGTGATCCGATGCTGGTCCATTGCTGGGCCGGGGTCAGCCGCTCGACCGCCGCGGCCTTCCTGATCGCCTGCGCGCACAATCCGGAAGCCTCCGAGGCGGCGATCGCCCAGGCCCTGCGGCGAGCCTCTCCCGGCGCGACGCCGAACCCGCTGATCGTGGCCCTGGCCGACGACGTGCTGGGCCGGGGCGGGCGGATGGCGGACGCGGTGCGGGCCATCGGGCGGGGGAGGTATGTCTACCCCGGCGCGCCATTCGAGATGGCGTCGCAATTCTGAAGCGCCTCGCCTGAGGGCGAAGAGGATGCTGGTTCATCCGACCCGGATTTTCCTCTACCACCACTCCCATGACCCTTTCCGTCGTCATCGGCCTCAGCGCGGTCATTGTCGCCATCCGGGATGGCGAGGCGGTGGTGCTGACCGTGCGGCCGGAGTCTGCGGCCGGGCTGCCGTTCGGGCCGTTCGCGCCCGAGCGGGACCGGACGTTCGAGTTGGCCCTGCGGGCCTTCGTGTCGAGCCAGACGGGGTTCGAACTCGGCTATGTCGAGCAGCTCTACACCTTCGGCGACCAGGGGCGGGAGGCGCCCCGGGCCGAGGTCGGGGCCGGCGCGGCGCGGGTGGTGTCGGTGGGCTACCTGGCGCTGACTCCGTCAGCGACGGGGAGCCTGGCGGCGGACACGGTCTGGTCGTCCTGGTCGCGGTTCTTCCCCTGGGAGGACTGGCGCAGGGGCCGTCCCGAACTGATCGACGAAGGCATCGCCCCGGCCCTGATGGCCTGGGCCGGCAAGGACGCCGGCCGGGCGGCGCGGGCGCGGCTGGCCTTCGCCCTGGACGGGGCCCCGTGGAACGAGGAGCGGGTGCTCGAGCGCTATGAACTGCTCTATGAGGCGGGCCTGGCCCCCGAGGCGGCGCGCGACGCGGCCCGGGCCGACGGGCGCGACCCGCCGGAGCCGGCGGCCCTCTCGGCGGCCCTCGGCGAGCCGATGATCAGCGACCACCGCCGGATCCTCGCCACCGGCCTGGGACGGCTGCGCGGCAAGCTGAAGTATCGCCCGGTGGTGTTCGAACTGATGCCGGCGGAGTTCACCCTGTCGGCGCTGCAGCGGACGGTGGAAGCCATCGCCGGGATCGCCCTGCACAAGCAGAACTTCCGCCGGGTCGTCGAGCGGACGGGGCTGGTCGAGGGGCTGGGCCGGATGGACGCCGACACTGGCGGGCGGCCGGCGGAGCTGTTCCGCTACCGCCGCGAGGCGCTGCAGGCGCGGCCGGCGCCGGGGTTATCGCTACCGGGGGTGCGAGACTGAGGCGTTCTACTCCGCCGCCAGTGGCGGCGCGGGCTCGGCCTTCGCCTCCTGACGCGCGAGCCACTTGGCCTTCAGGGTCTTCGACGTCTCCCGCGAGCCGTCCGGGCTCCAGCCCGGCGGGCCGAACAGGTAGCCGAGCACCTCGCGGGGCGAGCGGGCCGTCATCAGGTCCCGGCCGATACCGATCCATTCGTGGAAGGCCACCCGCAGGATGTTGAAGTCGCCGAGGTTCTTCACCAGCCCGTAGCGCGGCGGCTCCTCGTCGGTCTCGGGGATGAAGGTGTCGAACAGCCGGTCCCAGATGATCAGGATGCCGGCGTAGTTGGCGTCCAGGTAGCGGGGGTTGCGGGCGTGATGGACGCGGTGATGGGAGGGCGTATTGAACACCGCCTCGAACCAGCGCGGCATCTTTCCAATCGCCTCGGTGTGGATCCAGTACTGGTAGACGAGGCTGATCCCCTTCTGGATGGCGATCATCGCCGGGGGGAAGCCGAGGAAGGCCAGGGGCAGCCAGAGCAGCCAGGTGCCGGCGACGCCGCCGGTCCAGGTCTGGCGCAGGGCGGTGGCCAGGTTGTAGTGCTGGGACGAGTGGTGGTTGACGTGGCTGGCCCACCAGAAGCGGCGCTCGTGGCTGAGCCGGTGGAACCAGTAGTAGGTCAGGTCCTCGAGGAAGAAGATCGCCACCCAGGCCCACCAGGCGGTCATCGGGATGTCGAAGATGCGGTGCTGCCAGACCCAGATGACCACGGCGACAATGGCCCCGCCGGTCAGCAGCCCGGCGATGTTGCTGCCCAGGCCCATCAGCAGGGAGGTGGCGGTGTCGCGCGCCTCGTAGGCGGCCTTGGCCTTGCGCATGCGGCCCAGGATGATCTCGCCGATGATGGTGATCACGAACAGGGGGATGGCCAGGGTGACCGGGTCGAAGGCGGCCTTGATCGGATCGGGGGTCATGCGGCCAGATCCTGCGGGCGCTGGGGCGGCCAGGGATTGACCCCGCTGACGGCGAGGTCGAGCCGAGGGGCGCCGCTGCAATCGACCCGGATGCGGACCCGGCCGCCACGAATTTCGCTGGCCAGGGCCCGTTCCCAGGGCAGGTCACGGGACACCCAGGAGTCGCCGAGCCGTCCCAGCACCAGGGCATGGTCGCCGGAGCGGGCGATGGCTCCGGCCCCGTCGGCGGCCAGCCAGACGGCATCGATGGCATGGTCCGGGTATTCCACCGCGAGGATCTCGCGGGCCCGCACCTCGTCGAGCGGCGGGCAGGGCCTCGGAATCCGCGCCCAGGCGGCGATGCCGACCATGGTGGCGACGGCCACGGCCGAGCCGATCAGCTGTAAGACAACCGCATCCACCTTGACGCTCCGTTCCCCAGGAATGGGAATTTCACCCTGGGAGCCGCGGCGTCAACGAAAAAGGCCCCCGCCGGGGCGGGGGCCTTCTCGTTTGGAGGACGTGGTGTCCTAGAACTTCCGCACGTAGCTGATGCCGAACACGTCGGCTTCGCCGTCATCGCTGTCGTGACGGGTCACGTCGAGGCGGATGCCGTCCTTGTCGGTGAAGAAGTACTGGCCGCCGATGCCGTAGGCGACCCCGTCGACGTCGCCCGAAGCGCCGCCCAGCGGGCTCGAGACGTCGAACTCGGACTTCGAATAGCCGACCCGGGCGAACAGGTCCGCGTTGGGGGCCACCGGCAGATAGCCGACCGCATAGGCGCCGATCTGGTAGTTCAGGTCGACTTCGACGTTGGTCGCGCCGACGTTGAAGTCGTCGCCGTTGATGCCGGCCGAGGCTTCACCCTCGACGCCGAAGTACTGGCCGAAGCGGGCGCCGACCCGGCCCTGGATGGCGCCGACATCGACGTCCTCGGCGCTCACGTGGCCATAGCCGATGTTGCCGTAGACGGTGGTCCCGGCGTCTTGCGCCATCGCGGGGGCGGCCATGGCCAGGGTGGCGACCGACGCCGCCGCAATCATGAGAGCTTTCATTATTTTAGACTCCTAACTTCATCTTCTGTCTCAGAACCCCTCCTGCCCTAGCTCAGGTATGTCGCAAACGCGACGGCGCAATGCCGGTTCAAGGGCGCGATTGCGGCGGTTGTGTTCCGTGGCGCCGGCGCCACACGGTGACGCCGCCCCGCCGCATGCTATCTAGGCGTCACAAATCTAGGACGGACGGGCTGTCGGGGCCGTGTCCGCATCGGGAACCATTACGCCGTGCATCAGGCCGTCATTGCCGCCACCGGGCTGTTCACCCCCGAACAGTCGATCTCCAACGCCGAGTTGGTCGAGGCCTTCAACACCTACGTCGACCGGTTCAACGCCAGCCACGCCGACGCCATCGCCGCCGGGGAGATGGAGCCGCTGGCCCCCTCCAGCCCTGAATTCATCGAGAAGGCCTCCGGCATCAAGTCCCGCTTCGTGATGGACAAGGCCGGGATCCTCGATCCCGAGTTCATGACCCCGCGCATTCCCGAACGCCCGAACGAAGAGCTGTCGGTGCTGGCCGAGATTGCGGTCAAGGCGGCCCGCGAGGCGATCGCCGCCTGGGGCAAGGACGCCAGCCAGATCGACGCGGTGCTCTGCGCCGCCTCCAACATGCAGCGGGCCTATCCGGCGATGGCCATCGAGGTGCAGCAGGCGTTGGGCATCGAGGGCTTCGCCTTCGACATGAACGTGGCCTGCTCCAGCGCCACCTTCGGGATCAAGACGGCGGCCGACTTCATCGCGTCGGGCTCGGCGCGGGCGGTGCTGATGGTCAATCCGGAGATCTGCTCTGGTCACCTGAACTTCCGCGACCGCGACAGCCACTTCATCTTCGGCGACGTGGCGACGGCGGTCATCGTCGAGCGGGCGGAAGACGCGCCCGCAGGCCAGGGCTGGGAGATCCTCGGCACGCGGCTGAAGACGGTGTTCAGCAACAACATCCGCAACAACTTCGGCTTCCTGAACCGCGCGGCGCCGGAAGGCGTCGGGGCCAGGGACAAGCTGTTCGTCCAGGAGGGCCGCAAGGTGTTCCGGGAGGTGGTGCCGATGGTCAGCGAAATGATCGTCGAGCATGCCAACGACGTCGGGATCGACCCGCACGGCCTGAAACGCCTGTGGCTGCACCAGGCCAACATCAACATGAACGACATGATCGGCAAGCGCGTCCTGGGCCGCGATCCGACCCCCGAGGAGAACGTCATCATCCTCGACGACTACGCCAACACCAGCTCGGCCGGCTCGATCATCGCCTTCCACCTGCACAACGACGGGTTCGGGCCCGGAGACACCGGCCTGATCTGCAGCTTCGGCGCCGGGTATTCGGCGGGCACCGTATTCGTCCGCAAGCGCTGAAGACGCCTGGACCGTCATCCCGGACAGCCCGAAGGGCTGATCCGGGACCCAGGGCGGCCGGCAGGATGTCGGCGGCTGCGTGACCTGCGCTCTGTCCCTCCTGGGTCCCGGCGCTCCGGGCTTCGCCCTGCGGCCGGGATGACGGAAGGGGTTTGGCGGTTGGCAGCTTTCAACTGTCACGCGGAGGGGGTATCGGCGGAAGCCGACACCGCTGGGGAGCCCGACATGACCGACCTGCTGCGCCACCGCTTCGCCCTGTCGCGCCGGCGGCTGTTCCAGTTCGCCGGGGCCGCGGGGGCCGCCGGCTTCGCCCTGACCCTGGACGAGCGGCCGGCCCTGGCCCAGCCGGTGTTCGCCGACTACCCCTTCCAGCTGGGCGTGGCGGCCGGCGATCCGGCGCCGGACGGGTTCGTAATCTGGACCCGGCTGGCCCCGCGGCCGCTGGAGACCGGCCAGGGCATGCCGGCCCAGGCCGTCGAGGTCGAATGGGAGGTCGCCGCCGACACGGGCTTCAAGACCCCGGTGAAGGGCGTGGCCCTGGCCCGGCCGGAACTCGGCCATTCGGTCCACGTCGAGGTGGCCGGCCTGGAGCCCGGGCAGCCCTACTTCTACCGCTTCAGGTGCGGCCGCGAGACCAGTCCCATAGGCCGGGCCAAGACCCTGCCGGCGGCTGGCGCGCCGGTCGCCAGGGCGCGGTTCGGCGTGGCCGGCTGCCAGCACTACGAACAGGGCAGCTATATCGCCCATCGCAAGCTGTCCGGGGAGGATCTCGACTTCGTCTTCTTCTATGGGGACTACATCTACGAGGGCCGCTCGCAGCGGACACGCAACGCCGCCGGCGGACCGTTCGAGAACCCGCGGCAGCATATCGGCGGCGAGGTCTACAGCCTCGACGACTACCGCCGCCGCTACGCCCAGTACCGGATGGACGCGGACCTGCAGGCGGCCCACGCCTCGGCCGCCTGGTTCGTGGTCTGGGACGACCATGAGATTGACAACAACTGGGCCGGCGACATCGACGCCGACGCCACCCCGCCGGCGGTGTTCGCCCTGCGCAGGCAGGCGGCGGCCCAGGCCTTCTACGAATACATGCCGCTGCGCCTCGCCGCCCTGCCGGTCGGCCCCTCGATCCAGCTCTACCGCCGGGCCGGGTTCGGCGACCTGATGAGCCTGCAGTTCCTCGACACCCGCCAGTACCGCAGCGACCAGCCCTGCGGCGACAGGTGGGGGGTCTGCGGCGAACTGGACCGGCAGAACGCCGAGATGCTGGGCCTGCGCCAGGAGAAGTGGCTGTACGAGGGGCTGTCGGCCTCGAAGGCGAAATGGAACGTGCTGGCCCAGCAGGTGATGGTCATGGACCTCGACCGCGACGCGGGCCCCGACTACACGACCAACATCGACAGCTGGGGCGGCTATCGCACCCCTCGCGCGCGATTGTTGAAGGCGATCCGCGACCGGAGGGTCGCCAATCCGATCGTCCTGACCGGCGACGAGCACCAGAACTATGCCGGCGAGGTCTTCCTCGACAGCCGAAACCCCGACGGCGCGCCGCTGGCGGCGGAGTTCGTCACCACCTCGATCAGTTCCAGCGGCGACGGCATGGACCAGCGTCCAGACATGGTGAGGATCCTGGCCGCCAACCCGTCCCTGAAGTTCAACAACAGCCAGCGGGGCTATTCCGTCTGCGAGGTGACGCCGGAGCGGTGGACCACCGAGTACAGGGTCATGGACCGGGTCAGCGACCGCGGCGGAACGCTCAGTACGCGGGCGAAAGTCAGCGTCGAGGCGGGCTCTTCCAGGGTCGAGGTCGGCTAGGCGCCCCTCCCCTCTTGCCAACCCGAAGCAAGCGGCGCCTCATGCCCGGCCACACGCGTCAGGGGAACATCACGGCATGGACATCGGCGTCTTCATTCCGATCGCCAACAACGGCTGGATCATGTCGGCGACCTCGCCGCAGTACATGCCGACTTTCGAGCTGAACAAGCAGATCACCCTCAAGGCCGAGGAATACGGGCTCGATTTCGCCCTCTCGATGATCAAGCTGCACGGCTTCGGCGGCCAGACGGAGTTCTGGGATTACGCGCTCGAGAGCTTCACCCTGATGGCGGGGCTGGCGGCGGTGACCAGCAGGATCCGCCTCTACGCCTCGGTGCCGGTGCTGGCCATTCCTGCCCCGATCGCGGCGCGGATGGCGGTGACCATCGACAGCATCTCGAACGGCCGGTTCGGGATCAACATCGTCTCGGGCTGGCAGAAGGCCGAATACGACCAGATGAACATCTGGCCGGGGGAGAAGCACTTCCTCAACCGCTACGACTACTGCGCCGAGTACGTGACGGTCATGAAGGAGCTGTGGCGGGACGGGGTGTCGAACTTCAAGGGGGAGTTCCTCACCATGAAGGACTGCAAGCTGCTGCCGAAGCCGCAGGCCGAGATCAAGATCGTCTGCGCCGGCCAGAGCCAGACGGGCGTCGATTTCGCGGCCAGGCACGCCGACTACAATTTCTGCTTCGGCATGGGGCTGAACGAGCCGAAGAAGTGCGCCGAAGCCGTCAAGCGCAATGTCGACGCGGCGAAGAGAGCGGGGAGCAACACCGGAGCGCTTCTCCTCTTCATGATCATCGCCGACGAGACGGACGAGGCGGCGATGGCCAAGTGGGAGCACTACAAGGAGGGCGCCGATCTCGACGCCATCGCCTGGATGAACCACCAGGGCGAGGCCGATCCGCGCGGGGCGCTGGACGTCTCGGCCATCTACATGAGCCGCCCGCCCTCGGCGATGAACCTGAACATCGGCACCCTGGTGGGCAGCTACGAGACCGTGGCCAGGCTGATGGACGAGATCGCCGAGGTCGAGGGGGCGGCCGGGGTGCTGCTGACCTTCGATGACTTCCTCGTCGGCCTCGACCAGTTCGGCCAGCGCATCCAGCCCCTGATGAAGACGCGCCAGGGCGTGGCCAATGCCGTCCCTGCGTGACCGGCCCCAAACGATGGCGGAGGCGCGGCCGGGGGCGGTGATGCTGCCGGCCCGGCCCGAGGCGGTGCCGATGAGCCCGAAGGACACCGCGCTGATCGTCGTGGACATGCAGAACGCCTACGCCTCGCCGCAGGGGTACCTCGACAAGGCCGGCTTCGACATCGGCGGGGCGGCGGCGGTGATCGGCCAGATCGTCCAGGCGACGGAGGCGGCCCGGGCGGCCGGCGTGCAGGTGGTGTATTTCCAGAACGGCTGGGATCCGGACTACGTCGAGGCCGGCGGCGAGGGATCGCCGAACTGGTGGAAGTCGAACGCGCTAAAGACCATGCGCGAGAAGCCGGAACTCGAGGGCCAGCTGCTGGCCAAGGGCGGCTGGGACTACGCGCTGGTCGAGGCCCTAAGCCCCCAGCCGGGCGACATCGTCATCCAGAAACCGCGCTACAGCGCCTTCTTCAACACCTCGCTGGACTCAGTGCTGCGGGCGCGCGGCATCCGCAACCTGGTGTTCGTGGGCATCGCCACCAATGTCTGCGTCGAGTCCACCCTGAGGGACGCCTTCCACCTGGAGTACTTCAGCGTGATGCTGGAGGACGCCGTGCACCAGGCGGGGCCGGCCTTCCTGCAGGAGGCGACGGTCTACAACGTCGAGAAGTTCTTCGGCTGGGTGAGCACGACGGCCGACTTCTGCGGGGCGGTGCGACAGGCGCCGCCAACCTAAATCCAAGGCCTCCCGCACTTTGACCCTGGCATCCCTTTCCCGTCATCCCGGAAGACCGCACAGCGGGCTGTCCGGGACCCAGGGGTGCGTGAACTCGCTATCGAACGCAGCTCTACGGCCGGCGCGCTGCAACCCCTGGGTCCCGGATAGGCGCTGCGCGCCTTCCGGGATGACGGGATTTTTTATCCATCTGCGCTGCCCCAAACCAAGAGGAAACCACATGCCCAAGACCGTCATCACCCCTCCCGGGACCGTCACCCCCATCGCCCCCTTCTCGCCCGGGACCCTGGCGGACGGGGTGGTCTATGTCTCGGGCACCCTCGCCTTCGACAAGGACAACAATGTCGCCCACGTCGGCGACGCGGCCGGCCAGACACGGCAGGTGCTGGAAACCATCAGGTCGGTGATCGAGACGGCCGGCGGGACCATGGACGACGTGACCATGAACCACATCTTCCTGAAGGATTGGGCCGACTACGCGGCGATGAACAAGGTCTATGCCGAGTTCTTCCCGGGCGACAAGCCGGCCCGCTTCTGCATCGTCTGCGGGCTGGTGCGGCCCGACTTCCTGGTCGAGATCGCCAGCATCGCCCACATCGGAAACCGCTGATTTCCAGGTAAAGTTGTCTTAACCCTGTCGCGGCCGGGGTCCAGACAAGGCGAAGGGGCGCACCGGGGGGGGTGGTGCGCCCCTTCTTTTGTCGAGGCGCGGGGGGATGCGCCAAGACGCCTGCCAGATCGGATTGGGGGGGATCCGGCAGGATTCTGTCGATGGTCATCAAGCCGGCGCGCCGCCGCCCAACGCCTTGTAGAGAGTTGCTAGGTTCCCCGCCTGAGTCAGCTTGATGGAAATCAACGCTTGCTCAGCGCTGTATCTTGTTCTCTGGGCATCCAGCAAGACCAAATAGCTGTCTACCCCCTGCTCATAACGTGATCTCGATAAAAGTTCCCCATGGGTAGCAGCGACCAACAGGCGAGCAAGAGCCTCTAGTCGCCCATCAATCGAGGACTTGACCGCCAGGGCGTCTGACACTTCCCGGAAGGCGACCTGCACCGTCCGGTCGTACTGGGCCAGGGCGATTTCGCGGTCGGTCCTGGCCCCCGCGAGGTTGGCGGCCCGGGCGCCGCCGTCGAAGATCGGCAGCGAAATGCTGGGCGCGAAGCTCCAGGCGCCGGACCCGCCGCCGAACAGGCCCGACAGGTCGGCGCTCGCGCTGCCCAGGTTCCCGGTGAGGTTGATTCTGGGAAAATAGGCCGCCCGCGCGGCGCCGATGTTGGCGTTCATCCCCTTCAGGGTGTGCTCGGCCGCCAGCACGTCCGGCCGGCGACGCAGCACGTCCGAGGGCAGGCCCGCGGGCAGATCGGAGCGAATGGCGACCTGATCCAGGCTGGCCGGGGCGAGTTCCGCCGGAACCTCGGTCCCGACCAGCAGCCGCAAGGCGTTTCGATCCTGGGCCACCTGGGCGCCGTACGCCCCGACGTCGGCCCTGGCCTGCTCGGCCAGGGTCTCGGCCTGGCGAACCTCGAGCAGGCTGGTCGCGCCGGCCTGGTGGCGGCTGCGGGTCAGGCGAAGGCCCTCCTCGCGGCTCGCCAGGGTCTCCCGGGCCAGCTTGAGCAGGTCCTGGTCCGCGGCCAGGGTCAGGTAGGCGGTCGCCGTCTCGGCGATCAGGCTGACCTGGACTGCCCGCCGCGTCTCAGCGGTCGCCAGGTAGGATTGCAGGGCCGCCTCGTTCAGGCTCCGCACCCGTCCGAACAGGTCGAGCTCATAGGCCGTGACGCCGACGGAAGCGTTCCAGCTCTCGGACTCGACGGCGGAACCGGTCCCGGCGAGATCGCCTGGCGTGCGGCCGCGGGCGCCGCTGACCTGGGCGTCCAGGCCGGGGACCAAGGCCGCCCGCTGGATGCGGTGCTGGGAGCGGGCCTTCTCGATGTTCAGCACGGCCACGCGCAGGTCGCGGTTCTCCTCCAGCGCCAGGGCGATGACCGCCTGGAGCTTCGGGTCGAGGTAGACCTCCCGCCAGTCGAGCCCGGCGGCGCTCTCGCCCGCCTGGTCCGTCCCGCCGTCGGGCCAGGCCTGAGCCACGGCCAGGGCGGGGGGCTCGTATCGCGGGGCGAGGGTGCAGGCGGACAGGGCGGTGGAGGCCGCCAGGGCGATCGCGATCAGGGAACGGCTCATGCGGGGACTCCTTCCTCGCCGGCGGCCGGCCGGGCCGCCTTGGGTGTGCGGGAGAACAGCCGCTGGACCAGGACATAGAGCAGCGGGACGTAGACCAGTCCCAGGGCGACGGCCGCCAGCAGTCCGCCGATCACCCCGGTGCCGACCGCGTTCTGGGCGCCGGAGCCGGCGCCATTGGCCAGCGCCAGGGGCAGGACCCCGAACATGAAGGCGAAGCTGGTCATCAGGATCGGCCGCAGCCGGATGCGGACCGCCTCCAGGGTGGCGTCGACCAGCGACGCCCCCTTCGCCTGCGCCTCCCGGGCGAACTCGACGATCAGGATGGCGTTCTTGGCCGCCAGCCCCATGGTCGTCAGCAGCCCGACCTGGAAGTAGATGTCGTTCTCCAGGCCGCGCAGGGTGGTGGCCAGCACGGCCCCCAGCACCCCCAGCGGAATGGCCAGGATGACCGAGATGGGGATGGTCCAGCTCTCGTAGAGGGCGGCCAGCAGCAGGAAGACCACCAGGATCGACAGGCCGTAGAGCATCGGGGCCTGGCCGCCCGATTCCCGTTCCTGCAGCGACAGGCCCGACCATTCGTAGCCGATGCCGGGCGGCAGCTTGCCGATCAGCCGCTCCATGGCCGCCATGGCGTCGCCGGAGCTTTTGCCCGGGGCGGCCGAACCCTGGATGTTCATGGCGGGCACGCCGTTGAACCGCTCGAGCCGGGCCGGGCCGAAGGTCCAGCTGGTCTGGGCGACGGCGCTCAGGGGGACCATCTGCCCGGCGCCGTTGCGCAGCTGGACCTGGGCCAGGTCCTCGGGCCGACTGCGAAAGGCGGCGTCGGACTGCATGTAGACCCGCTTGACCCGCCCCCGATCGACGAAGTCGTTGATGTAGGCGCCGCCCAGGACGCTGGAGATGGTGGTGTTGATGTCGGTGATCGACAGGCCGAGCGCCTGGGCCTTGGCCTGGTCGACGGTCAGCTTCAGTTGAGGCGTGTCATCCTGGCCGTTGGGCCGCACGCCCTGGAGGTTGGGGTCCTGGTTGGCCATGCCCAGCAGCTGCCCCCGGGCGGCGAGCAGGGCCTCGTGGCCGACGCCGCCGACGTCCTTCAGCTGCAGGTCGAAGCCCGAGGACGTGCCCAGCTCCGGCACCGAGGGCGGCACGAGGGCGAAGATCATCGCCTCACGGACCTGGCCGAAGGCCTGCATGGCCCGCTCGGAGATGGCCGGGGCGCGCAGCGCCTTCGATCCGCGCTCCTCGAAGGGCTTGAGGCGGATGAAGCCGATGCCGGCGTTCTGGCCGGCGCCGGAGAAGCTGAAGCCGGCGACGGTGAAGATCGACTGCACCGCCTCCTTCTCATCGACCAGGAAGTGGTTCTCGACCTTTCGCAAGGTGGCGAGGGTCTGGTCCTGGGTCGCGCCGGCGGGCAGCTGGACCTGGACCATCATGATCCCCTGGTCCTCCGGCGGCAGGAAGGAGCTGGGCAGGCGGACGAACAGCAGGCCCATCACCACCAGGATGCCGGCGAAGATGGCGAGATAGCGCAGGCTCTTGCCGAACATCGAGCCGACGAAGCCCTCGTAGCGGTCGCGGCCCCGGTTGAAGTTGCGGTTGAACCAGCCGAAGAAGCCCTTGTCGCTGTAGGCATGGCCCTTGGCGACCGGCTTGAGCAGGGTGGCGCAGAGGGCCGGGGTCAGCACGAGGGCGACCAGCACCGACAGGGCCATGGCGGTCACCAGGGTGACCGAGAACTGCCGGTAGATGACGCCCTGCGAGCCCCCGAAGAACGCCATCGGCACGAACACCGCCGACAGCACCGCGGCGATGCCGATCAGGGCGCCGGTGATCTCGCCCATCGACTTCTTCGTCGCGTCCTTGGGACTGAGCCCCTCCTCGCTCATCAGTCGCTCGACGTTCTCCACCACGACGATGGCGTCGTCGACCAGCAGGCCGATGGCCAGCACCAGGGCGAACATGGTCAGGGTGTTGATCGAGTAGCCCAGGGTGAACAGCACGGCCATCGTGCCCAGCAGGACGATCGGCACCGCGATGGCGGGGATCAGGGTGGCGCGCCAGTTCTGCAGGAAGACGAACATGACGATGAAGACCAGCACCATGGCTTCGGCCAGGGTCTTCAGCACCTCCTCGATCGACTTCTTCACGAAGGGCGAGGTGTCGTAGCCGATGGCGTAGTCGATGCCTTCCGGGAAGGATCGGGCCTGGACCGCCAGCTCCTTCTCGACGCGCTCGGCAGTCTCCAGGGCGTTGGCGCCGGTGGCCAGGCGGATGGCGAAGCCCGCGGCCGGCTTGCCGTTGAACCGCGAGGAGGCAAGGTAGCTGTCGGCGCCCAGCTCGACCCGGGCGACGTCGGCCAGCCGCACGGCCGAGCCATCGGCCGACGACTTGACCACGATCTGGCGGAACTGTTCGGGCGTGTTGAGCCGCGACTGGGCGGTAATGGTGGCGTTCAGCGCCGCGCCCTCGGCGGTCGGGGGACCGCCAATCTGGCCGGCCGAGACCTGGGCGTTCTGGGCCCGCACGGCGGCGGAGATGTCGGCCGGGGTGACCCCGACGGCGGCCATCTTCACCGGATCGAGCCAGAGGCGCATGGCGTACTGCGAGCCGAACAGCTGCACCTCCCCCACCCCGTCGACGCGACTGATGGCGTCGACCAGGTTGGCGGCGGCGTAGTCGCCGAGGTCCGTGCTGCTCTTGCTGCCGTCCGGGGAGAAGAGGCCGACGACCATCATGAAGTTGCGGGCCGACTTGGAGACGGTAAGACCCTGCTGCTGCACCTCGGCGGGCAGCAGGGCCGTGGCGGCCGACAGCTTGTTCTGGACCTGCACCTGGGCGATGTCGGGATCGGTCCCGGCCTTGAAGGTCAGGGTGGTGTTGGCCGCGCCAGAGCCATCGCTCGTCGAGCTCATGTAGAGGAGGCCGTCGAGGCCCTTCATCCGCTGCTCGACGATCTGGGTGACGCTGTCCTCCACCG
Source organism: Caulobacter sp. (assembly GCA_035627755.1). Classification (GTDB taxonomy): domain Bacteria; phylum Pseudomonadota; class Alphaproteobacteria; order Caulobacterales; family Caulobacteraceae; genus Caulobacter. Next base: position 3,432 of record DASPLD010000359.1, on the reverse strand, counting down.
TCTTGGCAGAGGCGCCGGGATAGACGGCGCTGATCGAGACCTGCGGCAGGGCGATGGACGGGTACTGGGCGACAGGCAGATTGAGGATCGACAGGGCGCCGGCCAGCATGACGATGATGGCCAGGACCCAGGCAAAGATCGGGCGTTCGATGAAAAACCGCGACAGCATTTTGAGGCGCTCCTAGCGCTTGGCGGCGGCGGCGCGAGCCGGCGTCTTGCCGGCCGGCTGGGCGTTCACCTGGGCGCCGGGACGGACCGACTGCAGGCCTTCGACGATGATCCTGTCGCCGGGCTTCAGGCCGGCGGTGACGACCCAGCGGTCGCCCTTGGTCTGGTCGGCCGTGACGGGACGGGTCTGGGCCTTGCCGTCGGGACCGACGACCAGGACGCTGGCGGCGCCCTTGGCGTCGCGGGTCACCGCGGTCTGGGGCACCAGGAAGGCCTGGCCGGCGACGCCGGAGGCCAGGCGGGCGCGGACGTACATGCCCGGAAGCAGCTGGCCGTCCGGGTTGGGGAACACGGCCCTCAGCGTGACCGAGCCGGTGCCGGGATCGACGGTGACGTCCGAGAAGGCCAGCCTGCCCTTGATCGGGTACTCCGTGCCGTCCTCGAGGATCAGGGTGACCTCGGCGGTGGCCGCCTGGTCGAGCTGGCCGTTGGCGAACTGCCGACGCAGCTTCATCAGGTCGTTCGAGGACTGGGTCAGGTCGACGTAGACCATGTCCAGCTTCTGGACCGTGGCCAGGGCCTCGGGCTGGGCGGCGGTGACCAGGGCGCCGGGGGTGACGGTCGACTTCCCGATGCGGCCGCTGATCGGCGCCGGAACGCGGGTGAAGTTGAGGTTGATGCGGGCGGCGTCGACTGCAGCTTTCTGCGCCGCGACGTTTGCGGTCGCTTGGCGGAAGGCCGACTGGGCGTCATCGTTGTCCTGCTTGCTGACCGCGCCGCTCTCGGCGAGCGTGGCGAAGCGTTCGGCCTTCAGCCGGGCCGAATCGCGGGCCGCCTCGGCCTGGGCGAGGCCGGCCCGGGCGCTGTCATAGGCCGCCTGATAGGTGGCCGGGTCGATCTGGTAGAGGGTCTGACCGGCGCGGACCAGGCCACCCTCGGTGAAGTAGCGGGCCTTGACCACCCCGCTGACCTGCGGCCGGACCTCGGCGACCAGGATGGCGCTGGTGCGGCCCGACAGCTCCTGGGTCAGCACCACCGGCTCCGCGGCGGCGACCAGGAATCCGACACTGACCGGCCGGTCGCCCGGATTCTGCGCGGCGGCCTTGCCGTCGCCGCAGGCGGTCAGGGCGACGGCGGCCAGCGCCAGGGCCACCACCCCGGCGTGGAAGGTTGAACCAGGCGCGCGGGCGGCGTGGAGAGGATTCTGACGCATGGGGGGAGGCCTTGCACTGTACACACAAAAGTGAGAATGAACGTTCATTCTCAGTTCAGCCACACCTAGATATGGACTGACGCCAAGTCAACCGGGTCCTTGATAGAATGTCGCAGGAGCCCCCAGGATTTTTGGAGCTACACAGGCGCTGATGATCGACGCCCCCACCCACCGCCCCACGGTCGAGGACCGCCGCCGGCAGATCCGCGACGCGGCCGCCGCCTGCTTCCGCCGCTCGGGCTTCCACGGGGCCAGCATGGCCGAGATCGCCAAGGAAGCGAATCTGAGCGTGGGCCAGATCTATCGCTACTTCGAGAACAAGGAGGCGATCATCGAGGCCATCGTCGAGCAGGACATGGCCGAGAAGCGCGCGAAGTTCGCCGAGTTCTACAACGCGCCGGGAGACATCACCCGGCACCTGATCGACGGCTGCCCCGGCGCGGTGGCGCGGTTCTGGGATGCGGAACGCGCGGCCCTGATGCTGGAGGTGCTGGCGGAAGCGGCCCGCAATCCCAAGATCGCCGCCGTGCTGCGCAGGCGCGATGCGGAGGAACGGGCCATGAAGGCGCCGTTCCGGGAGGCGATTCGCCGGCCGCACTGGTCCGATGAGGAAGCCGACCTGCGTTCCGAGCTGATCGGCATGATGTTCGAGGGCATGGCCGTGCGCTCGATGAGCAATCCCGACATCGACCCGGAAAAGCTGGGGCCGGTGTTGCGCTCGGTCATGGCCGCCATCCTGGAGCTTCCCGAAAAGGAAGAAGCCCCCGACGCCTGAGGCGTCGGGGGCCAGTCGCTCAAGGAAGACGATGGGGCCTAGTAGGGCCGGTAGTCGGCGTCGTGGCGCTCATAGCGGATCATGGCGCTCAGCTGGTCGAGGCGCCGGTCGAGGTCGACCCGCTCCCAGCGGCTGAGGCGGCCGTCATAGCGATAGCGGGCTTCGATCCGGTGGATGTCCCACAGGCGCTGCCGGAGGGCGAAGGCTTCGCGGCGGCTCAGGTCGCCGCGGCGCTCGGCCCGGGCGATGCGCCATTGCAGCCGTTGCTGGCGTTCGTCGATCGAAGCGCGATCGCCGTAGCCGCCGCCGTAGGGTTGGGCGGCAGCCGGGGCGACGGTCAGGGCGGTGGCGCCGAGGGTCGCAGCGGCGGCGACCGCAATCATCAGGGTCTTCATCAGGATCACTCCTAGTCAGCCGCGCTGTCACCGCGACAACGCTGAGGACAAGGAAACATTTCGCCCCTGAAACGAACCTGAGACGTTCGTTGTCGGACGTTCATGGAGATGAATGATCCTTCGACACGCTCGCTGGCGCGGGCGTCGAGGCCGGCGCCGGCGGGGCGGCGCTCAAAATCCAGAATGGGGGGAAGGTGTCGGCTGACCCTGCTTCCGATACGGGGGGCTGGGGGGGCTGTTCAGGATCCGGACCGGGGCCGATCAGCCGACATGGCATTGATGGCGGCCGGGTGTGGCCGTGACTTGCTCGGATTGGGGCGGATTCGGGGCTTTTTGCCGGGCGGCAGGCCGTGGTTGGCAAACCACAGTGCAGCAGTTTCACGGCGCCTGCGCCAATCCGTCGATTGCTCCGCGCCGGGTTCGCGCTCAATAGTGGCTCAACGGCGGTCGCCCAGGCGTCCGCCGGGGCGTGGGGCCCTCCCTGGCTTGAGGCCGGGAAGGCGGCGAAGGCGGTCCGGATGGGCCGCCTTTTCTGCATTAAGAATTCGTCATGTGGCGGAGCGGAGTCGGCGCCCTAGAAACGGCGGCGTGCTGCTGGGGAGCTGCCTTGTGCGTCTATTGCTGACTGTCGTCGCCCTGCTGGCCATGGCTGGGGCGGCTGAGGCCGATCCGCTGCGCCAGACCAAGGCGCCGTTCGAGGACAAGTTCCGGCAGCTGGAGGGCGAGGACTGGCCCACGCCCACCGACTACCGCAACGCCGCCGGAGCCCCGGGCCACCGCTACTGGCAGCAGAAGGTCGACTACCGGCTGAGCGCCACCCTGGACGAGGCGGGCCGCTCGATCGCCGGCCGGGGCGAGGTCACCTACGCCAACAACTCTCC
>DASPLD010000358.1:0-2061 GCA_035627755.1 Caulobacter sp. | reverse complement strand
GTCTTCGCCTCGGCACGTTTCGGCTGAGGTTCTACTCCGCCGCCATCGCGCGTGCGTTCAGCATGCCTTCCAGTCGCTCGCGGATGATCTGCTCGGCTTCGGTGACGATGCGGTCGACCAGTTCCTTCACGCTCGGCACGTCGTGGATCAGGCCCTGGATCATCCCAGCCGACCAGATGCCGCCGTCGGTGTCGCCGTTCGCCAAGGCGTCCCGGCCCCGCGTGCCGGCCACCAGGTGCTGAACGTCCTCGAACCGGGCGCCGCCGGCCCGCTCGATCTGCACCACCTCCTGGCTGACCTGGTTGCGCATCACCCGCGCGGTGTTGTGCAGGGTGCGGAAGATCAGGTCGGTCTGGCGCTCGTCGTTGGCCACCATCTGCTGCTTGAAGGCCTCGGGGATCGGGGCCTCCTTGGTGACGCAGAAGCGGGTGCCCATGTTGATGCCGTCGGCGCCCAGGGCCAGGGCCGCGACCAGGCCGCGCCCGTCGCCGAAGCCGCCCGAGGCCAGCATCGGGATCTTCACCTTGTCGGCCGCCGCCGGGATCAGGATCAGGCCGGGAATGTCGTCCTCGCCCGGGTGGCCGGCGCACTCGAAGCCGTCGATGGAGATGGCGTCGACGCCCATCCGCTCGGCCGAGAGGGCGTGGCGGACGGCGGTGCATTTGTGGATCACCTTGATGCCGTGCTGCTTGAAGTGGTCGACGTGCTCCTGCGGCTTGTAGCCGGCGGTCTCGACCATCTTGACGCCGCTCTCGATGATGGCGGCGCGGTACTCCGCATAGGGGGGCGGCTTGATGGCCGGCAGGATGGTCAGGTTCACCCCGAACGGCTTGTCGGTCAGGTCCTTGGTCCGCTGGATCTCCTTGGCGAGGTCCTCCGGCGTCGGCTGGGTCAGGGCGGTGATGAAGCCAAGCGCCCCGGCGTTGGCGACGGCGGCGACCAGCTCGGCCTTGCCGACCCACTGCATGCCGCCCTGGGCGATCGGGTGCTCGACGCCAAACAGCTCGGTGAAGCGGGTGCGGATGGCCATGGCGGTCTCCCAAACAGGTGTTTGGAAGATTTATCGGGGGATCACGCCGCGTCAGGCAAGCGGGTTTTAGCCGCCGCGGGCGGCCTCGCGCGCCAGCAGGGCCTCCAGGCCCGCCAGGATCGGCGCCATCGCGGCCGGGTCCTGGCCGGGCTGGCTGAGAGGCCGCAGGGCCGCGATGTGGACCTCGACCGGAGGCCGGTCCAGGCGGCCGGCGCGCCGCTGCAGGTCGCTGAGTTCGCACAGGCCATGGACGGCCTTGTAGAGGCCCGGCAGCTCGGCCGGGCAGACATCGATGATGTCGGCGGCCGCGCCATAGACCGAATCCAGCCAGGCCTCGGCGTCGCCCGCCGGGGCGGCGCCGGCGGCTTCCAGGGCCGCGATAGCCGCCAGCAGGACGCCCCGTCCCTCGCTGCGCACCTCGGCGGTTTCCCGGTCCGCCCCACGCAGGCCGGCCAGCACCGTGACGCCGCCAGAGGCGTCGACCAGCTTGGAGAGGTTGGACTTGCGGCTGAAGACCGTGACGACGGCCATGACCTAGGCCCCTTCTTCGTAAGCATGGGCCTGTGACACGGCGGCCGCGGCCTGTTCGGCCGCCTTTGCGGCGGCCTGGGCCCGCAGTCGGTCGGCTCGCCGCTCTTCCTGGCCCGGCGGCAGGTCAGGCTCGTTGAACCGCCGGTCGGGGCCGAGGTAGTCGCCGGCCTGGATGAAGCATCGCGGGTCCTTGGCCAGCCACAGGATGCGCTCGAGGAGGATCGCTGGAGTCAGGGGACGGGTGACGATGAAGTTGGCGCCGCAGTCGCGCGCCTTGGCCACCATCGAGCGGCGGATGTGGCCCGAGATCATCAGGACCGGCATGAAGGCGTTGGGATCCATGCCTGACTGGCGCAGCCAGCGGACCAGGTCGTAGCCGTCCTCTGCGGGCATGTCGCAGTCGACGATCATCAGGTCGACGGTGCTGAGCTGCAGGAATTCCTTGGCCTCGCGCGCGCTGGCGCAGGACTTCCGGGTCTTCATGCCGAAGCCGAGCAGGG
>DASPLD010000357.1:0-8286 GCA_035627755.1 Caulobacter sp. | reverse complement strand
GGCGGATCTCCTGGATGGTCTTGCGCGGGATGATGACGCCCGGCGCGCCCGCGGCGCCATCGGGGGCCGGCATTTCGGCCAGCGCCAGGCGGTGCCCGTCGGTGGCCACGGCGCGAAGCCTGGCCTCGCCGCCGTCGACGACGACGTGCAGGTAGAGCCCGTTGAGGTAGTAGCGGGTCTCTTCCGTCGAAATCGCGAAGCGGGTCTTGTCGATCAGCCGGATCAGGTCGTTGGCGTCGACCTGGATATGGGCCGAGAGGCCGTCGGCGCTCATCACCGGAAAATCGCCGGCCGGCAGCACCGGCAGGTTGAACTTCGACCGTCCGGCGCTGATCAGCAGGCGCGGGTCCTCGCCCGAATAGGTCAGGGAGACGTCGGCGCCTTCCGGCAGCTTGCGGACGATTTCGTACAGGGTGTGGGCGGGCGCGGTGATCTGGCCGGGCACGTCGACATGGGCGGCGCCCTCGTCGATGATCTCCATGTCCAGGTCGGTGGCCGAGAAGGTCACCTGCTCGCGGTCGGCCGACAGCAGCACGTTCGACAGGATCGGGATGGTGTTGCGCCGCTCGACGACGCTCTGAACGTGGCCCAGGGCCTTCAGCAGCGCGGCCCGCTCGATGGTCAGCTTCATGTCTTGTCCGGATCGCCCGCGAATCGGAAACGCGTCCCCGATCCGCCCTTCAGAGTTGACCGTCGACATTAGCGAATTCAACGGCCCGGGGAAGAGGCGGGCCGGCGCAATCCCCTGGAATCCGCCAGACGGTCACTTGCGAACCGCTCGCAACAACCCATCTTATTGCGAGCGACTCTCAACTGGAGCACCCGCCATGCGCCTTGCCTTGAAGACCCTGACCTATGGCGTGATGCACCTGACCGTGGCGGTCGCCGTCGCCTACGCGCTGACCCGGAACTGGCAGGTGGCCCTGGCCGTCGGCCTGATCGAGCCGATCGTCCAGACGGTGGCGTTCACCCTGCATGAGCGGGCCTGGGCGCGGGCGGACAAGCCGGCCGGCTAGATGGTCTAGGCCTTGGTGTCGACCGCCTCGCCGGTGTGGTCCTCGTCGGCGGCATAGGGGTTGGCCCCCGCCGTCTGTTCCGGCGCGCCGGCGCCCGAGCCCTTGGCGGCGACCACCACCATGGCCGGGCGGACCAGCCGGCCGAACAGGGAGTAGCCGGCCTGCAGGGTCTTTATCACCGAACCGGCCGCCACCTCGGCCGAGGCCTGCTCCATCATCGCCTGGTGCAGGTTGGGGTCGAACTTGTCGCCGGCGGCCGGCGACACCTTCTTCAGGCCGTTGCGCTCGAAGGCTTCGAGAAGCTTCTTTTCGGTCATCTCGATGCCGACCACGAAGTTCTTCACCACCTGGTCCTCACTGTCCTTCGGGGCGAAGGCGGTGGCCTGGCCGAGGTTGTCGGCGGCGTCGAGCAGGTCCCGGGCGAACTTGGTGATGGCGAAGGCGCGGGCGTCGTTGATCTCGCGCTCGGCGCGGCGCTTGGTGTTCTCGGCCTCGGCGGCGAACCGCAGGGCCTGGTCCTTCAGCGCGGCCACCTCGGCGCGCAGGGCCTCGACCTCGCTGTCGCCCTCGGAGAAGTCGAGAACCTCGTCCTCCAGCTGGTCAGCCCCGTTGGCGCCGTTCGCGCTCGTCTCGTCACTCATACCGATCTTATCCGTCCATCATCTGGCCCAGGACCCGGGCGGTATAGTCCACCAACGGGATCACGCGGGCATAGTTCAACCGCGCCGGGCCGATCACGCCGATCGCGCCCAGCACCTTCTGTCGGCCCGACATATAGGGAGCCGCGATCACAGCGGAACCCGAAAGTGAAAACAGCCGGGTCTCGGCGCCGATGAAGATCCGCACCCCCTCGGCCTCCTTGACCCCGTCGAGCAGGCCGATCAGCTGTTCCTTCTGCTCCAGGTCCTCGAACAGCCGCCGCACCCGCTCCAGATCCTCGGCCGCCGCCCCGTCGATCAGGTTGGCCTGGCCGCGAACGATCAGCGCGCGGGCGTCCTCGGTTCCGCCGCCCCAGGCGGCCAGCCCGTCCTCGACCAGCCGGGCCGCGACGCCGTCCAGCTCCCGGCGGGCGAGGTCCAGCTCGCTGCGCATCTCGTTGCGCGCCTCGCCCAGGGTGCGGCCCTGCAGCCGGCTGGCCAGGAAGTTGGAGGCCTCCGTCAGGGCCGACGGGGTGATGCCGGGCGGCAGCCGCATGATCCGGTTCTCGACCGTGCCGTCCTCCAGCACGATGACCACCAGCGCCCGGTCCGGACCCAGGGCCACGAACTCCACATGCTTGACCCCGGCCTCGCGGGCCGGCGTCACCACCACCCCGGCCCCGCCGGCCAGGCCGGACAGGATGGCGCTGGCCTCCTGCAGGGCCTGGTCCATGGACTGCCCCCGGCTCTTCAGCCGCCCCTCGATGGCGTTGCGCTCGGCCTCGCCGACATCGCCGACCTCCAGCAGGCCGTCGACGAACAGCCGCAGCCCGGCGTGGGTCGGCATCCGGCCGGCGCTGACGTGGGGGCTGTTGAGCAGCCCCAGCTGCGCCAGGTCCTGCATGGTGTTGCGGATCGAGGCGGGGGAGAGATGCACCCCGCCCTTGGAGATGGTGCGGGAGCCGACCGGCTCGCCGGTCTCCAGGTAGCTCTCGACGATGCGGCGGAAGATGTCGCGGGCCCTCCCGTCCAGGTCGGACAGGCTGGGGGTCTGGGAAAGGCCGGGGATCAGCGCGCTCACTTGTCCATCCGCAGGTTTACGCCGCTCCATGCATCTAGGATAAGCGCGCGACCTTCCCACGCAAGCCGCCGCAAGGATACCCATGCGCCCCTCAGAACGCGCTCCCGACCAGCTCCGCACCGTTACGCTGGAAACCGCGGTCAACCGCTATGCGGAGGGCAGCTGCCTGGTCTCCTTCGGCCACACCAAGGTCCTCGTCACCGCCACGGTGGAGACCGGGGTTCCCGGATGGCTGCGCGGCAAGGGCCAGGGCTGGGTCACCGCCGAGTACGGCATGCTGCCGAGGGCCACCCACACCCGCGGCCGCCGCGAGGCCGCGCAAGGGAAACAGTCGGGCCGCACCCAGGAGATCCAGCGGCTGATCGGCCGCTCCCTGCGGGCGGTGGTCGACCTCAAGGCGCTGGGCGAGCGGCAGGTCACCCTCGACTGCGACGTGGTCCAGGCCGACGGCGGCACCCGCACCGCGGCGATCACCGGGGCCTGGGTGGCCCTGCGGCTGGCGACCAAATACCTGCTGGACGAGGGGGTGCTGGCTGCCGACCCGATCCTCGACCAGGTGGCGGCGGTGTCCTGCGGGGTGTTCGCGGACACCCCGGTGCTCGACCTGGACTATGAGGAGGACTCGTCGGCCGAGGCGGACAGCAACTTCGTCCTGACCAGGGCCGGCGACATCGTCGAAATCCAGGCGACCGGGGAGAAGCGCGGCTTCACCCGCGCCGAGTTCGAGGCGCTGTTCGGGCTGGCGGAGAAGGGCATCGGCGAGCTGTTCGCGATGCAGCGGGCGGCTGTGGGCGGTTAGGTACTCGGCTGCCACACGCCACACCCACCCACGGCCGTCATCCCGGGCCTTGTGCCCGGGACCCATCGGCCCGCTCGCAAGGGCCGTCGAGGGTTGCACGCATGCGGTGGTGGCTCACGAGGGTTCCGTGACGCTGTCGAATGGGTCCCGGGCACAAGGCCCGGGATGACGGGCAATGGGATGGAAGGAGGGGCGCTCCAGCTTTACGCCCCGCCGTACCCATCCTCCTCATCCCCATAATCACTCGGCCCCGGCTCGAACGACAGGATGTCTCCCGGCTGGCAGCCGAGTTCGCGGCACAGGGCGTCGAGGGTCGAAAACCGGATCGCCCGGGCCTTGCCGGTCTTGAGGATCGACAGGTTGGCGATGGTCACGCCGACCCGGTCGGCCAGTTCGGTGAGCGACATGCGGCGCTCGAGAAGCACACGGTCGAGGCGGACGAGGATGGCCATGGGTGCGGGTTCCTCAGATCGTCAGCTCGGCTTCGCGGCGAAGGCGGGCGCCTTCCCGGAACACCTCGGCCAGCACGAAGACGACCATGACCGAGAACCAGGTGGTCAGGCTGAGGTTGCCGTTGGCCTGGTTGACGTTGGGCAGCAGCATGGTGATGGAGCCCCAGAACACCCAGCGGCCGAGCTCGAGGCCCGCCAGCACCAGGCCGATGAAGCGCAGCCGGCCGACATTGTCGGGGTGGAAGGGGTCGCCCGCGGTCAGGGTCTGGAAGATGCGGCGCAGGTTGCCGACGATCAGCAGCACACCGCCCATGTAGAGGGCGCCGGCGAACAGGGCCGCGGCGAGCATCGGGCCGACCTGTCCGGGTTCCTCGCCGAGGTCGGTGCGGAATTCGATCTGTTCGATGAGTTCGGAGTTGAAGCTGAGCAGCAGGGCGGCGAGTCCCGCCAGCGCCAGAAAGCCGATCAGCACCCACAGGGCGTACCAGGTCACGTCCAGGATGATCTTGAGGAAGCTCGATACCGAGCCCGGTCCTAGAGTTCTCATGACGGTCTGCGCCCAGAAAGTCGTTATCCGTTGGCGGCGCCTTGGAGGCGCCCGCCGGTCCCGGTTCCCATGGAACCTGCCGGCGGGCAAGCCTCGGCGCGCGGCCTCACGAACGGGCCGCCGGTCAGACGGACTGGGCGACGAAGCTGTAGGCGGCCAGCGGCATGGCCACGACCACGACGGTGTAGACGAAGACGACCGCCAGGCGATCGACGATCGAGGTCATTTTTCCGAAGGTCATTTCTGTAGTCCCTCTCTTGGTGCTGCGTCCGTCCCCTCGGGGATCGGACCCGGGCGGCGACGGCCGTCCGTGAGGAGAGGGATAGGCGCGCATCGCTTTTCGATCAAATTACATATCGTTTAACGATATTAAACTCATGTAACTTAATTACGTTCACTTAATGCGCCTTCAGCGCTTCTGCCTCGCCCGCGAGGCGTTGCGCCCTTCGCGCCGGGGCAATCCTGGCCTAGGTTGCAGTCCGACCCGCCAACGGAAGCCTCGCATGCGCGCAATCCTCCTCTCCGCCGCCGCCCTTCTCTTGCTGGCCGGCGCCGCCCAGGCCCAGGACGGGGCGGCCCTGTTCAACGCCCAGTGCAAGAGCTGCCACACCCTGACGGGGACGAGCGGCCCGGCCGGCCCGTCCCTGAAGGGCGTCTCCGGCCGAAAGGTGGCCGGCGCGCCCGGCTACGCCTATTCCAAGGCCCTGACGGCCAAGGGCGGAACCTGGACCGACGCCAGCCTCGACGCCTACCTGAGCAATCCCTCGGCCTTCGCGCCCGGCGGCAAGATGTTCAACAAGGTCGCCGACCCCAAGGCCCGCGCCGCGCTCGTCGCCTACCTGAAGGCCCAGAAGTGATCGCTTAGCTGAGTGGACGCCTTCCCCGCCTTCTTCCCCCTTGAGGGGCGACGGGTGGTCATCGCCGGGACCGGCGAGGCCGCCGAGGCCAAGGCGCGGCTGTTCGACGGCTCGCCGGCCCAGGTCGTCCGGCTAGAGGGCCCGCAGGCCTTCCTGGTCGGGGCCTATGGCGGCGCCCTGCTGGCCTTCATCGCCGGCGACGACCTGTTCATCCAGGCGGCGGCCGGCGCGGCGCGGGCGGCCGGGGCCCTGGTCAACGTCGTCGACCGGCCCGAGCTCTGCGACTTCAACACCCCGGCGGTGATCGACCGCGGCGCGGTCGTGGCGGCGGTCGGCACGACGGGCGCGGCGCCGATGCTGGCCAGCCTGCTGCGCAACGACATCGAGGCGCGGGTGCCGCCCGGCGCAGGCCGGGTGGCCGTGCTGCTGCGCCGGCTGCAGGGCGAGGTCCGGTCCGCCTTCCCCGACCTGGTCGCCCGCCGCGCCTTCCTGCGCTCGGCGCTCGGCGGCGAGGCGGCCCAGGCGGCCCTCGACGGCGACATGGACCGGGCCGAGGCCCTGTTGCGGGCCGCCATCGCCCGCGGCGGCGAGCCGACGGGCCGGGTGGTCTTCGTCGCCGGCCGCGGCCCGGCCGACCTGCTGACCCTGCGCGCCTCGCGCATCCTGGCGGAGGCGGACGTCCTCGCCGTCGACGCCGATGTCGACCCCGCCGTGCTGGCCCTGGCCCGCCGCGACGCCGGCCGCCTCAGCCCCGCCGACGCCTCGCCGGAGGCGCTCGCCGCCCTGGCCCGCGCCGGCCGCCAGGTGGTCCGGATCATCACCCGGGCGCCGGACCCGGCCGACCTCAAGGCGCTGCGCGCCGCGGAGGTGGCCGTCGAGGTCATGCTGGCCGCGCCCAGCTAGCGATGGGAGGCCTCACCCCGGAAGACCTGGGCGTGGTCCTGCTGTCGCTGAAGGTGGCGACGGTGGCGACCCTGGGCGCCCTGCCCCTGGCCTTCGCCGCCGCCTACGCCCTGGCCCGCGGGAGGTTTCCCGGCCGGGCCCTGCTCGACGCGGCCGTCCACCTTCCCCTGGTGCTGCCGCCGGTCGCCACCGGCTACGCCCTGCTGCTGCTGCTTGGCCGCCAGGGCCTGCTCGGCGAACCGCTCTCCAGGCTGGGGATCGCCCTGGCCTTCGACTGGACCGGCGCGGCCTTGGCGGCCGCGGTGATGGCCTTCCCCCTGATGGTCCGCCCGATTCGCCTTTCCATCGAGGCCGCCCCGCCGCACGCCGACCAGGCCGCCCGCACGCTCGGGGCGGGCTGGTGGTCGCGCCTCGGCCGGGTGACCCTGCCGCTGGCCCTGCCGGGGATCGCCGCCGGGGCGGTGCTCGGCTTCGCCAAGGCGCTCGGCGAGTTCGGCGCCACCATCACCTTCGCGGCCGCTATCCCCGGCCTCAGCCTGACCCTGCCCTCGGCCATCTACCAGGCCATCCAGACCCCGGGGGGCGAACAGCGGGCCGCCGCGCTCTGCCTGCTGGCCGCGGGGATCGCCATCGCGGCGGTGATGGGGGCGGACGCCCTGACGCGGTGGGCGCTGACGCGGGTGGGGAAATAATCCACCGTCATCCCGGAAGCCGCGCAGCGGCTATCGGGGACCGAGGAGGTGACAGCCGCCGACCTCGCAGCCGCCAACTGTTGAGATGTAGCCCCTGGGTCCCGGCTCTGCGCGCTTCGCGCTCCGGCCGGGATGACGATCAGAAATCCAGCGACCGCCCCTTGGTCTCCTTCAGCATCAGCAGGGTCGTGAGCACGCTGATGCCGGTGAAGAAGATCGGGTAGGCAAGGCCAGCGTAGATGTTCCCTGTCGCCGCGACGATGGCGAAGGCGCTGAACGGCACGAAGCCGCCGACCCAGCCGGTGCCCACGTGATAGGGCAAGGACAGGGCGGTGTAGCGCACCCGGGTCGGGAACATCTCCACCAGGGCCGAGGCCTGCGGGCCGTAGAGCGCCGTGGCCGCGATGGTGAACACCAGGAGGACGCAGAACAGGCCGACGATATTGATCCGCGCCGGATCGGCGCCCGCCGGATAGCCGGCCTCCGTCAGCGCCGCCTTAAGCCGCCCTTCGACCCCGGCCTTGACCGTCTTGAGCTGCGCCTTGTCCAGGCCGGCGCCCTCGACGCTGACCACCTCGGTCCGGCCGATCCGCACCTTGGCGACCGAGCCGGCCGGGGCCTCCTCGTTGTCGTAGGAGATGCCGGCGTTGGCCAGGTAGCTCTTGGCGATGTCGCAACTGGTCACGAAGGCGGTCTTGCCCACCGGGTCGAACTGCAGCGAGCAGGCTTCGGGGTCCGCGACCACCACCACGGGGGTGTTGCGCGCCGCCTCGGCCAGGCCCGGGTTGGCGAACTGGGTCATCAGGTGGAAGCCGGGCAGGAAGGCCAGCAGGGCCAGGACCATGCCGAACCACATCACCCACTTGCGGCCGTAGCGGTCCGACAGCCAGCCGAAGAAGACGTAGAGCGGGGCGCTGACCAGGGTGACGACCATCATCAGCTCGTTCACCATCGCCGGCGGCACCTTCAGGAACTTCTCCATGAAGACCTGGCTGTAGAAGAAGGCGCAGTACCAGACCGCCCCCTGGGCGAACATGATGGCCACCAGGGCGATAAGCACCAGCTTCAGGTTCTTCCACTGCCCGAAGGCCTCGCGGAACGGATGGGCCGACTGCTCGCCGGCGGCCTTGAGCCTCTGGAAGCTGGGGCTCTCCGACAGCTTCATGCGCATGAAGATGGAGATGGCCAGCAGGCCCGCCGACAGCAGGAAGGGCACGCGCCAGCCCCATTCCCTGAAGGCGTCCTCGCCGATGAGGGTGCGGGTCGCCCAGATCACCCCGAGCGCGCCCAGAAGGCCCAGC
>DASPLD010000356.1:0-6682 GCA_035627755.1 Caulobacter sp. | reverse complement strand
CTCGGCAAGATGCAGGCCCTGTTCCCCGGCGCCTGGCGCGGGCTGTGGCTGGAGAAGAATGCGCTCGGCGGCAACATGGCCATGGGGTTCGGCATCCTGGCGGCCGCCGCGCTGCTCGTTCCCCAGAGGCGTTGGCTGTGGGGCGGGCTGGCGGGGCTGGCCCTGCTGCTGGTGCTGATGTCGACGTCCAAGACGGCGCTGGTGTCGCTGGCGCTGGGCGTCGGCGCCCTCGGCTTCATCTGGATCGTGCGCCGGGGTCCGGCCTCGGCCACCATGGCGACCTGGGCGGCGGTGGTCGGGGGCCTGCTTCTGGCCGCCTTCCTTGTGTTCGCCGCCGACGTCTTCCTGGGATACCTGGGCAAGGACGCCACCCTGACAGGTCGCACCAAGATCTGGGCGGCCATCTGGCGGCAGATCGAGGAGCGCCCCTGGACCGGCTACGGCTATGCGGCGGTGTGGGATGACAAGTCCGGCTGGGGGCCGCTGGCCTGGATCACCAAGGAGGCGGGCTTCAAGGCCAGCCACGCCCACAACGCCTGGCTCGAACAATGGCTGGGCATGGGCTATCCGGGCCTGATCGCCTGGGCGCTGTTCTACCTCCAGGCCATAGGGGCGGCGATCGTCGCGGTGTTCCGCGAGAAGGGCGCCTACCTCGCCCTGCCGTTCCTGGTCATCTATAGCCTGACCACCCTGACGGAGAGCTTCGCGGTCTCCTACAACGACTTCCGCTGGGTGATCTTCGTGGCCCTGGCGGTCAAGCTGGCCCTGCCGGACCGCGACCAGGCCTAGAGACCCGCCCGCGCCGCGCCCTGCGCCATGGTGACGACCTCGAACCCGCGCGCCTCGGCCGCCAGCCGGGCCAGGGCGTCCGGCGTGCAGCCCCAGGGGGAGGGCGCCTCGGCGACGTCGTGGGTATAGAGGATCAGCCAGGCCTTCTGCTTCGCGGCCCGGGCCATCCAGGCGCGGGCGCGGGCCTCGCCGTCGGGACCCTCGACGCCGACGGCGGGCAGCTGGTTGGCGTCGGCGCGGTCCGTGACCAGGCCCGCCTGAACCGTGCGCAGGGTCTTGAAGCGTCCGCCCAGGGCCCGCTTGGCGGCAAAGGAGACGTCGCCGTAGGGGTAGGCGAAGCTGACCGGGCCGGGGGCGCCGCGGTCGGCCAGGGCGATGCCGTTGCGGTCCACATCGGCCGTGATCGTGGCCTGGTCCGCCTGGCCGCAGTCGAGGTGGCTGTAGGTGTGGCAGGCGACCTCGTGGCCGGCGGCGGCGAGGCGGCGGGCGTCCTCGGCCGAGCCGTAGCGGCCCATGGGGCCTTTCCCGTCCTCGAGGCCGGCGCAGATATAGAAGGTCCCGCGCAGCCCCGCGGCCTCGAGCACCCGGGCGCCGGCCAGGGCGGCCGTGGCGGGGACGTCGTCGAAGCTGAAGGTCAGCATCGGACGGTCGAGGGCCAGGCGCACCGGCTTGCGGAAGGCCAGGCGAGTATAGCGGCGGCGCAGCTTGCCCCGCAGGGAGCGGTCGGCGGAATAGGCCTCCATCACACCACCTCCGCATAGAGGGCGGCGCGGTAGAGGCGCATGGCGAAGGCGCGGGCCTTGGCGGGCAGCGGGTCGGCCAAGGCCGCGGTCCGGGCGGCCGCGCGCAGCAGGGCTCGGCCAGGCAGGCGGCGGATCAGGCGGGCGGCCTTGAAGCTCGCATAGCCGGAGACCACCTCCGGATGGGTTTCGACGACGCGGGCGAAGTTGGCGGCCGACTGCTCGTACTTGCGGGCCAGGGCCGGGGCGGTGTCGAGGCCCAGGTGGCTGGCCGGGATGTGCGGGTGGAGGATCGGATGGTCGTGGGCCACCCGCATCGCCCATTCGACGTCCTCCCAGCCCCAGCCGGTGAACCGCTCGTCGAAGGCGACGGCGTCGAACACGTCGCGGCGGACAAGCAGGTTGGAGGTGAAGACGTGCTTCTCCGGCGCCTCGGCCCGCTGGGCGGCCGGCAGGCAGTCGCTGCGCAGGGCCAGGGCCCGGTGCAGGGCGTGTTCGCGGCGCTGCGGCGTCCGGTCGAAGGAGAAGCCGCCAAAGGCGACGGCCGGGTTTCTCGTCCTGATCAGGGCCAGCCAGTCCGCCGTGAAGGAGGGGCTGTCGGGCAGCATGTCGGCGTCGAGAAACAGCAGGTGGCCGGCGCGGGCCTGGGCGGCCAGCCGGTTGCGGCCTCTGGCGCGGCCCACATTGGCGGCCAGCTTGACGAACCGCGCGGGGACCGGGAGGGCCTGGACGGTCTCCGCCACGCGGGTGGCGAGGGCGGCGTCCGCGCCGCCGTCATCGAGCAGGACGATCTCGATGTCCGGGGACTGCGCCGCCAGTTCGCGCGCCAGCTGGCAGGGATCGTCGCCCAGGAAGGGGATCAGCACCGACAGGCGCGGCGTGGCGCCGGCCCATGACGGGCTGTCGACGGTCCAGTCGCGGGTCGCGGCGGTCATGTGGCGCTCCGGGGCCGGAGGGTGGCCAGCAAGGCCTTGCCGTGAGTGCGCAGGCCGCCAGCGTCGAGCAGCCAGGCGAACAGGGCGAAGGTCGCCGCGCCGAGCCCGGCCTTGAGGGCCAGTTCGGGAACCTCGTCCAGGTCGGGCAGCCAGAGCACCAGCAGGGCCATGGGGAGGCAGGCGAGGGCCGTGCGGAGGAGAGTGTCGACCGGCAGCGGCAGGGCGAGGACCCGGCGGCCCAGGCCCCAGGAGGCGACGGCCCCGAGGGCGTAGCTCGCCGTGGTGGCCCACATGGCGCCGTCCAGGCCGAAGCGCGGCACCAGCAGGAAGTTGAGCGCCAGGTTGAGACCGGCCGGCAGGGTCATGGCCGCCATCAGCATGCCGGTGCGCCGGCCCAGGGTGAAGGCCTGGTGCAGGTAGTAGGTGGTGACGCCCGAGAAGAAGCCGCCGACGGCGATCCAGGGGACCACGCGGGCCGCGCCCTGGGCCAGGGCCGGACCGATCAGCAGCTCCGACAGGGGCAGGGCGACCAGCGCCAGGCCCACCGTGGCCGGCAGGGTGAGCAGCACCATGAAGCTGGCCTGCTCGCGGGCGACCTTGCCGAGCGCCTCGCGGCCGCCGCGCTCGAAGGCGGCGACCAGGGCCGGGCCGCCGGCCATGCCCAGCCAGACGAAGACTACGTCCAGGGTGCGGTTCGCGAGGCTGTAGCCGGCGTGGTAGACGCCGACGCTGGCCTCGCCGAGCACGGCGCCGAGCACGAAGCGGTCGGTGCTGGCGATGACCAGCGACAGGATCAGCGAGAGGGAGATCGGCACCCCATAGGCGGCGTATTCCCGCGCCCGCCTTGGCTGCCAATGCCCGCCGATCAGCAGCTTCCGCTCGCCTGGGAAGACGAAGGCCAGGCAGAGGGCGGCGATGGCGGCCGAACCGACCAGGGGGGAGGCGCCGCCCATGCCCATGGCCGCCAGCGCCGCGCCGACGGCGAAGCCGCCGATGGTCTGGACGATGTCGAGGGCGGCGGCCGAGGCGACTTCGCCGTCGGCGCGTCGGCGCTCCTGAACCAGCTTGATGCAGCTGCGGAACAGGATGGCGGCGAGGCCGGCGCTCACCGCCACCTTCAGCTCCGGGCTCATCGGCGCGACCCAGACCAGGGCGCCGGCCAGGATCGGGAACCCGACCCCCAGTAGCGACCAGGCGCGGTAGAGGGTCAGCATGTGGTCGGCGGTCTCGCCGCGCTCGCGCGCCTGGGCCTGGAAGCGGGCCATGGCCGCTTCGGTCCAGGTGAACAGGAAGGTGTGAGCCAGCACCATGGCCGAATAGGCCAGGGCGTAGACGCCGTAGTCTTCCGGGGTCAGCAGCCGGGTGAAGACGATGATGGTCAGCAGGCCGACCAGGCCCTGGGCCAGGTTCACCGGCAAATAGCCGAGGACGCCGCGCCAGAACATCGGCCTACCGCACCACGTGCCGGTCGCCGATCAGGCAGGGAACGGTCATGGCCATGATGTAGAGGTCGAGCCAGAAGGACTGGCGCTCGATGTAGTCGATGTCGAGGGCCACCCGGCGCTGGACAAGCTCCGGCGTGTCGACCGGGCCGCGCGAGCCGTTGACGGCGGCCCAGCCGGTCATGCCCGGCTTGAGGCGGTGGCGGTGGGCGTATTCGGCGACCAGCCGAGCGCTCTCGGTGTCGCCGGTCTTCATGCCGACCGCGTGGGGCCGGGGACCGACCAGGCTCATCTCGCCCGCCAGGACGTTGAACAGCTGCGGCAGCTCGTCGATGCTGGTTTGCCGGATGATGCGGCCGACCGAGGTGATGCGGTCATCGTCGCCGGTGACTTGGCGGCTGGCGGTGTGATCCGCGGTCTCGTGCCGCATCGAGCGGAACTTCCAGACGCGGATTTCCTCGTTGTTGAACCCGTGGCGGCGTTGGCGGAAGAACACCGGGCCGGGGCTGTCGAGCTTGATCAACAAGGCCACCAGGGCCATCAGCGGGGCGAACAGGACCAGGGCGACGGTCCCGATGACGAGGTCCTGAAGGCGCTTGAGCGCGGCCCGCTTCTCGTCGGTGGGAACGCCCGCGACCCGGGCCAGCGGGGCGTCGGCGATGCGGCTGATGGCGGCCGGCGCCGCCTCGGCGTCCATGTCCATGACCAGGGAGATGTCGTTGGGCAGCACGCTGAGCCGCTCGGTGAGCATCCGCACCCGGTCCCGGGCCGAGGAGGTGACGGCGATCACGACCTGGTCGACATAGGGCATGATCCGGTGACCGATCAGGGCGTCGAGGTCGCCCAGCACCGGCACCCCGCGGATGTTGGGCGGGGCGCGGCCCAGACGGTCGTCGAACACCCCGACGACGTTGACCTCGCGGCTCTTCAGCGCCGCCTCGATCAGCCGATCGGCGGACTCGGTGGCCCCGACGATCACGATGTTGGGGATCAGCAGGCCGCTCTTGCGCCAGCCAAGGACCATCAGCCACCAGATGCCGTGCAGCAGGGCCAGGCTGACGAAGGCCAAGCCGAACCAGAGGCCGAGCTCCGGCGCGGGCGGGTTGCCGCCGACGAGCCAAGTGGCGGCGGCGAGTAACGCGCCGCCCAGCCCGAAGGCGGCGGTGAGGCGGGCCAGCCGGGTCCACAGCCGACCGTAGAGCGGGAAGCGGTAGAGGCCGACGGCCGCGAGCAGCCAGATCATGGTCAGGGCGCCGGCCGCATAGGGGGCGACCTGCATCAGGCTGGCGTTGACCCAGCCGGCGGGCGTGGCGGCATGGGCCCCGGCGACGGCCAGGGCGACCAGCGAACCGTTGTCGACAATGCGGAACAGCCTCCCGACCAGCCGGGCCTGGATGCGGTTGCGCAGCGGGGTGAGACGCCCCGGCCGCAGCGGCCCGCGGCGGTCTTCGGAGGTCGCCTCCGTTTCCTCGCCGCCCCGGCGCCGCAGGTCGTCGCGCAAGGCCTTGGCGGCGGCGACCCAGGGCTCGTCGACAACGGCGCCCTCCCGGTCGGAGGGGCGAGGGGCGGGGGTGGAGGTCATGACCCGCCGACCTTGCCATGGCGGGCTTAAGCGCCGGGTTAACAACGGTCAGTTTGGAAGGCTGGCGGTGACGGAGGGATTCGAACCCTCGGTACGGCTTTACACCGTACGTCGGTTTAGCAAACCGGTGCCTTCAGCCACTCGGCCACGTCACCCCAGGAAGGCGGCTGATAGCCGGTTCGAGGCCGGCATGCAAACCCATATCGGCCGCCGGGGCATCCGGTCACGGCCCGGCGGTTGGCGGGGGCTTGGCGCCCGGCGGAATCGGCATCGGACGGGCGCGTTCGTACAGCTCGCCGCCCTTGATCACGCCCCAGACGGTCTGGGTGTTGCGGATGTCGCGGGCAGGGTCGGCGGTCAGGATCACAAGGTCGGCGCGCTTGCCCGGCTCAAGGGTTCCGAGGTCGGTGAGGCCGAGGGCCAGAGCGCCGTGGCGGGTGGCTGCGGTGATCGCCTCGAGCGGGGTCAGGCCCACGCGGTCAACCAGCAGCTGCAGCTCGGCGTGGATGTTCGGCGAGGAGCCGCCGAGCGCGTCGGCGCCGACGCAGAGCCTGACGCCGCGCAGGTGGGCCTGGCGGGTGGCGGCGGCGACCCAGTCGATGTAGGGCCCGCCGTCGGGGCCGCCCATGACGAGGATGGTCGGTTCGAGGAAGACGCCGCGCGTGCGCATGCGTTCGAACAGGGAGGCCAGGCGCGGTCCGTCCGGCGGGGTGGCGGCCATCGCAGAGCGGGTGCGCTCGACGTGGGGGCGACCGGCCAGGGCGGCGAGGTCATCGACGCCCTCGTAGGCCAGCATGTCGGCATGGGAGAGCACCGCGCCGCCCGCCTCGACGATCTCCGAGGGACGGACCCCGTCGAGGTAGCCGTGGGACCAGACCTTCAGGCCCTCTCCGCGGGCCGCCTCGGCCGCCGCCCGAACCAGGTCCGGGGTGAAGCCGCTGTGCAGCTTGATGCCGCTCGCGCCCTCGGCCTTCGCGGCGGCGACGGCCGCGCGGACCTCGGCGACGGAGGTCACATGGCGGTATCCGGGGCCGGTTCCGGGCGCCGCGCCGGCGGCGATGTAGGCGGCCTGTTCGCCCTTCAGCCAGAAGTCGGAACCGGGCCCGGTCAGCAACATGACATGGACGATCCGAGGGGAGGCGGCCCCGGCCTGTTCGGCGCGGCTGAGGGCCGCCACGGCGCCACCGGAGCCGC
>DASPLD010000355.1:0-4898 GCA_035627755.1 Caulobacter sp. | reverse complement strand
GAGGGCGAGGTTGTACTCGCGGGTGCCGCGTTCGTCACAGTTGCCCTCGATGCGGATGCGCACGTTGGGATAGCGGCGCAGCCAGGCGGCCTGGGCGTCCAGCACCGGCATGGCGTCGGAGCGGATGTCGTACCTGTCGAGGTCGAAGTAGACGAAGTCGCCGACGTTGATGATGAAGTCCTGGGTCGAGCCCGGGATCGGCCGGCTGTCCACCGGACCTGGACCCGGCGGCGGAGTGTAGGGCCGGTCGGGGCGCGAGGGCGGCGGATCGCCGGCCCCCGGATTGGGCTTGGGCTTGCTGGCGCAGGCCGCCAGCGAAGCAGCGGCGGTGGCGATCAGCGCCAGTCTAAGGGCGCTTTGGGCATTGAAGCGCATCGGGCTTCCTCCTCGGCTGAACTGTCGGCCCGATAGTGGCGCCGATCCTTGAACGCGTGCGACGAAAAACTGAGCTGGTCCTCACATTGCCGTGGATTTGCGGCGCGAGGACCACAATTCATTTGCGGGTTGAGCGCTGAGATTTGCGAAACCCCTCTAGTCGAGCAGCGGCGACCAGGCGGGGTCGGATCCCGAGCCCTGGTAGGGCGCCGGACGTAGAATGCGGCCGGTGATGTCAACGTTCCACAGCCGCGGTTCGCCGCCCCGGCCTTCGCGGAAGAACATCAGCACCCGGCCGTTGGGAGCCCAGGTCGGGCCCTCGTCGAGATAGCTGGTGGTCAGGATGCGCTCGTCCGACCCGTCCGGTCGCATGACCCCGATGTGGAACACCCCGCCCGCCTGCTTGGTGAAGGCGATGAAGTCGCCCTTGGGGCTCCAGACCGGGGTGGTGTACCGCCCGCCGCCCCTGGAGATGCGGCGCACGCCCGAGCCGTCGGCGTTCATCACATAGAGCTGCGGGGAGCCCCCGCGGTCGGAGTTGAAGACGATCTGGCCGCCGTTGGGCGAGAAGCTGCCGGAGGTGTCGATGCCCGGGTCGCTGGTCAGCCGGGTCTGGGCGCGGCTGCGCAGGTCCATCAGGTAGAGGTCGCTGTTGCCGTTCTTCTCGACGCTGAACACCACCCGCTTGCCGTCCGGCGAGAAGCGCGGGGCGAACACCATGCCGCTGAAGCGCCCGAGTGTTTCCTGCCGCCCGGTCTCGATGTTGAACAGGTAGATGGAAGACCCTGTCGGCCGCAGGGCCATGTAGGTGATCTCCTGGCTGCCGGCCGAGAAGCGGGGGGTCATGACGATGTAGCTGCCGTCGGTCAGGTAGCTGTTGTTGGCGCCGTCCTGGTCCATGATCGACAGGCGCTTGACGCGCTTCCCGCGCGGGCCGCTCTCGGCGATGAACACCACCCGGGTGTCGAAATAGCCGGTCTCTCCGGTCAGCCGCTCATAGATCTGGTCGCTGATCTTGTGGGCGACCCGGCGCCAGTTCTCGGGCGTGGACGTGAACTGCAGGCCGAGCAGGGGCTGGCCGTCGCCGACGTTCCACAGGCGGAAGTCGACCCGCATCCGGCCGTCGCTCTCCACCGCCACCGCGCCATTGACCAGGATCTGGGCGTCGATGGCCTTCCAACCCTCGAACCGGGGCTGGACGGCGATGTCCAGGTTGCGCTCGGGGAAGGCCGCCGGGTCGATCGGGGCGAAGAAGCCGGAGCGTTCGAGATTGGCGCTGATCACCTGGGCGATGTCGGCGCCGCGGCCGCCGCCGGTGAAGGCCGGCACCGCGATGGGCACCGGCTGGATGTTGCCCTGGTTGATGTCGATCTCGACCTGAGCGGCGGCCGCGCCGGGCAGGGCGGCCATGCCCATGAACAGGGCGCAGAGGGTGATCAGCAGCGAACGGATGGTCATCGACGGGTCCTCATGGCTTGCGAGCATGGCCAGGGCGATGGACGGGAATGAGGCGGGCGCGTCAGATGCATGCGCTCACCACGTTGAAGTTCATCTTGATCCGCTGGCCGGCCAGGCCGTCGGGCACGTCCCGGAACGGCTCAGCCTGGCGGATGGCGGCCAGCACCCGGGCCTCCTCGGGACCGAGCAGGTGCGCCGGGCCGGAGCGGCCGACCACCTTGGGATCGTCCAGCAGCCGCCCCATCGGCGAGAGGTTGAACTCGACGATGATCCTCACGCTGCGGGCTCCCTCGGCCCAGCAGTTGGGCCGCCAGCGCCGCTGCACCTGGGCCTGCAGCCCCTCCAGGGCGAACCCCTGCGGGCCGCCGCCGAGCTTGCCGTCGGGCTTGGGGGTCGGGGAGGTCGGGGGCCGGGTCGGGCCCTTCTTGCCGCCGCTCTTGGGCTGGCCGCCGCCGGACTTGTTGATCCGGCTTTCCAGGTCGTCGAAGTCCAGTTCGGCCCGCTTGCCCGGCGACGGCTGCGGCGGAGGCTTGGGCTTTTCGGCCGGCTTGGTCTTGGGCGGCTCGGGGGCGGGGATCGGGGCCTCCGGCGCCACCGGCTCCGGCGGCAGGGGGATGGGCTCTTCGGTGAGGGCGTCCAGTTCCTCGGGCCCCTCGATGGTCTTGCGCAGCTCCGGCGGCCCATCGCTGACGATGGTGACCGGCACGCCGGCGATGGCCAGCGGCTTGGACGCCTGCGGCCAGGCATAGAGGGCGAGCGCGGCCAGGCCGACGTGGACGGCGAGGGAGGCGATGAGCGCCGGCGCGATCTGGCGTCGTTCGCGGGCCATCAGGCCATCCTCACTCGCCGGCCTCGTCCGACAGCGGCCCCGAGGACGGGCCGCCGGTGTCGGTGATCAGGTTGATCTTCTTGAAGCCGCCGGTGCTGAGCGCCGCCATCACCTGGGCCACCGCCTTGTAGGACGCCTCGCCGTCGGCGCGGACATAGACCGGCCGGTCGAAGTCCTGGTTGGCCAGGGCTGAAATCCTAGGCTTCAGCGCCTCGAACGGGATCGGCTCCTCACCGACGTAGAGATCGCCGATCTTGTTGATGGTCAGGGTCAGGGGCTCCGACTGGTCCTGCAGCGAGCCGGCCTCGGTCTTGGGCAGCTCCACCGAGACGCCGCTGGTCAGCAGCGGGGCCGAGATCATGAAGATGATCAGCAGCACCAGCATGACGTCCACCAGCGGGGTGACGTTGATCTCCGACAGGGCGCCGCGGCGGCCGCGGCCCCGCCGACGCCGCCGCCCGCCCCCCGCCCCGAAGGCGTCGTTGGCCGAGAGCGCCATGGCTCAGACCTTCTCGGCCAGGCGGCGCTGGATGGCGGTGGAGAGGTCGTCGGCGAAGCTCTCCAGCCGGCCGGCGAACTTGCCGGCGTCGGTCGAGAACTTGTTGTAGGCGATGTAGGCCGGGATGGCGGCGATCAGCCCCAGCGCCGTGGCGAACAGGGCCTCGGCGATGGCGGGCGCCACGACCGGCAGGCTGGTGTTCTGCTCCAGGGCGATGTTCTTGAAGGCGTTCATGATCCCCCAGACGGTGCCGAACAGGCCGATAAAGGGGCTGGCGGTCGCGACGATGGCCAGGGTGCCCAGGCCCTCCTCGGCCTTCTGGCTTTCGCGGGCAATGTTGCTGTCCAGCACCCGGTCGATCCGCTGGATCAGCAGGGCGGTCTGGGTGTCGCCGATGGCGCCCTTGGCGCGGGTGTCGCGCCACTCGCGGAGGGCGGCGTTCAGCAGCCGGGGCAGGGGGTGCTTGGAGTTGCCGGCCTCCTGGGCCACCTCCTCCAGGGGGCGGCCGGAACCGACCTTGTCCTCGAAGGCGTTGGCCTGGCGGTTGAGGCCGCCGAACCGCACGAACTTGTCGAGGATCACCGCCCAGCTGACCAGCGACAGCAGGGCCAGCCCGATCATCACCCCCTTGATGACCCAGTCGGCCTTCAGGAACAGCTGGAGGAAGGAGAAGCTCTCGGCGGAGACGGCTTGTGGTTCCATGCGGTGGTTCGGGCTCCCCCTGCGGGCGGCTTCATCTTACCGGCATCATCTGCGCGGCTTTGGTGACAATAAGGCGTCCAATTGACTTGTGCCCTACTGGTTAACCGGAGGTGACCGGAATTCCAGCGGGCTCGCCGGTTGCGCGCATGGCGGGGCAGGATCGGACCATCCCATTTGCCGTCATCCCGGCCGGAACGCAGCGGAGAGCCGGGACCCAGGCGCGACGGGGCGCCGCCTGAAAGGCTGCGTTGGACAGTGAGATCCCGCCCTCCTGGGTCCCGGCTCTCCAGCCCTGCGGGCTTGCGGCCGGGATGACGGGAGAAAGTGGCTGAGGTCATGGATTAAGTCCGGGCGCTACCGAAGCGGAGCTGGGGGTCCGCGGACGTGGCCTCGGGCGTAGCCTGCGCCGTAGCCCGGCTGCTGGCGGCTGTAGCCGGCGTCGAGGTCGCGCGGACTACAGTGGCGACGGTAAAAGCCATCGTCGCAATCTGACGGCTGAAACGGCCAAAATGAATATGTCTAGACTTGTTCCGGCAGGAACCACGGCCGCAGCTTGTCGGCCATGCCTGGCGGCGGCTTGGCGGGGCGGCCGTCCAGGCGGATGCAGGCGGCGTTGACCACGGCCTGGGCGATGATCTCCTCGCCGCGGGTGATGGACTGGCTGACGAACAGGCGGGGCCCCTTGACCCGGTCGTAGGTGGTGCGGACGACCAGGGCGTCGTCGATGCGGGCCGGGCGCCGGAAGTCGATCTCCATGCGGGTGACCACGAAGGCGATGGGGGTCTCCCCGTCGAGCAGGTCGCTGTGGCTGACCCCGGCCAGGCGCAGGAAGTCGCTGCGGCCGCGCTCGAAATAGCGGCTGTAGTTGGCGTGGTAGACGACGCCGGAGAAGTCGGTGTCCTCGTAATAGACGCGGACGGGCAGGCAGTGCTCGCGGCCGATGAAAACGCCGGCGGTGGGGATGGGGAGGCCGGTCATCACTCCTCCTCGAACAGCGCGCCCTGGGCTGCCTTCGGTGGGCCCGGCGGCTCCCTC
>DASPLD010000354.1:0-2312 GCA_035627755.1 Caulobacter sp. | reverse complement strand
CCCTGTTCAACGCCGAGGGCGTGGGGCCCCTGTCGGCGGTCGACATCGCCTCGTCCCTCGGGATCAGCGCCGGCCACCTCTACTACCATTTCAAGGGCAAGCCCCAGATCCTGGCCGAGCTGATGGCGGCGCACGCGGCCGAGGTGGAGATGGTGCTGGAGGCGGCGCGAGAGGCCTGCGCCAGGCAGCCCGACATCGAAACCCTGTGGACCCATGTCCATATCCTGGTCGAGGAGGCCTGGGACGCCCGCTTCTTCTGGCGCGAGCCGGCCCTGGCGATGGGCAACGAGGCGGTGGCGGCCTCGGCGCGGCGGTTGATGGCAGGAATGGTTGCGGGGCTGGCGGACTGCCTCAAGGCGCTGGGCAAGGCCGGAGCGATCAAGGCCTCGGCCGAGGCGCGGGACGGACTGGCGGCCCAGATGGCGACGGGCGTGGCCTTCCACGCCGTCGCCCTGTCCCTAAGGGGCGACACTGGGCCGCCGCGGGAGCTCGTGGCTCGGGCGGCGGCCCAGGTCATGCTTCCGACGGCCTCTTTTGCATCCTGATCCCCTGGGGGGAGGGGTGGGATCGCTACGCGGATGCAGCCATCGGAAGTTGGGCTCAGGCGACCTCTTGGGTCGCCTTCGCGGGGGTCTTCCTGGCGGCCTTCTCGGCCTTCAGGGCGGCGACTTCCTCGGTGAGGGCCTCGACCTGGGTGGCGAGCGCCTGCACCGCCTCGCCGAGGGCGGCGAGGTTGTAGGGGGCGAAGGTCTCGGTGAGCGACTTGCGCACCTTGCCGATCCGCTCCTCGAGGGCGGCGCGGCGGGCCTTCGATTGCTTGGTCAGATCGTCCATCAGGGTCGCGACCTTCTTGCCGGCCGGAGCGGCGGCGATGCGGTCGCGGACCGTGTCCTCGATCTCCTCGCCCTTGGCGACGAGCTGGTCGAAGGCCTCGCCGGCGCCCAGCGCCAGCTTTTCGGCCGACTCGCGGGCCTCGGTGAAGGCGCGGCCGTAGGCGCCGACGCCGGCCAGCCAGATCTTCCGGGCGATGTCGGCGTCGGCGCCCGTTTCCGGGGCCTTCTTGGGGGCGGTCTTGGTCTTCTTGGCGGCGGCCATGGCGGCTCCTGTTGAACACTTCGGCGGCCGTCGGCGGCGCCTGTTCAAGGGAGATAGGCGGTGGGTCTAGAAAGGTCATTCTAGTCCAACGCCGTTCAGGGTATGGTTTCTACCGGGGGGCGGTAGGGAGAGCCGGTGGAACCGGTGGTCGATCCCCCGCCTTGATGGGGCGATTGGGTGTCAGGATGACTGGGAAAGGCGCGAACAGGGAGCAGGGATTGGCGACACTCACCGAGCGTGAACGCCAGATCCTGCGGCTGGTCGGGGACCATCTGAACAGCAAGGAGATCGGCCGCGAGCTCGGCATCGCCGATCACACCGTGGTCAACCATCTGCGCAAGGCCCGGGAAAAAGTCGGAGTCACCAGCCGGTACGAGGCCGCGCGCCTGCTGCGCCAGGCCGAGGGTGGCATGACACGCGGCGTGTCAGGCATGACGCCGGTCATGGCGCCGCCGTCCGGCGAGGCGGCATCGTCTGCTCCGCAAGTCGGAGCAGACCATGACCCCCGCAAACGATCACAACACCGCGCTCAGCCCGGGCCTCAGGCAGGCCCTGTGGATGAAGAGCGAGGTGGACCGGTTCGAAGCCTCCTTCCGGAGCAGCCCGCAAACGAGAACGCCGCTGCCCGTGTGGACCTGGGAGCAGCTGGAGCGACAGCTCGTCAGCCTGTCTTCGAGCCCGGCGATGGCCTCCGCGACCCCGGAGCTGATTTCCGCGGTCCGCAAGCAGAGCCGCTGGCTCCCGCCGGAGATGGTCCTTCGGGAGATCTTGTGCGCGGCCTTCGCGGTTATGGACGGCGACTTTTCGCCCCCGAGCCTGGAGGACGGCTCAATGGCCTAGGGCCTGTCCAGAGGCTGGGGGTGATCGGCGCCATCATGCTGTTCACCGCCCTGGCCTTCGGCACCACCCTGTCGGGGCTCCTGGCCCTGCAACAACTGATCCGCCCCTGACCTGAGACGGTCCGGGCGGATCGCCCGGACTTTCAACAGGATTGCCCCGGACGGGGGCTGGAGGAGGCGACTATGCTGCAGCAACGACGCGCCGCGATGGAAGCGGTGGCCAAGCAACTGTTCGAGGCCGAAGCGGCCCTCGACGTGGCTCTGGCGGCCGTGGCCGGACTGGCGGTGACCATGCCGGCCGAACGGCAGAAGGCGAACCTCTCGGTGCTCTACGCCCAGGAGGCCTTCGAGGGGGCCAGCGAGACCCTGGTGCACCTG
>DASPLD010000353.1:0-16014 GCA_035627755.1 Caulobacter sp. | reverse complement strand
GACGATGAACACCGCATAGAGGCCGCTCCAGCCCCAGCGCTGGTCCTGCAACAGCAGGCTGGGCTCAATCACCGCCGGGTAGGCCAGCAGGGCCAGCAGGCTGCCGAGGTTGCTGGCCGCGTAGAGGGCCCAGGGCTCGGGACCGCCCTGGCGGCCGTGGACCTTGGCGTGCCAGGCCTGGACCAGGGGCGCGGTGGCCGACAGGGCGGCGAACGGCGCCCCGATGGAGACCGCCAGCACGCCGATCAGCCAGAGGGCCGGCGGGGTGGCGCCCGGCTCGCCGAACAGGCCGGTGATGCGCAGCGGCAGCACCAGGGCGGCGGCCAGCATCACGCCGAGGTGGATCAGGATCTGGGTGCGGGCGCGGGGGATCTTCTGCAGGAAGTGGGCGTAGCCGTAGCCGACCAGCAGGGCCCCCTGGAAGAAGGCCATCGAGGTGTTCCACACCTGCGGCGAGCCGCCGAGTTGGGGCAGCACCAGCTTGGCCACCATCGGCTGGACCATGAACACCATGGCCGCGCCGCAGAACACCGCCAGGACGTAGATCCAGGGGATGCTTTCCCGGGCGACCGGATCGCCAGGCTCGGCGGGGACGGGAACGGCGTCGGCAGCGGTCATGGGTTTTCCGAATCGTCTTGAACGGCCAGCCGGGCGATGTTGGGCTGTCGCGCCGATTTGACCAGAGCCCCCGACGGCAAGGAGCCGCCATGTTTTCCCTCGAGATCCAGACCCTGGCCCGGCTGCTGCTGGAGGAATGCCGTGACCGGTCGCTGCGGATCGTCACCGCCGAGAGCTGCACCGGCGGCCTGGTGTCCGGCGCGCTGTGCGCCATCCCAGGGGCCTCGGACGTGCTGGAGCGGGGCTTCGTCACCTATTCCAACCGGGCCAAGCAGGAGCTGCTCGGCGTGGCCGGCGACCTGCTGGCCGACCATGGGGCGGTCTCCGAGCCGGTGGCGCGGGCGATGGCCGAGGGGGCGCTGGAGAACAGCAACGCCCACCTGGCGGTGGCGATCACCGGTGTTGCGGGGCCCGGCGGCGGCACCCCGATGAAGCCGGTCGGCACCGTGCACTTCGCCACCGCCCGCGCCAACGCCGGCATTCGCCACGCTGTCGAGCGCTTCGAGGGGCCCGACCGCATCGACGTCCAGCTGGCGGCCGTCGCCATGGCGCTGACCCTGCTGCGCGACGCGATCTGAGCCGGAAGTTGGGGCAGGTTGGATTCCAACCTGTCCCTGGTCCCACACCGCATAACAATGGAGCCCGCCGATGACCGCGTTCAGCCAGCCTCCCGAGACGCCGCCCGGGGTCTATCCCTACCTCACCGTGACCGGCGGCAAGGCGGCGGTGGCCTTCTACCAGAAGGCGTTCGGCGCCCAGGAGCGGTTCCGCAACACCGGCCCCGACAGCGGCCTGATCATGCACAGCCAGCTGGTGATCAACGGCAGCATCATCATGCTGTCCGACGACTTCAGCGGCTCGGCGCCCCCGGCGGCGCGGGTGACCCTGCACCTGCAGGTCGACGATGCGAAGACGTGGTGGGACCGCGCCGTTGCGGCCGGGGCGACCGTGATCATGCCGCTGGAGGACCAGTTCTGGGGCGACCGCTATGGGCAGCTGAAGGACCCGTACGGGCACAGCTGGTCGATCGGGCAGAAGCTCTAGAGCAGGGCGCGATTTGATTCCGTCAAATTCCCTCCTGAATTAGGGGGCTCTCCCAGGCCCAGCCGGCCCATCGCCTCCAGGCCGGCCGCGATGCTCTGGGCGTAGGTGCGGGCGTAGAAGCCTCGCAGGATTTCGCGCAGCTCCGGGGTGAAGCGCAGTTCGCGCCCGTCCCCGAGCCGCTCGAAGTAGCCGGCCTCCTCTCCCGCAGCGACGAACCGCGCCACGTGCGCCCGCGAGACGTCGAAGGCCTGGGCCAGGGCGTTCATCGACAGCCGCAACCGGCCCTGGGGCGGAAAGTCGTCCTCCGGCCCCGCGCCCGCCATGATCGCCATCAGCAGCAGCGGCCCGGCGTTGCGGCTGAACAGGATCCCAAGCCCGGTGGGAGGTCCCCTGTCGAGCCCGGCGATGACCACGGCGTCGCGCCCCTGTACGGCCATGAAGGCGGCGAAGGTCTCGGGAGCCTCCCAGGCCGCCAGCAAGGGCCCAAGCCGCGGCTCCAGCAGCGCCGCCGCCGCCACTTCCAGCCGCATGCGGTCGCGCAGGTTGTCCCACAGGGCGGCGGTGGGCGCGAGCACCAGGGCCCGCCGGTCCGGCTGGGCGGAAACCGGCTCGACAAAACCGATGTCGCGCATGTACCCCAGCAGGGCCTCGGCCGCCGTGGCGCTGATGGTCTGCGACTGGTCGCACAGGGTTCTCAACCGGCTGAGCGTCAGCCCCCCCGGCGTCGCGTGCAGGTAGACACAGAGCACGCCGACGTAGAACCGCCCCAGGTCCTTGAGGATGTCGGAAATCGTCCGGTCCGCCTCATAGTGGGCCAGCGCCCCCAGGGTCGACATCTTCAACGCATCGACGAAGCGCGGATGGCCGATCAGCCGTTCGGTCGGCTCAGGACCGAAACGGTCGAGAATCCACGCCGGCAGGGCGCGATCGGGATTTTCGGACATCGGCGCCACTCCGCCGTTGAGGCTACGGTGTTCGATGTCCTGCGGCAATCAGGCCGGCGGTCAGCCGGCGGCGACCCTAGTGCTTGTCGCGCCAGGCGGCCTTGGCGGCCTCGGCGGTCAGGGTCAGGCGGACCTTGTCGTCTTCGTCATCGACCTGTTCGACCCAGCTGAGCGGGATCATGTGATGCTTGAATCCGCCGGCCAGGTCGATCTTGGCCAGTTCGATTTCGGCGCCGGTCACGTGGTCGACACGGCCGACATGGATGCCGTCCGAACCGACGACTTCCATGTGCTCGCGGATGGCGGTGGGTTGGATCATGGCTACGCTCCAGACTGAAGGGCCCGCCCGGGCTCAACAACGGCCCTGGAGCCGGTCGGTTTCCTTGGCTAGGGTCAGCGGATGGCCGACCTCATCAACCTCAACAAGGCCCGCAAGGCCCGCGCCAGGACCGTCGGCAAGCAGACGGCGGCCGAGAACCGCGCCAGGTTCGGCCGGACTGCGGCTGACAAGTCCCTCGAATCCGCCCGCAAGGCCAAGGCCAGCCAGACCCTGGACGGCGCGAAGCGGGATCCCAAACCTCCGTCATCCCGGCCGTAGCGCCCGGCGCTGAGAGCCGCGCCCACGGGCCACCTCCACCGCAGCCTGCTGTGGCGAATTGCGCGCCCGGTCCGCCTGGGTCCCGGCTCGGCCTGCGGCCGTCCGGGATGACGGGGCCTACTCCACGCCCAGCTTCGCCTTCAGGATGGCGTTCACCGCCGCCGGGTTGGCCTTGCCGGCCATCTCCTTCATCACCTGTCCGACGAACCAGCCGATGGCCTGGGGCTTGGCCTTCACGGCCTCCGCCTGGCCCGGGTTGGCCGCGATCAGCTTTTCGACCACCGCCTCGATCGCTCCGGTGTCGGTCACCTGCACCAGGCCATGCTTCTCGACGATGGCGGCCGGCGCCCCCTCCCCGGCCCACATGTGCTCGAACACCTGCTTGGCGATCTTGGAGGAGATGGTTTCCTTCTCGATCAGCTCGACCAGGGCGGCGATGTTGGCCGGCGGGATCGGCGAGGCGTCGAACTCCAGCCCGTCGGCCGCCAGCTTGGCGGCCAGGTCGTTGGTCGTCCAGTTGGCCACCAGCTTGGCGTTGCGCCCGACCGCCGCCGCCTCGAAATAGGCCGACAGGGCGGCGTCCGCGGTCAGCACCCCGGCGTCGTAGGCGCTCAGGCCATACTGGCTCTGCAGCCGCGCCTTCTTGGCGTCCGGCAGTTCGGGAAGCCCCGCCTCGATCTCCTTCACCCAGGCCGGGTCCAGCACCAGCGGCAACAGGTCCGGGTCCGGGAAGTAGCGGTAGTCGTGCGCGTCCTCCTTCGACCGCATCGACCGGGTCTCGCCCTTGGTCGGGTCGAACAGCCGGGTCTCCTGGTCGATCCTGCCGCCGTCCTCGAGGATTTCGATCTGGCGCCGCGCCTCGTACTCGATGGCCTGCTGGATGAAGCGGTAGGAGTTGACGTTCTTGATCTCGCAGCGCGTGCCCAGGTGGCTGAAGTCGTCGGTCTCCCGGAACCGCTCATAATCGCCAGGGCGGCAGACCGAGACGTTGACGTCGGCCCGGAGGTTGCCCTTCTCCATGTCCCCGTCGCAGGTGCCCAGGGTCACCAGGATGGCCCGCAGCTTCTTGACGTAAGCCGCTGCTTCTTCTGCGGTTCTCATGTCGGGCCGCGAGACGATCTCCATCAGCGCCGTGCCCGACCGGTTGAGGTCCACATAGGTGGCGTTGGGATCCAGGTCGTGGATCGACTTGCCGGCGTCCTGCTCCAGGTGCAGCCGCTCGATCCGCACGGTGAAGCTCGACCCGTCGGCCCGCTCCACCAGCACCACCCCCTCGCCGACGATCGGCTGGTCGAACTGGCTGATCTGGTAGCCCTGCGGCAGGTCGGGATAGAAGTAGTTCTTGCGGTCGAACCGGCTCTTCAGGTTGATCTTCGCCTTGAGCCCCAGCCCCGTCCGCACCGCCTGCTCGACGCAATAGCGGTTCAGAACCGGCAGCATCCCCGGCATGGCGGCATCGACCAGCGACACCTGCTCGTTCGGGCCCGCGCCGAATCCGACAGCGGCGCCGCTGAACAGCTTGGAATTGCTGGCCACCTGCGCATGGACCTCAAGGCCCAGCACCATCTCCCAGTCGCCGGTGCGACCCTTGATCGTCTTTCCGTCGCTCATCACCACCACCGCTCCGCCCGGGCCTTGAACCCGGCGGCCTTCTCGATCGCGCTCGCCGCGGCGAACACAGTGCCCTCGTCCAGCGCCCGCCCGATCAGCTGCAGCCCGAGCGGCAGCCCCTGAGCGTCCAGGCCCGCCGGCACGCTGATCGACGGCAGGCCGGCCAGGTTGGTGGTCACCGTGAACACGTCGTTGAGGTACATGGCGATCGGATCGGCGGTCCGCTCGCCGAGCGCGAAGGCCGCCGACGGCGCCGTCGGGGTCAGCAGCACGTCGCACTGCTCCCAGGCCCGGTCGAAGTCCTCGGCGATCCGCCGCCTCACCTTCAGGGCCTTCAGGTAGTAGGCGTCATAGTAGCCGGCGCTGAGCACGTAGGTGCCGATCAGGATCCGCCTTTTCACTTCCGCGCCAAAGCCTTGCGCCCGAGTGTTCTCGTAGATCTCGGTGAGGTTCCGGCCCTCGGCCCGAAGGCCGTAGCGCATGCCGTCGTAGCGGGCGAGGTTGGAGGAGGCCTCGGCCGGGGCGACGATATAGTAGGCCGGCAGGGCGTACTTGGTGTGCGGCAGCGACACCTCGACGATCTCGCAGCCGGCCTCGCGCAGCCAGGCGACCCCCTGTTCCCACAGGGCGTCGATCTCGGCCGGCATGTTGTCGACCCGGTATTCCTTCGGCACCCCGACCCGCAGGCCCTTCACCGACTTGCCGACGAAGCTCGCGAAGTCAGGGGTTTCCACGTCCAGGCTGGTGCTGTCCTTGGGATCGTGACCGGCCATGCTGGTCAGCAGGATGGCCGCGTCCTCCACCGTCTTGGCGATCGGCCCGGCCTGGTCGAGCGAACTGGCGAACGCCACCACGCCCCAGCGCGAGCAGCGGCCGTAGGTCGGCTTGATCCCCACGGTTCCCGTGAACGCCGCCGGCTGGCGGATCGAGCCGCCGGTGTCGGTCGCCGTGGCCCCCAGGCAGAGGTCTGCCGCCACTGCGGCGGCCGAGCCGCCCGACGAGCCGCCGGGGGTCAGCGTCTGGTTGCCGCCCTTGATCTTCCAGGGGTTGGCTACCGGGCCGAAGGCGCTGGTTTCGTTGGACGAGCCCATGGCGAACTCGTCCATGTTGAGCTTGCCCAGCATCACCGCGCCATCGCCGAACAGGTTGGCGGACACCGTGCTCTCGTAGGGCGGCTTGAAGTCCCCGAGGATCTTCGAACAGGCCGTCGCCCGCACCCCCTGGGTGCAGAACAGGTCCTTGATGCCCAACGGCGCGCCTTCCAGCGGACCGGCGTTCCCAGCGGCGATCTTCGCGTCCGATGCGGCCGCCATCTCCAGCGCCTTCTCCGGGGTCTCGAGGACGAAGGCGTTCAGCGGCCGGGCAGCTTCCACGGCGGCGACATGCGCCGTCGTCAGTTCGACGGCGGAAAACGCTTTGTTCTTAAGGCCTTCCAGCGCGCCCTTGAGCGTCAGTGAGGTCAGCGCGGTCATCTATTCCACCACCTTCGGCACGATGAAGAAGCCATCGGCCGTCTTCGGCGCGTTGAGCACCACCTTGTCGACACAGGCCCCGTCGGTGACCAGGTCCTCGCGCAGCGGCAGGGCCTGGGCCACGGCCGAGGTCATCGGCTCGACGCCATCGGTGTCGACCTCGCCCAGTTGCTCGATCCACTGCAGGATGCCGTTGATCTCTCCGGCCATGGGTTCGAGCTGTTCCTCGGGCACGGCGATCCGGGCCAGTCTGGCGACCTTGCGCACGGTGGCGGCGTCAACGGCCATGGGGCCTTTTCTCCAGTCAAAACAGGAGGCGGTGGTTAGCCGCCGCCGGGGCGTTCTGGCAAGGATTACCGGCGTGTCGGGACCCGCGCGGCCGCAAATGGCGCGTTTGACGCGCCCTCCCCCCGCGCCTACAGCCCGCCCATGGCCATCCTCGACCTCCTCGACCTGCCGGCCGCCCTGCCGCCATACGCCCCCATCGTCGGGCTCGACCCGGGCGAGAAGACCATCGGGGTCGCCGTGTCCGACGTCACCCGCACCGTCGCCAGCCCCCTCGACGTCATCCGGCGGGACAGGTTCACCAAGGACGCCGAGGCCCTGTTCAAGCTGATGGAGAGCCGCGGCGCCAAGGGCATCGTCATCGGCCTGCCAGTCAACATGGACGGCACGGAGGGCGTCCGCTGCCAGTCCAACCGCGCACTGGCCAGGAACCTGCTGCGCCTGCGCGACATCCCCATCGCCTTCTGGGACGAGCGCCTGTCGACGGCGGCGGTGACCCGGGTCCTGATCGACGAGCACGATGTCAACCGCAAACGGCGCGGCGAGGTGGTCGACAAGCTGGCGGCGACCTGGATCCTGCAGGGCGCGCTGGAGCGGCTGCGGAACGCCAATCCTCCTCCGGGTGTGTAGCGCACGGGGGAGGAATCGCTACCCCGCCACCCGCACCATCCGCTTGCCCACGTTCTCCCCGGCCAGCAGCCCGACCAGCGCCCCCGGCAGGCTCTCCAGTCCCTCCAGCACGTCCTCCTGCACCTTCAGCCGACCGCTCGCCGTCCAGGCCTGCAGGTCGGCCATCGCCCGGTCGTTCTGGTCGGCGAAATCGCTGACGATGAACCCGCGAAGGGTAAGCCGCTTGGTGACGATCAGCCCGGGCACCCCGCGCGGTCCGAACGGCTGGGCGCTGTCGTACTGCGAGACCGCGCCGCAACATGCGATCCGCCCGCCCACGTTCATCTGGAACAGACAGGCTTCCAGGATCTCCCCGCCCGTGTTGTCGAAATAGACGTCGATCCCGCCCGGCGCGGCCGCCTTGAGGTCCTTGAACAGGGCGCCGCCCTTGTAGTCGACCGCCTCGTCGAACCCGAACTCGTCCTTCAGCATCTGGCACTTGGCCGCCCCGCCGGCGATCCCGACCACCCGGCAGCCCTTGATCTTGGCGATCTGGCCGACGAACAGCCCGACCGAACCGGCGGCGGCCGAGACCACCACCGTCTCCCCGGCCTTCGGCCGCCCGCATTCCAGCAGGCCGAAATAGGCGGTCAGCCCGGCCACGCCGTAGACGCTCAGCAGATGGGTCAGGGGCTCGACCCGCGGTAGCTTCGCCAGCCGCTTGCCAGGCAGAACCGCATACTCCTGCCAGCCGGTGTCGGCGAACACCAGGTCGCCCGGCGCCAGTCCATCGGCCTTCGACTCGACCACCTCGGCCAGCGCCCCGCCGGCCATCACGTCACCCGCCTGCAGCGCCGAGCGATAGGTCGCCCCCTGCATCCAGGCCCGGTTGGCCGCGTCCAGGCTGACGTACAGCACCTTCAGCAGCACCTCCCCCTCGCCCGGCGACTTCCGCTCGCCCTCGCTGAGCCGGAAATGCTCCGGTCCCAGCTTACCCTTGGGCAGGTCGGCAAGGACGATCTGGCGGTTGCTCATGGCGGCGTCTCCCTATTTCCACACAAGGTGCTACTCAGCGGCCCATGAGCGCAATCCTCCTCGGCGTCCTGCCCGTCTTCGCGATGATCGCGCTCGGCTGGGGCCTCAAGGCCTCGAAGTTCATTCCGGAGGAGCACTGGCCCGCCATCGAGCGGATCACCTACTTCGTCTTCTATCCAGGCTTCCTGGCCCCGGCGGTATGGAAGGCCGACTTCTCCGCCCTCTCCGCCGGCCCGCTCGCGGTCGGCGCCATCGGCGGCCTGGTGGTCGTCGCCCTCGTCGTCCTGCTGGCCAAGCCCCTGCTGCGGGTGACCGACGCGGCCTACACCTCGGTCTTCCAGGGATCCCTGCGCTGGAACGCCTTCGTCTTCCTGCCCCTGGTGGCCGTGGTCTATGGACCGGAAGGCGCAGCGCTCGGGGCGATGATCCTGGGCGCCCTGATCCCGACCATCAACGTCATCTCGGTGCTGGTAATGAGCCGCTGGGGCGAGGGCCAGGGCGGCGGCTGGCGCCCGGCGCTGAGAGGCCTGGTCCAGAACCCCGTCCTGTGGGGCTGCGGGGTCGGCGCCCTGCTCAACGTGCTCCATGCGCCCAAGCTGCCGGCCGTGATGAACACCCTGGACCTGCTGTCCCACGCCGCCCTGACGCTGGGCCTGATCGTCGCCGGGGCCGGCCTCAACTTCGCCTACGTGCGCCGCCGACGGTGGCTGATCGTGGCGGTCAGCGCGGTCAAGCTCCTCATCCTGCCCATCCTGATGTGGACCTTCACGGGCCTGGCCGGCGGCGACGGGACCGCCCAGGGCATCGCCCTGTTGGTCGGCTCCGCGCCCGGCGCGGCCGCCTCCTACGTCCTCGCCCGCCAGATGGGCGGCGACGCCCCGCTGATGGCCGGCATCGTCGCCTTCACCACCGCCGCCAGCCTGCTGACCATCCCGGCCCTGCTGCTGCTGTTCCGCCTGCCTTGACCTGACCCGCACCCGCGCCCCATCGTCCCGCACGGGAGGTACACCTCATGGAATCTCTGGCGGCCGCTGCCGTAATGACCCTCGCCCTGGCCGCCATCGGCGGCTACCTGCTGGGGTCGATCCCGTTCGGCTTCCTGTCTGCAAGGATGGCCGGGATCGACATCCGCACCGTCGGCTCCGGCAACATCGGAGCCACCAACGTCCTTCGCACCGGCCGCAAGGACCTCGCCCTGCTGACCCTGATCGGCGACTCCGGCAAGGGCGCCCTGGCCGTGGGCCTGGCCTACGCCTTCGGCCGCTGGCAGCAGATGGGAGAGCAGCCGACCCAGCTGCTGATGGCCCTCGCGGCCGCCGGCGCCTTCACTGGCCACCTGTTCCCGGTCTGGCTCAAGTTCAAGGGCGGCAAGGGCGTCGCCACCTTCTTCGGCACCATGCTGGCCCTGGTCTGGCCCGCGGCTCTGCTGGCCGGCGCGACCTGGCTGCTGATGGCCTTCCTGTTCCGCATCTCATCGCTCGCCGCCCTGACGGCCGTCGCCCTCGCCCCGTTCTTCGTCCTGGCCACCGAGGGCGGCCATCCGGCGACGGTGGTGGCGGTGTTCATGGCCGTGCTGGTCTACCTCCGCCACGCCGACAACATCGCCCGCCTCCTCAAGGGCCAGGAACCCCGCATCGGGGCCAAGAAGGCGCAAGCTGCCCCCGAGGCGGAATGACCGACGAGGAGCGGCTCGCCTGGCTCCGCCTGGCCCGCACCGAACAGGTCGGGCCGGTCACCTTCGACCAGCTGCTGCGCCGTTACGGCTCCGCCGCTGCCGTCCTCGAGGTGTTGCCGGACCTCGCCCGGCGCGGCGGCCGCACAACGCCCTTGCGCATCCCCTCTCCCGCCGAGGCCCGCCGAGAGCTGGACGCCGGCCACAGGATCGGCGCCCGCCTCCTCTGCGCCGCAGAGCCCGGCTTCCCGCCCCTGCTGGCCGCCCTCGACCCGCCGCCGCCGATCCTCTGGGGACTCGGTGACCTCAGTATCGCCAACCGTCCGACCGCCGCCATTGTCGGGGCCCGCGTCGCCTCGGCCGGGGGCCAGGGCTTTGCCCGCGGCCTGGCGGCCCAGCTGGGCGCCGAAGGGGTCACCATCGTCTCCGGCCTCGCCCGCGGCATCGACAAGGCCGCACACGAGGGCTCGCTGCCCACCGGGACCATCGCCGTCCTGGGCGGCGGTCCCGACGACATCTACCCGCCCGAACACCGCGACCTCCACCGCCGCATCGCCGAGCAGGGCGCGGTGGTCTCCGAAAGTCCGCCCGGCTATCGCGCCCAGGCCCGCGACTTCCCCCGCCGCAACCGCATCATCTCCGGCCTCTCGCTGGCGGTGGTGGTGGTGGAGGCCGAGCTCAAGTCCGGCTCCCTGATCACCGCCCGCCTGGCCGGCGAACAGGGCCGCGAGGTCCTGGCCGTTCCCGGCTCCCCCCTCGATCCGCGCGCCAAGGGAACCAACAACCTGATCCGCCAGGGCGCGGCCCTGTGCGAGGGTCCGGAGGATGTGCTGGAGGCGCTCCGCCAGGTCTCCGTCCGCGAACCTGACCGCCCCTGGACCGGCCCTGCCGACGAGGCGGACGTCGACGCCGTCCGCGAGCGCCTCGCCGCCCTCCTCTCCCCGACCCCGGTGTCCCGCGACGAACTGGTCCGCGCCCTCGGCGAGCCCGCCCCCGTGGTCTTCGCCGCCCTGACCGAGCTGTCGCTGGCCGGCCGCATCGACCTTCTGCCGGGCGGCATGGTCGCCCTCGCCTGAGACGTACCCAACTTTCGAATTGCCCCGGCCCGCTTCGATCCGCCATGATGCCGGCAACGAACCAGAACCCGGGAGAGACGCCGATGGACGCCCAATCGAACTGGACCGGCCTCGACGCCGCCCGCCTGGAGCGGATCGGCGAGCACCTGAACCGCCACTACATCGAGCCCGGCAAGATCGCCGGCTGCCAGGTCGCCGTCAGCCGCCATGGCCACCTCGCCTACAGCGGCGTGTTCGGCAAGATGGACCTGGAGCGCGGCAAGCCGATGCGGGAAGACACCATCTTCCGCATCTATTCGATGACCAAGCCGATCACCTCGGTCGCCCTGATGACCCTGTTCGAGCGCGGCTTCTTCCAGCTCGACGACCCGGTCCACCGGTTCTTCCCCGAGTGGAAGAACCAGCGCGTCTGGATCTCCGGCGAGGGCGAGGAGATGAAGACCACGCCGCTGGACCGGCCGGTCAGCATCCGCGACGTGCTCACCCACATGAGCGGCCTGACCTACGGCGGCGGCCTGCCGGGCGTCGGCATCCAGCACCCGGTCGACAAGGTCTACCGCAGCCTCAAGATCCGCAGCATCGGCGGCGCCGACAGCCTCCCCGACTTCATGACCAAGCTCTCCCAGGTCCCGCTGCTGTTCCAGCCGGGCACGAAGTGGATGTACAGCCTGGCCACCGACGTCTGCGGCGCCCTGGTCGAGCGGATCAGCGGCGTTCCCTTCGACAAGTACCTCCAGGACGTCATCTTCGCGCCTCTGGGCATGGTCGACACCGCCTTCCAGGTCGCCCCGGACAAGGCCCACCGCTTCGCCGCCAACTACCAGCGCAATCCGGACAAGACCCTGGGCCTGATCGACGATCCGGCGACCAGCGCCTACCTCAGGCCCGCGACCTTCCTCTCCGGCGGCGGCGGCCTGACCGGCACCTGCGCCGACTACATGCGCTTCTGCGAGATGCTCCGCCGCGGCGGCGAACTCGACGGCGTCCGCATCCTCGGCCCCCGCACCCTCGACCTGATGACCCGCAACCACCTGCCCGGCGACCAGGACCTGACCGACATCGCGCTGGGGACCTTCTCGGAGACCACCAACAAGGGCGTCGGCTTCGGCCTCGGCTTCGCCAGCACCATGGACGTGGTCACCACCGGCGCCCTGGGCGAAGGCGACTACTACTGGGGCGGCGCGGCCTCGACCATCTTCTGGGTCGATCCGCACGAGGACCTCTGCCTGGTGTTCATGACCCAGCTGATGCCGTCCGGAACCTTCAACTTCCGGGGGCAGCTGAAGAACATCGTCTATTCTTCGATCGTCGACTGAGACCGTTCCTCATCACGCATCGACTTCCGGACTTCGTCTTCGAACGCCTCGATCTCCCCTGGCGTGGCGCTCCGCACCCACCGCGCCTTCATCGGGTCGAGGGAGAGGTTTTCGCGGGCCAGCAAGCGCAGCCCCTCGACCCCGTCCGGCCGGCAATTCTCATCGACCATCACCGCGCCGACAAATGGCGTCTCCGTGGTAGTGACCGGCATGCCCCAGGCGTTCTTCCGGCCACTGTTCGACGGCGGGCCGCAAGCCAGAAGATTGAAGATGATCTCGGTGGTCCGTCCCTCCGCGTCCACACCGCGGCGCGCCAAGACCGCGAAGGCGTAAACCGTGTCGCCTTCGCTGGTGACCCCGATCTGGGCCCCGAACAGATTCGGGCCCGCGTCGATGTAGAAGG
Organism: Caulobacter sp.; assembly: GCA_035627755.1. Lineage (GTDB taxonomy): Bacteria > Pseudomonadota > Alphaproteobacteria > Caulobacterales > Caulobacteraceae > Caulobacter. The sequence continues at coordinate 3,331 of DASPLD010000353.1, read as the reverse complement.
CCTCGAAGCTGCTCCCGTCGGCCGCCCCGGCCTCCAGGGCGGCGGGCGTGCGGTAGATGCCGAACAGGCTTTCGCCGACCACCAGGAAACGACAGTCGGCCAGCACGACGGGCGCATTCTTCATGTCTTCCGGACAGGCGTCGGGGCCGAGCCGCTCCCAGACACCGTCCTTCAGGCGTGGCTCCTCAACGGCCGCAAGAGCGGTCACCACCGGGGTCTGGCTGACAACCATATTGTCGCAGGCGGTCAGGAGCAGGGCGCTCAGGCCGGCAGCAATCGCTCGTAGCATCGGACACCTCGCTCACGGATGTGTGAACGGTGCGTGAGAATCTCGTGAATGTCCAGCGACCGCTACTTGTCGCCGTCGCGCACCCAGCGGCTGACCTGACCCTTGGAGTCGTTACCCTCGTAGTGCTCGGCCAGCTTGGCGGCGCCGGTCAGGGAGGCCTTGTCCTTCGGGGTGCAGCCCGACTGCTCGGCGTCCATGACCATCCCCGGCGCCGGCTCGAGCGTGCCATAGCGCGGCTGGCCATCGGCGCGCTTGGCGTCCTTGGGCGGCGGCGGACCGCACTGCACGATCCAGCCCGAGTATTCGACGATGCGGCCCTGGACATCGGTCTTCAGCGGCTTCACCCCGACGTAGAAGTAGAGCTTGGGCGTGTCAGCCTTCTCCTGCAGCTCGACCTGCATCACCCGCGGATCGCCCGCGGCCAGGACGAAGGGCACGCTGAACGGCTCGCCCTTGTTGCCCACGCCGCTCATCGTCGAGCCCTTGACCACCACCCAGCCGGCGCAATCGGGCCAGCCGGTCGCCGGCGTCGAGGTGTCGACCTCGCAGTTGGGCTCGAGGTTGAGCCAGAGGCCATCCTTCAGCACCGGCGCCCCCGCGGCGTCAGCGGCCGAATAGGTCGGCTCGGTGGTGATCACCAGGTTGCAGGCGCCCAAGGACGCCGCAAGCGCCAGGCCCGCGAGCGCCTTCAGCGCCATGGCCGTCATTCGATGTCGCATCGCGAGCCCCCTCTGAAGCATGCTAAGACATAGCCCCCATCGAGACCCTGTCCAATCGGAGCCTGATTCCCTTGCCCATGCCCGCCGCCGAGCTGGAACGTCGCCTGCGCGACGCCTTTCCGGACGCCGAGGTGACCATCACCGACCTGGCGGGCGATGGCGACCACTACAAGGCCCGCATCGTCTCCAGCGCCTTCGCCGGCCTGCCCCGGGTGCGCCAGCACCAGCTGGTCAACCGCGCCCTCGCCGACGTGCTGGGCACCGTCCTGCATGCCCTGGCCCTCGAGACCGCCGCCCCGGACATCTGACGATGCGCTACCGCCCCTTCGGCGCCACCTACGGCATGGCCGTCTCCACCGTCACCCTTCTGCTCGAGGACCGGCCGCGGATGTCGGCGGACAGCTGGCGTGACCTGCTCAACACGGCCATGAGCGCCGGCATCAACAGTTTCGAACTGGCCGGGACCGGCGATCCCCTGCTCGACGGCCTGCGCCAGGCGCTTGAGGCGATCGAGCGCCGGCTGGTCTTCCTCGCCTGGCGCGCGCCAAGCATCGGCGACCCCGGTCAGACGACGCCGCTGGTGCTCAGCCGTCTGGCTGTCGACTACCTGGATCTGCTGGTGCTTTCCGATCCTTCGCGCCTGCCGCAGGTCCAGCCCCTGCGCCGCAGCCGCCTGGTCCGGCAGGTCGGCATCGCCGGCGAGGGGGAGGTCGCGGACCACGCCCTGACGCTGGACGGGGTCGACGCGCTGATCACCCCCTACAGCCTGACCTCAGGCTGGAAGGAGCGCCACCGGCTGAAGGTCGCTTCCGAGCGCAACATGGCGGTGATCGCCCACGATATCACTCCGGTCGCCCTCACCGGCGAGGACAAGCCCAGCCTGATCCCCAGGAGCTGGTTCCGGAAGAAGGGCGCCGCGCCCGCCAAGGGCCAGTACCAGTTCCTCAACGAGTCCCACGGCTGGAGCGCCGAGGAAATCTGCCTGGCCTTCGCCCTTTTCGAGCCGGCGGTGACCTCGGTGCGGATCGAGGCCGACGATGCCGACCGCATCGTCCGGCTGGCCGCCGTGCCCGAACGCGACCTGCCGGCAGGCGTCGCGGCCCAGATCGAGATGGCGCGTTTCTCCACCGACCGGCGTCCCTGACGTCGCACCGCCTTGACCCCGGGACCCCCGGCGCCTAGCTGAAGGGCAGGTTTCTTTTCAGGATCAATCCGATGTCCGACACCGCCGTCGCCGATCGCGTGCAGGCCTTCATCGCCCAGGCCGTGGCCGAGAATCCGGTCGTGCTGTTCATGAAGGGCGAGCCGGACCAACCCCGCTGCGGCTTCTCCTCCCAGGTGGTGCAGATCCTCGACCATCTGGAAGTCGATTTCGTCGGCGTCGACGTGTTGCAGAGCGAAGAGCTGCGCAACGGGATCAAGACCTTCAGCGACTGGCCGACCATCCCCCAGCTCTATGTGAAGGGCGAGTTCGTCGGCGGCTGCGACATCGTCCGCGAGATGTACCAGGCCGGCGAGCTGAAGCCGTTCCTGGAGTCGCAGGGCGTCCTGCCTCAAAACATGGCTTAGGGCGTGAGCCGGGCGCTCACCCCGCCGGACGGCCGCCAGACCTTCAGCCTCGATTTCGCGCCGCTCGACCGCGACATCGATGAGAACGGCCATGTCAACAATGTCGTCTACCTGGCCTGGATGCAGGACTTGGCCACCGGCCACTGGCGCGCCCGCCTGCCGGCCGACCAGTTGAGCCGCTGGGCCTGGGTCGCCCTGCGCCACGAACTCGACTACCGCCGCCCCCTGTTGCCGCACGAGACCGCGTCGGCCGTCACCTGGATCGGCGAGCGCCGCGGGCCCCGGATGGACCGCTTCTACCGGATCGACGGCCCCGACGGCGAAATGTGCGCCCAGGGCCGCTCCGAGTGGGTGCTGATCGACGCGACGACGCGCAAGCCGGTGCGCGTGCCCGACTGGATGGCGGAGATGTTCGCCTAGGCGCCGGCCAGCGGATTGACGATCGCCACCGCCTGCCCGGGCTTCAGTCCCAATTCCGCATAGCTGAAGGCGATCTCCATCGGCCGGGCCGCGGCCTTGCAGCGATCGACCTTCCGGCGCGCGAACGCGACCGCCGCCCGATCGCCCTGCCGCTCGACGAAGAAGGCGAAGTCCTCCTTGGCGGTGCAGCCGGTCGTCGTCACCCGGATCACCAGGGCGTCGGCCCGCACTTCGGCGCCGAGCAGCGACTCCAGCTCCACCATGCCCGCGTCCGGCGCAACATAAACCGCCCGGGTGGCGCAGGCGGAGACCAGCAGCAGGGCGGCGAGCAGGG
>DASPLD010000352.1:0-2367 GCA_035627755.1 Caulobacter sp. | reverse complement strand
CCTGCAGGGCGGCAAGCACCACCAGGCCGGCGGCGTGCGGATCGTCGCCGTGCGCCGTCAGGAATCCGGGCCGGTAGGACGAGGCCTGGTTCATGTCGAAGATCATGTTGTAGCTGCCGGAGGTCCCGGTCGGGAACCCGGGGAAGCTGGGCGTGGGCGTCATCACGCCGGCGACGCCTTCGCCGGGCTCGGCGGTCGGCCCATGGATATGGGCGGCGGTGACGATGGAGGTCAGGTCCTGCCAGGCGGCGTCCACCTCCATGGTGAAGGCGACGTCGTCGAAGGTCACCTTCGCGAAGCCCGTGCCCGGCGAGGCGTTCGCCGGCTCCTCCAGCAGGCCGCTCATATGGGTCCGGAACACGAACACGTCCGCCGCCGCAGGCGACGCGAGGGCTGCGGCGCCCAGCGCCAAGGCCAACGTCAAGGCTCTCATCTGGTGACCTCCCTAGCAGGCCGCCCCCCGAAGCTTGACTTAACGGAAGCTTAGGCGCTCGCCCAGGCGCTGCGTCAACCACCGTTCTGCGAAAATCCAGTCGCCTCACGCGAACGTTGGCGGCGCCCGAGCCGTCCGCCCTGGCCTTGCGTCGGCGCAGTTGGCGCGGCGATCGAGCGGCGTCTGTCGGCGCGCGGCGGCGGGGCTTTTCCACAGCCTGGCCCCAATCCGCCCACCGCTTTCCGGGGATTCTCCGATTAGTTGATTGCAGAATCGCTCGCGAGGCGACATATACGTCATTGGATCGGGCCAGCCCGCAACTTGCCCGACCCCCCTTTAGCCGCCCCCGGTCCTTCTACAGGCCCGGGGGCGATGCTTTTGCGCCCCCTGGAACCTACGCTCCGCCGGCCCGGTTGACCTCATCCGGAGCGGGAAGGAGTGCGGCATGAGCCAGGACCAGGACCACAACAAGCTGCAGGACGAGGGCGGCCGCCGCGGCGAGCCGCAGCACGAGGGCGGGGCCTCCAAGGAGGGCCACCTCTCGCCCCAGTCGGACATCCGCGGCGGCAAGAGCGAGGGCGGCGGCCAGATCGCCCAGGACCGTCAGCAATCCAGCGGCCAGGGCACGGGTCAGACCTAGAACCCGCCGTCGTCGGCCGGGTCCGCCGACACCCGCGCCACGCGCGGCCGCTGAGGCCTTGCGCGTCGCCCGGGCTGCGGGTCCCATGCCCGGATGTGCAACGAATTCCGCTTCGAGGACACGCTGGCGGCCCTGATGGACCAGTTCGGCCAGCTGCAGCTTCCGCTCGGCTGGGAGGGCGGCGCGCCGAACCTGGAGCCGCGCGCCTCGATCCGGCCCACCGATCCGGCCTACCTGGTCACCGGCAGGCAGGGCGGCGCAGAGCTCCGCCAGCTGCGCTGGGGCTTTCCGAACCCCGGCAAGGGCGGCCCGATCATCAATTTCCGGTCGGAGGGCCGCAGGTTCCCGAACGGCCGATGCCTGGTTCCGGCGAGCGGCTTCTACGAGTTCACCGGCGCCAAGGCGCCGAAGTCGAAATGGCTGTTCGAGCCCGCAGACGGCCTCTTCCTCGGCGTCGCGGGCCTGATCCGCGATGACCGGTTCACCCTGCTCACCTGCGAGCCCGGGCCCGACATCGCCCCCTACCACAACCGCCAGATCGCGATCCTGCCCCGCGCGGACTGGGCCGCCTGGCTCGGCGCGCCCGACCGCCAGCCGCCGATCCGGCCCCTGCCGGCAGGCAGCCTGAAGGTGACTCAGGTCCGGTAGGAACCGAATGGCTCAGCTTGCTGTTCTCCATCCGACCTCAGATGGGAGACGCATCGATGAAAGCGGCATACCTCGCGCTGGCCGCGGCCAGCGCCCTGGCCCTCTCGGCCTGCGGAGAGAAGGAACGCGAGGCCGAGGCCACCACCGGCACGGCCGAGGCGGAAGTCAGCACCACCGCGCCCGAGAGCGTGGTCTCCGACGCCCAGCTCCAGGCCCAGGCGCAACAGGCGGCCACCGCCGCCTCGACGCCGGTCGACGGCTCGGGCCCGGTCACCTCGACGACGCCGGCCCCGCCGGCCGGCGAAGCTCCGGCTCCGGCGCCCAAATAGCGCGATCGAGCTGTCGGGCGATCCGCCCGGCAGCGTCGCGCCTCAGGGCAGGTCTTCGGCGAGGATGGCCATCTCGAACATGAACGAGCCGTCCTCGTCCTCGTCCTGGAAGACCACGCCGATGAACTCCTCGCCGACGTAGACCTCGGCGGAGTCCTTCTGCTTGGGCCGTGGGACGAGGGTGATGCGCGCGTTGGCGAAGGTCCCGCGCAGATGGCCCTCGATCCTGCGGATGGTTCTCTCGTCCACGCCAACGCTCCTCAGGCGGCCCATGTCGGCCGCATACCTACCGATTTGCGGGCGTCCGCGAAACCTCA
>DASPLD010000351.1:0-6095 GCA_035627755.1 Caulobacter sp. | reverse complement strand
CGGCTGACGGGCTCGGGCGTATTCGCCGAGAACCTGCTCTTCGCCACGCTGGACACCACCCTGCGCGAGGTGAAGCTGCCGGACGGTCGCCCGGCCATCCTGTCCGACACCGTCGGCTTCATCTCAGACCTGCCACACGAGCTGGTCGAAGCCTTCCGCGCCACCCTGGAGGAGGTGCAGGAGGCCGACGTGGTGCTGCATGTCCGCGACATCGCCAGTCCCGACAGCGAGGCCCAGGCCCGTGACGTCGAGACCGTGCTCGACGAGATCGGCCTCGATCAGGAGGCCGACGACGTCGTCCTGATCGAGGTCTGGAACAAGATCGACCTGGTCCCAGAGGAAGAGCATTCAGACATCGAGGGCGCCGCCCGCCGGGAGGGCGCCATGGTCGCCTCCGCCATCACGGGCCAGGGCTGCGCGGCCCTGCTCAACCAACTGGCCCTGCTGGTCGACGAAACGCCCGAGATCGACGTCACCCTCGAGCCCGGCTCCGGCGAAGCCCTCGCCTGGCTCTATCGGCACGGCCGCGTCACAGATCGGCATGACTCCCCGGAGGGCGGAATGACCGTCCGCGCCCGCCTCGACGGCCAGGCGCTCGGCCGTTTCGAGCGGCTGTTCCCGACCGCGCGTGTGAGCGTCCCGTGACCCTCCTGGTCACCGAGCGGCTCCGCCTGCGCCCGGTGACCCCCGCCGACGCCGACGACCTCTATGCCCTGGAGCGGGATCCGGAGGTCATGCGCTACCTGAACGGCGGCAAGCCGACCCCGCGCCATCCGCCGGCCGACCATGGTCAGCTGTTCCGCATGCCGCGCGGCGTGGAATCCGATGTCTGGGCCGCTTTCCATCGTGGAGACGACCGCTTCCTGGGCTGGTTCGCCCTGGGTCCCTGCATCGACGGCGTCGGCCGTCTCGGGTACCGGCTGCATCGCCGGACCTGGGGCCAGGGCTACGGCCTGGAGGGCGCTGCGGCCCTGGTCGACCACGGCTTCCGCACCCTCGGCCTCGCCGCCATTCATGCCGACACCATGGCCGTCAACCTGCCTTCCCGGCGGGTCATGGAAAAGCTCGGCATGCGCCATCTGCGCAGCTACCAAGAACACTACGACGAGCCGGTCCCCGGCTGCGAAGAGGGCGAGGTCGAGTACGGGATCTCGGCGGCGGACTGGCTGGCGCGCTGAGGCGGCGTCAGGATGATTGTTGGCGTCGCCATTGCTCCCGCAGCCGGCGCCTGTCAGGGTCCCGCGCAAATTGGAGAGTGACGACATGCAACGCGTAATCCTGACCGCCTGCGTATCCCTGGCGGTGATGCTGCCGGCCATCGGCGCCGCGGCGCCGGCCGGCATGCCGAAGCTGACCTCGGTCGACGAGACCGCCGGCAAGCTGACCTGGGTCGACCGGCCCAACATCCTGGAAATCCGCAACGTCGCCGACGGCCGCGGTATCGGCAACGGTTCGGGCGAGGTCGAATGCACCCTGGGCGCCAATGGTCGTCCCAAGGCCTGCACCATCGTCTCCGAGACTCCCAAGGGCCGCTACGGGACCTTCCTCTCCGAGGTCGCCGCCCTCTACAAGGCGGGCGGCAAGGACGCCAACGGCCAGCCCACGGAAGGCCGCAAGGTCCGGGTCAGCTTCACCATGGGCGAAGACAGGGCGCGATAGAGGGGCTCAGCCCTTCTCCGCCTTCTTGGCCGCATTCCACAGCCCGTCCATCTCCGCCAGGTCGGACTGCTCGGGCGTGCGCTGGTCCTTGGCCAGCTCCGCCTCGATGAAGGCGAAGCGGCGAGCGAACTTGGCGTTGGTGGCGCGCAGGGCGTCCTCGGGCTCGATATCCAGCTTGCGGGCCAGATTGGCGACCACGAAGAGGAGGTCGCCCATCTCCTGGCGCATCTTCTCCTTGTCCCCGCCGGCGATCTCGGCCTGCAGCTCGTCCAGCTCCTCGTGCAGCTTGGCGATCACCTCGGCCGGGGAGGGCCAGTCGAAACCCACACGGCCCGCCCGCTTGGTCAGCTTCACGGCCCGGGTCAATGCCGGCAGTCCCGCCGGCACGTCGGCCAGCACGCCGGCGCGGGCCTTCTGGGCCCGCTCGGCGGCCTTGATCTCCTCCCAGGCGAGGGTCTGTTCCTGCGACGAGCGCACGCCGGCTTCGCCGAATACGTGCGGGTGGCGGCGCAGCATCTTGTCGACGATGGCCTCGGCCACCGCGTCGAAGTCGAAGGCTCCCCGCTCCTCGGCCATCCGGCTGTGGAACACGACCTGGAACAGCAGATCGCCGAGCTCGTCCTTCAGGTCCTTCAGGTCGCCGCGCTCGATGGCGTCCGCGACCTCATAGGCCTCCTCGACCGTATAGGGGGCGATGGTCGCGAACGTCTGCTCCAGGTCCCAGGCGCAGCCCCCGTCGGGATTGCGCAGCTGGGCCATGATGGCCAGCAGGCGGTCTATCGGGCGGTCACTCGGCGGGGCGGGGGAGGACATCGGGGGCGACGGCGACCAGGTCTTCGGGCTGCGGGGGCGGGGCAGCGCCGTCCTTCTCGCCGAGCTGGCGGAGAATCTCGGCGTGCTTCTGCTCGGTCAGGGGATAGCCGATCATGCAGGCCGCGGCGAGCAGGCCGATGATCCCTGGCGCGAAGGCGTAGAGGGCCTGCAGGCCTTGCAGGGAGAGCGGGGTGCTCAGGGCCGGGTTCTTGGCGTCGAAGCCGATGGCCTCCAGCACGATCAGGCTGACCGAGGCCAGCGCCGTGCCGATTTTCACGGTGCCCGTAAGGATGGCGTAGAGCAGGCCGGTCCGGTCCTGGCCGGTCATCAGCCGCTCCTCGTCCGCATAGTCGGCCATCATCGAGCGCAGGAGCAGCGGTCCGGCCGAGAAGGGCAGGCCGGCGGCTATCAGGTAGGGGATGGCGGCGACGAAGTTGCCGGCGGGCAGGGTGACCACCACGAACTGCACGATGGCGTAGGCCACGCAGCCGGCGATCAGAGCCTTGGCCTTGCCGACCTTCTTGGCCAGCGTGGTCCAGATGAAGGCCCCGAACACCGCCGCCAGGAAGTAGATCAGCAGCAGGGAGATCGACTGGAGGCCGTCGAACCCCTTCACTCGGCTAAAGAAGAAGAAATACAGGATGCCGGCGATCCCCGGAGCCAGGCCGGTCAGGAGGTCGGCCAGCAGAATGCGCACCACCGTCGGTCGACGAATGAGCCGGAAGTAGTCGCCCAGCGTGGCGTCATGGGCGCGGGAGATCGACTTGGACGGCGATTCCCCGACCCGCCAGACGGCAATGCCGACCATGATCGGCAGGAGGGCCAGGATGAACCAGCCCTGATACTGGATGACGTCCGCCGGTCCCTTCACGACATGAGCCAGGCCCAGGATGATCGGTAGCCCCAGGATGCAGATCATGCCGACGACGTTGAACGTCTGCCACCAGCCGTAGACCTTGGAGCGCTCGTTGTAGTCGGTCGAGAGGGTCGCGGCCCAGGAGGTGTGCGAGAGCACCGCGATCGAATAGCCGCCGTAGACGAACAGCAGGGTGGTGAAGAGGTAGAGGAAGCCGACCCCCTCCTTGGCGAAGAACAGCATGTAGATCGAGACCATCAGGATCGGCACGCTGATGGTCAGCCAGCTGCGGAATCGCCCAAAGGCCCAGCGGGTGCGGTCCAGCACCGTTCCGAACAGGGGGTCGAAGATGACGTCGAGCAGGCGGACAGCCAGGAAGGCGTAGCCCACCATCGCCAGGTTCACGCCCAGGGTCTCGGAATAGTAGGTGGGCACGGTGATGACGAGCGGCAGGCCGAACGCGGCCAACGGAATGCAGGGCCCGGCGAACGCCGCCAGGGTCCAGTTGGAACGTCGGCCGTCCGCCATGTCGCCTCGCTAATATGGGAGTCGGCGTATGTGATCGCCGTTAAGGGCGATCACACCGCGCCTGGGCGACTCTGGCAAGTGAATTGGCGGACAGATGTCACGCCAATTTGAGGGATCAGCTCCCGCGGCCCTCGGCGTTGCGGGCCAGGCGCCGGGCGAACCGATCGAAGGTCTGCTGGGCGTCGCCCCAGGTGCTCGACGGCCAGGCCCAGCGGATGTCGGTCTCGTACCAGCGGTAGGACACCGGCACACTCCGACCGTCGGCCGTGGTCAGGGTCCCGGTGATCGAAGCCCCGCCGATCCCGAAGCTGTCGTAGGAGAGCCCCGGCTTGTCGGACATCTGCTGCATAGTCGGGCGGTTAGGGACCACATCCTCAAGCACCAGCTCGATGACCGCGTCGTCCAGCGCCGGCGAATTGGCGGCCTGCTTCAGCACCGAGGACCTCAGATCCTCGGCCAGTCGGTCGACATCGCGGGCCCCATACTCGTCGATCTTGTCCTGCAACTTGGCCCCATAGGTGACCGTGACCTGCGGTTCGGCGGCGGCGGCGCCGACGGCGGGCAGGGCGCCCAGGGCGGCCGTGGCCGCCAGGATTGCGATGCGCATATGCGTCTTCCTCGTCAAATCGTCCCCTCGACAGAAAGATAGCGCGCCTCTACGGAATCGCCACCCGCTGTTTGCCTAGTGACAGCGACACCCGGCCTTGGCACGGTCCGGGGCTGATTCTGATTTATGGAGGGAATCCATTGAATACCGCTGACATCGTCGACGCCGTGGCGTCGAAGGACGACAAGCTGACCAAGGCTCAAGCCAAGGCCGTTGTTGACGGCGTCTTCGCCGCCATCCGCGACGCCGCCGTGAAGGGCGAGGAGGTCTCCATCCCCGGCTTCGGCAAGTTCAAGGTCCAGAACAAGCCCGCCCGCACCGGCCGCAACCCTTCGACCGGCGCTCAGATCCAGATCGCCGCCAGCAAGAAGGTTTCCTTCCAGGCCGCCAAGGCCCTGAAGGACGCTCTCTGAGCCCAGGCTTTGAGGCTGCTCTGTGCGCGCCCACGACGGGAAACCGTCGTGGGCGTTCGCCTGTCTGGAGAACTGATGACTGGCGAACCACGGCTTGGCTCGCCTATCATCGTTTCATGAGCCAGACCCTTACCCCCGAACTCCTCGACCAGTCGGCCGGCGCCATCGTAGAGGCCCTGGCCGCCCGCCGCGCCAGCGCCCTCGAACTGACCGAGGCCGCTATCGCCCGGATTGAGGCGCGCGACGGGCCGCTCAACGCCGTCGTGGTGCGCGACTTCGACCGGGCCCGCGACGCCGCCCGGGAGGCCGACGCGGCCCTGGCGGCCGGCGAGCGGCGTCCGCTGCTCGGCGTGCCGATGACGGTCAAGGAATCCAACAATGTCGCCGGCCTGCGCAGCTGCTGGGGCACGCCGATGTTCGGCGACTGGAGGGCCTCGACCGACGCGGTCGCCGTGGCGCGGCTGAAGAGGGCAGGGGCGGTGATCCTCGGAAAGACCAACGTCCCGCCGTTCCTGTCCGACTGGCAGTCCAATAACCCGATCTACGGCCGCACCCGTAATCCCTGGAACCTGGACCGCTCGCCTGGGGGCTCCTCGGGCGGGGCTGCCGCGGCGGTGGCGGCGGGCATGGTCCCGCTGGAGCTCGGCTCGGACATCGGCGGCTCGATCCGGGTGCCGGCGGCCTTCTGCGGCATCTACGGCCACAAGCCCAGCTACGGGATCGTGCCCACGCGCGGCCACCAGCCGCCCGGGATCGACGGGGCGGCCGCGCCGCTGGCCGTGGTGGGCCCCATGGCGCGCACCGCCGCCGATCTCGACCTGGCGATGGACGTGCTGGCCGGACCGGACGAGGACGACGCCAAGGGCTGGACGCTGGTGCTGCCGGCGCCGCGCCATGCCCGGATGGCCGACTATCGTGTCCTGGTCCTCGACCGTCACCCGGCCGCCGCCACCGACGGCGAGATCCGGGGCGCGGTGGACGCCCTGGCCGGCGACCTGGCCAAGGCCGGCGCGACGGTGGCCCGCTCAAGCCCGCTGCTACCCGACCTCGCCACCCTGCACGCGACCTATGGGGCCATGCTCAACACCGTGATGACCCGTGGCAGCCCGCAGCCCTCGCCGGTCGACGGCCATGGCTGGCTCGGTCTGCTCGACGCCCAGCTCGGTCTGAAGCGCCAGTGGGCTGCCCTGGCGGAGGCCTTCGACGTGGTGATCGCCCC
>DASPLD010000350.1:0-26340 GCA_035627755.1 Caulobacter sp. | reverse complement strand
CGACGGCACGGTGCTGCAGGGCCTCGGGGTCGGGGCGGTCGGCGAGGCGGTGGGCGAGGTCTGCTTCAACACCGCCATGACCGGGTACCAGGAGATCCTGACCGACCCCAGCTACATGGCCCAGATCATCGCCTTCACCTTCCCCCACATGGGCAACGTCGGGACCAACAGCGAGGACCTGGAGCAGATCGGCGGCGCCTCGGAGACAGCGGCGCGGGGCGCGATCTTCCGCGACGTCCCCACCGAGCCGGCCAACTGGCGCGCCAACTCGGACCTAGCGACCTGGATGCAGCGGCGCGGGGTGATCGGCCTGGCCGGGGTGGATACCCGCAGCCTGACCCGCACCATCCGCGAGAAGGGCATGCCGCACGCGGTGATCGCCCACAGCCCGACCGGTGAGTTCGACATCCCGGCCCTGGCCAGGAAGGCGGCCGAGTGGTCGGGCCTGGTGGGCCTGGACCTCGCCAAGGAGGCCACAACCCGTCAGAGCTTCACCTGGGACGAGGGCAGCTGGTCCTGGCCGGACGGCTATGAGCGGCTTGAGACTCCGAAGTACGAGGTGGTCGTCATCGACTACGGGGTGAAGCGCAATATCCTGCGCTCCCTGGCCTCGATCGGGGCGCGGGCCACCGTGGTGCCGGCCGACACCAGCGCCGAGGACATCCTGGCGCGCAATCCCGACGGGGTGCTGTTGTCCAATGGGCCGGGGGACCCGGCGGCGACCGGCGAATACGCCGTGCCGGAGATCCGCAAGCTGGTCGACAGCGGCAAGCCGGTGTTCGGCATCTGCCTGGGCCACCAGATGCTGGCCCTGGCCCTGGGGGCGAAGACCGTGAAGATGGACCAGGGCCACCATGGGGCCAATCACCCGGTCAAGGACCTGACCACCGGCCAGGTCGAGATCGTCTCGATGAACCACGGCTTCACGGTCGACCGCGACAGCCTGCCGGCCCCGGTCACCGAGACCCACGTCTCGCTGTTCGACGGCACCAACGCCGGGCTGGCCCTCACCGACCGGCCGGTGTTCAGCGTCCAGCACCACCCTGAGGCCTCGCCGGGCCCCACCGACAGCCTCTACCTGTTCGAGCGGTTCGCGGGGCTGATGGACAAGGCGAAGTAGCCCCCGTCATTGTGTGCTTCGACACGCGATCCTCGCGGATCGCTACTCAGCACGACGAAGGTAGGTGGAGCCCATCCGCATTCGTCATCCTGAGTAGCCCGCGCAAGCGGGCGTGTCGAAGGACGCACCCCGCTTGTCCCGATTCATTTGCCGTGCAGAACTCTGGTCTCTGACCGTGGGGCTCCTGCATGACCGAACCCGTAACCACCGGCGGCGAGGTTGCGCCCGCTAAGCAGCGGCTGACCTCCATCGACATGCTGCGCGGGGCAGTCATCATCCTGATGGCGCTCGACCATGTGCGGGACTTCTTCCACATCAAGGCCTGGACCATGGACCCGCTGAACCCGGCGACCACGGACCTGGCCCTCTACCTGACCCGCTGGGTGACCCACTTCTGCGCCCCGACCTTCATCCTGCTGGCCGGGGTCAGCGCCTTCCTGCAGGGCGTCAACGGCAAGGACACCAAGGCCCTTTCCGGCTTCCTGCTGACGCGGGGCCTTTGGCTGATCCTGCTGGAGATGACCCTGATCAACTTCGGCTGGAACTTCTCCGTGCCGGGGATCGGGCTGATCGTCATCTGGGCCATCGGGGTGGCGATGGTGGTGCTCAGCGCCCTGGTCTGGCTGCCGACCCGCGCCGTGCTGGGGATCGGCATCGCGATCATCGCCCTGCACAACCTGCTCGACCCGATCAACGGACAGGACCTCGGCGCCTGGGCGCCGCTGTGGACCATCCTGCATGAGCCGGGCTTCCTGCCGCCCTTCTTCTTCGTGGCCTATCCGGTGCTGCCCTGGATCGGGGTGATGGCCTTAGGCTACGGAATCGCGCCGGTGTTCCAGCTGGAGCCGGCCAGGCGCGCGCGCATCCTCACCGTCGCCGGCCTGGCGATGATCGGCGCCTTCCTGGTGCTGCGCGGCTTCAACCTCTACGGCAATCCCGTCCCCTGGAAGGACCATCCGGGGGTGCTGCGCGACGGCTTCTCGCTGTTCAACGTGATGAAGTACCCGCCCTCGCTCGACTACCTGCTCGTCACCCTGGGGCCGGTGTTCCTCCTCCTGCCGCACCTGGAGAAGGCCAAGGGCTGGTTCGCCGACGTCCTGCTGGTCTACGGCCGCGCGCCGCTGGCCTTCTATGTGCTGCACATCTTCCTGGGCCATGCCCTGATGATGGCGGTGGGGGTGGCCACCGGCTATCCGGCCGGCGTCTTCCTGGGCTTCATGGCCAATCCCCAGCCCCTGGTGGAGAGCGGCTGGGGCTTTTCCCTGTGGGTGGTCTATCTGGTCTGGCTGGTGGTGCTGGCGCTGCTCTACCCGGTCTGCCGCTGGTGGGGCGAGCTCAAGCGCCGCCGCCGCGACTGGTGGCTGAGCTACCTCTAGAGCTTCACCGCCCGACGTCCTCGATCCGGAACCGGGTGGCGCGGCGAAGCCCCGACCGAAGACGCTTAGTCGTAGACGACGCCGGGCCGCAGGGGCCTGGCCGCTTCGCCCCACAGCATCGCCCCGTCGGGGACCTCGCCGTAGCGGACAATTGTCGGCCGCCGGTCGAAGGCCCGGGCGATCCCGCCGCCGTGGCGTAGGCCGGCGGCCAGCCGTCCTCGAATGGCGCTCAGCCGCGAGACGATCTCAGGCTCGGGCTGCGGCCGGCTCATTCCACGAAGGCAGCGAGGTTGGCCAGGCTGGAGGCGATGCCCGCCTGGTGGTCGGCCTCGGAGATGCCGGGCGGCACATCGGCGCATTCGACGGTGACCATGGTCCCGCCCTCGGCCGGTTCGAACCGGGTGGTGATGGTCATGGTCCCGGCGAAGGCGGGGTCGGTGCTGTCGAAATCCACCTCCTCGACGACGCGCCGGCCAGGAACAAGTTCGACGAATCGCCCCTCGAACAGATCGACGTTGTCGCCGGATTTCCCGGCCGTTGCGGCGTCGTCGTAGAGGAAGGCCATTCGATAGCCGCCCCCTTCGCGCGGATCGAACGCCTCAATCCGCGCCGTCATCCCGGCCGGCGGGCGCCAGGCGGCGATGGCGTCGCGGTCGACGAAGGCGGCGTAGAGCCGGTCCGGACTGGCCGCGATCAGGCGCCGGCCGGTATCGGTGCGGCTCATGGCTCTTTCCGCACGGTGTTGGCTGCGCCTGGCGGGGTCTGGTCGATGACCAGCAGCACCACCGGCGTATCGCCGAGCGCTGTTCCCGTGTGCCACTGGTCGCGGGCCTCGACGATGGTGTCGCCGGGCTTGAACTCGATCGACGCGCCGGTGTCGAGATTGCTCACCCTGATCCGGCCGGACTCGACGTAGGCCAAGCGCTGGAAGGGATGCTTGTGGACCGGCAGGCTCGTCCCCGCCGGGATCGTGACCCGGCTGACGGTGACCTCGACCGGGCCGCTGGGGCCGGGAATCGGCTGGCCCGTGTTGGTGGTCCGGTAGCGTCCGAGCACGGTGGTTTCCGGCGCCTGGGCCGCCGCCGGCAAGGCGGCGCAGAACAGCAGGGCGGCGGCGAAGGCGGCGGGTTTCATGACAGGGTCTCCCTGCCGGCACAGTGTGGGATCGCGGGGCGCGGATCAACGCTTGCCCTGCCCCCCTCCCCCCTCTAAACGGGCGCCTTAGCCTGAATGAATGACCACAGGGGGACGGGCGCGCAGCCGCGCGACCGCCCCTGTGCGCGACCGGAACGACAGAGACGCATGCCCAAACGCACCGACATCAAGTCCATCCTGATCATCGGCGCCGGGCCCATCGTCATCGGCCAGGCCTGCGAGTTCGACTATTCCGGCGTGCAGGCCTGCAAGGCCCTGCGGGCCGAGGGCTACCGGATCGTGCTGGTCAATTCCAACCCGGCCACGATCATGACCGACCCGGAGGTGGCCGACGCCACCTACATCGAGCCGATCACCCCGGAGATGGTCGCCAAGATCATCGAGAAGGAAAGGCCCGACGCCCTGCTGCCGACCATGGGCGGGCAGACGGCGCTGAACACCGCCCTGGCGCTGGAATCGATGGGGGTGCTGGCGAAGTTCGGGGTGGAGATGATCGGCGCCAAGGCCGAGGTCATCGACAAGGCCGAGGACCGGCAGAAGTTCCGCGACGCGATGGACCACCTGGGCCTGGAAAGCCCCAAGTCGAGGGCCGCCCACAGCATGGACGAGGCCCTCGAAGGCCTCGATTTCGTCGGCCTGCCGGCCATCATCCGGCCGAGCTTCACCCTGGCCGGCACCGGCGGGGGCATCGCCTACAATGTCGAGGAGTTCCGCGAGATCGTCGAGCGCGGGCTCGACCTGTCGCCCACGACCGAGGTCCTCATCGAGGAGAGCGTGCTGGGCTGGAAGGAGTACGAGATGGAAGTGGTCCGCGACAAGGCTGACAACTGCATCATCGTCTGCTCCATCGAGAACATCGACCCGATGGGGGTCCACACCGGCGATTCGATCACCGTCGCCCCGGCCCTGACCCTGACCGACAAGGAATACCAGCGCATGCGGGCGGCCAGCATCGCCGTGCTGCGCGAGATCGGGGTGGAGACCGGCGGCTCCAACGTGCAGTTCGCCGTCAACCCGCGCGACGGCCGGATGGTGGTCATCGAGATGAACCCGCGGGTGTCGCGGTCCTCGGCCCTGGCCTCCAAGGCCACCGGCTTCCCGATCGCGAAAATCGCAGCAAAGTTGGCGGTCGGCTACACCCTCGACGAGCTGGACAACGACATCACGGGCGGGGCGATGCCGGCGAGCTTCGAGCCCAGCATCGACTATGTGGTCACCAAGATCCCCCGCTTCGCCTTCGAGAAGTACCCGGGCTCGGAGCCCTACCTGACCACCAGCATGAAGTCGGTGGGCGAGGTGATGGCCATCGGCCGCACCTTCGCCGAGAGCCTGCAGAAGGCCCTGCGCGGTCTGGAGACCGGCCTGACCGGCCTCGACGAGGTCGACATCCCCGGCGCCGACGACCCGGACAACGCCCATGCCGCCGTGCTGCGGGCGCTGGGCAGCCCGACGCCGGACCGGCTGCGGGTCATCGCCCAGGCCTTCCGCCACGGGCTGTCGGTCGAGGAAGTGAACCAGGCCTGCAGCTACGAGCCCTGGTTCCTGCGCCAGATCGCCGATCTGGTGCGCGAGGAGGGGCTGGTGCGCGCCGCCGGCCTACCGGCCGCCGACGGCCTGCGGCGGCTGAAGGCCAAGGGGTTTTCCGACGCCCGCCTGGCGAAGCTGACCGACCTGAGCGAGGGCGAGGTGCGGGCGCGGCGCCATGCGCTGAACGTGCGGCCGGTGTTCAAGCGCATCGACACCTGCGCCGGGGAGTTCGCGGCCACCACCCCCTACATGTACTCGACCTACGAGACCGGGTCGCTGGGCCAGGCGCCCGACTGCGAAGCGGAGCCCTCCTCCGCCAGGAAGGCCATCATCCTGGGCGGCGGTCCCAACCGGATCGGCCAGGGCATCGAGTTCGACTACTGCTGCTGCCACGCGGCCTTCGCCCTGGCCGAGATCGGCGTCGAGTCGATCATGGTCAACTGCAACCCCGAGACCGTCTCCACCGACTACGACACCTCCGACCGCCTCTACTTCGAGCCGCTGACGGCCGAGGACGTGCTGGAACTGATCGCCGTCGAGCAGTCCAAGGGGACCCTGCTGGGGGTCATCGTGCAGTTCGGCGGCCAGACCCCGCTGAAGCTGGCCCATCCGCTGGAGCAGGCGGGGGTGCCGATCCTCGGCACCAGTCCCGACGCCATCGACCTGGCCGAGGACCGCGAGCGTTTCCAGCAGCTGCTGCATCGCCTGAACATCGCCCAGCCGCGCAACGCCCTGGCCCGCAGCGCCGAGCAGGCCTTCGCCGCCGCCGAGGAAGTCGGCTTCCCGGTGGTGATCCGGCCCTCCTACGTGCTCGGCGGCCGGGGCATGGAGATCGTCCACGACCACGCCCAGCTGGAGCGCTACATCGCCGCCGCCGTCCAGGTCAGCGGCGACTCGCCCGTCCTGATCGACCAGTACCTCTCCCGCGCCACCGAGGTGGACGTCGACGCCCTCTGCGACGGCGTGGACGTCTTCGTCGCCGGGGTCATGGAGCACATCGAGGAGGCCGGCGTGCACTCGGGGGACAGCGCCTGTTCCCTGCCCCCCTTCTCGCTGCGGCCCGAGACCATCGAGGAACTCAAGCGCCAGACGCGCGAGATGGCCCTGGCTCTCAATGTGCGCGGGCTGATGAACGTGCAGTTCGCCATCGAGGAGCCCCTGTCGGCGGAGCCCCGGATCTACGTGCTCGAGGTCAACCCGCGCGCCAGCCGCACGGTGCCCTTCGTCGCCAAGGCCATCGGCGAGCCGGTGGCCGCCATCGCCGCCAAGCTGATGGCCGGGGTCCCGCTGGCGAGCTTCGGTCTCAAGCCGGACACCCCCGACCACATCGCGGTCAAGGAGGCGGTCTTTCCGTTCGCCCGCTTCCCGGGGGTCGACACCGTGCTCGGCCCCGAGATGCGGTCGACCGGCGAGGTCATGGGCCTGGACTGGAAGCGCGAGGGCGAGGCGGATCTGGGCCCGGCCTTCGCCCGCGCCTTCGCCAAGAGCCAGCTGGGCGGCGGCATCGACCTGCCGCGCACCGGCTGCGCCTTCATCTCGGTGCGGGACGCGGACAAGCCGTTCATCGTCGAGGCGGTGCGCAACCTGAAAGGCGCCGGCTTCAAGGTCCTGGCGACCGGGGGCACCTGCGCCTGGCTCAAGGAGCAGGGCCTGGAGGTCGAGCACATCCGCAAGGTGCTGGAGGGCCGGCCGCATATCGTCGACGCCATGAAGAACGGCGAGGTGCAGCTGGTCATCAACACGACCGAGGGAAAGCAGTCGATGAGCGACAGCTTCGCCATCCGCCGCACCGCCCTGATGATGAAGATCCCCTACTACACCACCGCGGCCGGCGCGGCGGCGGCGGCCCAGGCCATCGCCACCGCCCCGACCGAGGCGCTGGATGTGCGGCCGCTGCAGAGCTACGGCTGAGGCCGTTCGAACGCAGCTTTGCGGCCAGCACGTTGCAACCCTGGGTCCCGGATAAGCGCTGCGCGCTTTCCGGGATGACGGAGTTTTTCCAGATGTGATCGGCCCGCCGTCGGGCGGGGGAGAAACACGCTACTCGCGGAAAGAAGTCGTCTCGGTTGGCGCCGTCCAGCCGGCCGCCCCTCAGGCAGCAGCGCTTGAAACAATCTCCGCGAACCGCAGGGGCAGAGGTCGTTGCGGCCGAGCTTCTCGACGAGTTCCTTGTCGCCGTGGACGATCCGCAGGCCGCGCTTGACGCGCGTCTCGGACGGGAAGCCCCTACGGCGTTTGGAGGTGACCTCGAAAGCAGTCGAGGTCGGCGGGGTCATATGGCTTGCGCATGACAGCCTCCCTTTCGTTGGAAACGGGGGGTTCCTATGTCGAAGGACGGGGCGGCGCCAGGGCGGCGGCGCCACACCGGGAGCCTTTCCATGCCAAGCCGAGCCCGCTTCGCCGAATTCGTCGCCACGGTCGAGGCCGGGCGGTTCGTCGAGGCCATCGAGCGCTTCTACGCCTCCAACGCCACCAGCCAGGAAAACCTCGGCCTGCTCACCCGGGGGCGGGAGGCCTTCGCCGACAAGGAACGGGCGGCGCTCGAGCGGAGCGGCATCGCCACCGTGGCCGGCTCGGTCGCCCTGCTGGACGGCGACCGCACGGCCGTCAACTGGCGGTTCGAGATCACCGGCCCGAACGGTGTCGTCCGCACGCTCGACGAAATCGCCTGGCAGCGCTGGGAGGGCGAGCACATCGTCGAGGAACGGTTCTACTACGACCCCGCCCAGCTGCGCGGCTGAACCGTCGGCCGACCGACACGTTTGAAGCGCCATGACCCTGAAGCTCTACTTCATTCCGGGACGCTCCTGGCTGCCGCGCTGGCTGCTGGAGGAATTGGACGAGCCGTTCGAGCTGATCGAGCTCGACGCCGAGAAGCAGGAACACAAGCAGCCCGCCTATCTGGCGATCAACCCGCTCGGCAAGCTGCCGGCGCTCGACGTCGACGGCCATGTGATGAACGAGACGGCCGCCATCTGCCTCTACCTGGCCGACCTGCGGCCGGAGAAGGGTCT
Organism: Caulobacter sp.; assembly: GCA_035627755.1. Classification (GTDB taxonomy): domain Bacteria; phylum Pseudomonadota; class Alphaproteobacteria; order Caulobacterales; family Caulobacteraceae; genus Caulobacter. The sequence goes on along the minus strand of DASPLD010000350.1, from coordinate 18,148 downwards.
GGCGCCGGCCCAGGACGATCCGGAACGGGGCCGCTATCTCTCCCTGATGGTCCACGCCAGCGCCGCCCTCGAGCCGTCGGTGGAGGACGTGCTGCTCAAACGGGAGTCGAAGTCAGAATGGGTCGGCTGGCTGCCGCTGAAGGACGAGCTGGCCTTCGTCGAGCATCACCTGGGGCAGGGCCCGCACCTTCTGGGTGAGCGGTTCACCGCCGCCGATATCATGATCGGCGGGGTGCTGATCTGGGCCAAGCAGCTCGAAATCCCGCTGACCCCGACCCTGGACGCCTACGCCAGCCGGCTGATCGCCCGGCCCGTGCTGACCCGGCTGTTCGAGGGCTTCGCCCGCAAGACCGGCGTGGCCTACAGGACCTGAGGCTGGACTCGGCCCGGCCCTGCCTTAGCTTGCCCTGCTGACAGCGGCGGGAAGCTCCTCAAGATGATCATCGTCCACCACCTGAACAACAGCCGCTCCCAGCGGGTGCTTTGGCTGCTCGAGGAGCTCGGCCTCCCCTACGAGATCGCCCACCACCAGCGCGACCCCAAGACCATGCTGGCGCCGCCGTCGCTCAAAGCCGTGCATCCGCTCGGCAAGTCGCCGGTGGTCGTCGACGGCGACCATGTGATCGCCGAGACCGGGGCAATCGTCGAATATCTGGTCGAGAAGGCCGGCGGCAGGCTGCGCCCGGCCGCCGGGAGCCCTGAGCGCCTGGCGTGGACCTACTGGCTGCACTACGCCGAGGGCTCGGCCATGCCGCCGCTGCTGCTCAAGCTGATCTTCATGACCCTGCCCCAGCGGGCGCCGGGCTTGATGAAGCCGCTGGTCAGGGGCATCGCCAACCAGGCGATGAAGGGCTTCGTCGACCCGCAGCTCAAGACCCATTTCGACTACTGGGAGAGCGTCCTGGCCCAGGTCCCCTGGTTCGCCGGCCAGGACTTCAGCGCCGCCGACATCATGATGAGCTTCCCCCTGGAAGCCGGCGCCCAGCGCGGCGATGTCCGTGCGGGCCGGCCCCGGATCGCCAGCTTCCTCGAGACCATCCACGCGCGGCCGGCGTACCGGGCGGCGTTGGAGAAGGGCGGGCCTTACGCCTTCGCGGACTAAAGGTAAGCCGCCAGCACCACGTCGTCGTAGAAGTTCTCCCCGACGTGGAACACCCGGGTCCCGACCTGCCTGAACCCGTGCTTGCCGTAGAAGGCGATGGCGCGGTGGTTCTCGCCGTAGGCGCCGAGCAACAGCCGTTTGGCCCCCCGCGCCCGAGCCGCCTCCATGGCCGCCGCCATCAGCCGCGGGCCCAGCCCCACGCCGTGGAAGCGGTGCAGGCAGTAGATCCGCTTGAGCTCCAGGTCGCCCTCCTCCAGCGGTACGGGCAGGTCGGGCTTGCAGACCATGGCGTAGCCGACCGGGGCGCGGCCGGGCTCCACCGTCGCCAGGAACAGGTCCACCCCCACATCGGCCAGCAGCTGTTCGTAGGCGTGCGGCGCGTGCGTGGTCTCCCCGAACAGCAGGATGTCGCCGCCGGCGACAATGCCGGAATAGGTCTCCAGGAAGGTGGCGCGCGCCACCGCCGACAGCCGGGCGGCGTCGGCCGGAGCGCAGCGGACGATCGAGATTTCCATGGCGCCTTGGACCTCGCCGTTAAGGGCTTGTCCAGCCCCGGACGCTAGGACCGAATCCAGGGGAGTGAGCGTACAGTGGCATTGCCTTTCAAGTTCCGCCTGGCCGACCTCGATCTCGTCGCCCAGGATTCCCGGCGCCTGTGGCCGGGCCGGGTCGTCGCCGCGGCGGTGATGGTCTGGCTGATCGCCCCGATCCTGGGCGGGCAGGCCGCGCTGTCCTGGGGCCTGGCAATCCTCGCCGCAGAGACCCTGATCTTCCTCTCCACCCGGCTGTTCGACGACCGGCGCGAGGCCAGCCGGCGCCATCGCCAGTTCTACCTGCTGGCGGCCGTCTCCGGGAACACCACCTGGCTGGTCCTGAGCGTGCTGTTCTGGCTGCACGGGGGCCCGGGAACGCCCTTTGTCGCCCTGCTGATCTGGTGCGCCCTGCTGCTCAACGCCGTGTCCTACGCCTTCCGATCGCCGGCGGGGCTGATGATCTTCGCGGCGCCGACCATCACCGCCATGCTGGCCGTGCCGGCCCTGCTGCCTCGCTGGAGCGGCGGCGCCCATACCCTGACCATGGTGGGACTGATCCTCTGCTGCGCCTTCGCCCTGATCAGCGCCTGGCGCAACGTCCGCGCCGCCCGGGCGCTGGCCGCCAGCCGCGAGGACCTGGAAGCCGAGCGCCGCCGGGCCGAGGAGGCCAACAGGGCCAAGTCCGCCTTCCTGGCCTTCATGAGCCACGAGATCCACACCCCGCTGAACGGCGTGCTGGGGATGGTCCAGGCCATGGACCGGGACGAGCTCTCCCCCGCCCAGCGGGAGCGCCTGGGCGTGGTCGCCGGCAGCGGCGAGACCCTGCTGCTCCTGCTCAATGACCTCCTCGACCTGTCGCGCATCGAAGCCGGCCGCCTCGACCTCGAGGACGGCGTCGTCGATCTGGCCGCCGTCGCCGAGGAGGCCCGCCGCACCTTCAGCCACGCCGCCGCCGCCAAGGGCGTCGCCCTGCGCCTGGAGGCGCCCGCCGAGACCCTCGGCTGGTGGGCCGGCGATCCGGCCCGCATCAAGCAGATTCTCATCAACCTCGTCGCCAACGCCGTGAAGTTCACCGACCAGGGCGAGGTCATCATCGGGCTGGCGCGCGAGGCGGGCGAGGTGGTGCTGACCGTCCGCGACACCGGGGCCGGCATCGCGCCGGACCGGCTCGACGCGTTGTTCGACCGTTTCGTCCAGGCCGACGCGGCGACCAGCCGCCAGTATGGCGGCTCGGGCCTGGGCCTGGCCATCTGCCGGCAGCTGGCCGAGCTGATGGGCGGTTCGATCGGCGCCAGCAGTGTGCTGGGCCAGGGCAGCTGTTTCACCGTCTGCCTACCGCTGGCCCGGGCCAAGAGGCCGCCCGCCGCCGCCGAGCCGGCCTCGGCCGCCCCGGAGCACAGCGAACTGCGCCTGCTGGTGGCCGAGGACAACGCCACCAACCGGCTGGTGCTTTCGACCCTCCTGGAGCAGGTGGGCCTTACCGCCCACATGGTCGAGAACGGCCGCGAAGCCGTCGAGGCTTGCGCCGCCGGCCACTGGGACCTGGTCCTGATGGATATCCAGATGCCGGTGATGGACGGGCCGACCGCCGTTCGGGCCATCCGCGAGCGCGAAGGGGCTGAAGGGTCGGCCCGCACGCCGATCATCGCCCTGACCGCCAACGCCATGGCGCACCACGAGGCCGAGTACCTCGCCGCCGGCATGGACGCCATGGTCGCCAAGCCGATCCAGCTGACCGAGCTGCTGGCGGTGATGCAGCGGGCCATCGACTCCGCCGAGGCCCGAAAGGCGGCCTGATTGCCCGGCGGGCGAGGATTGCTAACCTATCGGTTCGCAACGGTAACCGGGGGATTCATGACACGCTTTGCCTTGATCGTCGCCGCCTGCCTGTCGGCGACCTTCGTCACGCCGGCCCTGGCCGCCCCGCCCACCCGCGCGGCGATGGACGCCGCCTGCAGGCTGGGCGCCGACCCGAAGGCCCCGGGCGACGACTCCTATGCCGGCGGCCTGTCCGCCCGCGCCAGCGGCCTGACGCCCCAGACCCTGCCGGGCGCCACCACCATCTCCGCGCGGGAGGCCAAATGCCTCGTCGACCAGTTCGGCAAGGACATCATGGTGATCGCCGCCATCGATGATGAGGATCGGCTGCCGGGCGCCATCCTCGGCCGGGAGGCCGCCGATACGGATCCGGCGATCCAGCCCCTGCTGGCCGAGTACATGGCCAAGGCCACCGGCGGCAACAAGGCCCACCCGATCGTCGTCTACTGCCATCATGAGAGCTGCTTCCTGTCCTACAACGTCTCGCTTCGCCTGGTTCAGGCCGGCTACACCCAGGTGTTCTGGATGCGCGACGGCCTCAGCGCCTGGAAGAGGGGAGGCTATGCTCTGGCGCCGCGCCCGCCGCGCCCCGGAGAGCAGACCCTGTCACCGGCCTATCAGGCGGAGGTCGCCCGATGCCGGGAGGACTACGCCGATTTCAGCGCGACCGACTGGGCTGACCTGCTGCACCAGATTCCGACCCAGCAGGAGCAGGACAAGGCGTTCGCAAGGGAGATCGCCGATGACGCGAACATGCTGAAGATCTGCTTCTCCAACATCCAGCGCGAAGTGTCCGGCGCGGCGGACAAGGCGGACATCGCCCGGCTGGTGGCGGGCTCGGAGGCCGAGGTCGCTCGCGTCTACGCCGCCGCCCGTGCAGAGGCCGAAGGCAATCCCGCCAAGTATCTCGCGCTGAAGTGGGACAGCCACAAGCCGGCGGCCCTGCGCAAGACCCTGGCGTCGATCCAGGCGGCGCGCAGCGTCTCGGAAACCTGCGGGAGCTTCGACTTCACCCAGCCGCCGATCGGGCCGGAGTACAACAACCACGTCCGCTCGCTCGACGCCCGGCGCAAGCAATACGGCGCCTGTATCGAGAACTATCGGGACAACGTCCGGTCCCCCAACACCTTCGACCTGGAGAGCGCCAACACCTGGATCAAGGCCACCCGCCGCTTTACCTGCGCGGCCAGCGGCAACCGGCCCAATTGCATACCCGACGGCCCCTTCAACGAGGTCGCCGCGATCGCAAGCGACCAGAACGTCGCGCTGGCTAAGCGGAAGGCCCAGCAGCACAGCGACGCCTACTCCTGGATCAACGACGAAATCCGCCGGCTGAACAGCTGGGTCGAAACCCTGAACATGCGGATCGACGCCTGGAACGCGGCGATCAGCCGATGATCAGCAGTCCCGCGCCGAGCGCGATGGCCGCGACCCCGGCCATCCGCCCGGTCGTGAGCCGCTCCTTCAGGAAGACCACGGCGATCAGGACGGCGAACAGGATCGAGGTTTCGCGGAGGGCCGCCAGCCTTGGGGTGTCCCCCAGCCGCAGGGCCCAGAGGGCCAGGCCGTAGGTCAGGATCGACAGGGCGCCGGCCGCCAGGCCCGCCTTCCATTCAGCGCGGGCCGAAACCAGGAAGGCGGGTCCGCGCCAGACGGCGAAGACGGCGGCGATCCCGAAGCCGAGGGACAGGAAGACCCAGACGATGTAGCTGGCCGCGCTCGGCGCCGCCCGTACGCCCTGGGCGTCGATCACGGTGTAGACCGCGATGGTCGTCCCCGTCGCCAGGGCCCAGCCCAGCGCCCGCCGGTCGACCTGCCTGCCCAGCCCTACCGCCAGCACCCCGGCCGAGACCAGCCCGATCCCCGCCCCCGTGAGCCAGCCGATCGGCTCGTCGAACAGGGCCACCGCCGCCACCGCCGCCAGCAGCGGGGCGACCCCGCGCAGGATCGGATAGGCGACGCTCATGTCGGCCCGCTCGAAGGCCTTGATCAGGCAGACGAGGTAGACCAGGTGCGTCGCCCAGCTGGCCGCCAGCCAGCCCCAGGCGCCGTGCGGCAGCGCCACGAAGAAGGCCGCCGGCAGGATGATCAGCCCCGAGAAGCCGTCGATCAGCGCCCGGCTGGACATCTTGTCCTTGCCCGACTTCAGGATGGCGTTGACCACCGCATGGATGGCCCCGCTGGCCAGCATCATCAGGGCGGCGATCGGGAGGGCGGTCATCGGCGGCAGCCTGGACGGCTGACGCGGGGTCTGGCAACCGCTACCTCCGCCGAGTGGACGGCAGGGCGCCGGCGCGTCATGCTCGGCCGCGTTGGAGGCAAGGGGCCATCATGAACACCGCGCTGATCAAGCGCCGGCTCGGCTGGTACGGCCTGGCCTGGCTGGGCTGCTTTGTCCTGGTCCTGCTGGTCGTCCTGGCCGCCCACTTCCTGTTCCAGACCGATGTCATCGACCTGGCCGACCTGCTGATCCCGGTCGGGCTCGGCCTGCTGGCCCTGTCGCTGGCGGGCGTGGTGGTCATGGACCTGGTCTCGAAGGCGTCGATCGGGAGCAAGATGGTCATCGTCCTGCTGGCGGCGCTGCTCCTGCTGCCGCTGCTCTGGTCGCCGGTGGCGGCTGCGGCCGCCGCCGCCTGGATCGCCGACCGGTCCATCGAGTATTCCGCCGCCTACGCCCAGTTCCGCATCACAGTCAGCCAGCTCCTCCATCCGCTCGTCGACGCCGTCCTGTCCGGCGCGGCGCTCGACCTGGTCTGGAAAGCCTTCCAGGTCATCGCCGGCATCGTCGGCTTCCTCTCCTCTTCCCTCCAGGTGCTGGGGTTCGTCCGGAAGCTGTCCGCCGGCGCGCCGGCGCCGGCGCCGGTCGAGGAATGACGGCGGCCAGACGCCCCCGCCCCTTGCCCCCGCCGCCCGACAGTGCTGAAAGCCCCTCCTTCGCCGGGGCCGCCGCTTGAAACATCGCACCGACATCGACGGCCTGCGCGGCCTCGCCGTCCTGGCCGTCTTCGCCGGGCACCTCGGCCTGTCCGCCGTGCCGGGCGGCTTTGTCGGGGTCGACGTCTTCTTCGTCATTTCCGGCTTCGTCATCGCCCAGGTGGTCGCCCGCCGGCAGGCCGAGGGGACCTTCTCCCTGATCGACTTCTGGGAGCGGCGCACCCGCCGCCTGCTGCCCGCCGTGCTGGTCGTCATCGCCGCCACCACGGCCATGGCCTGCTTCCACATGTTCCCCGACGAGCTGACCCGCTTCGCCGGCTCCAGCCTCTCGACCCTCGGCTTCGCCGCCAACCTGTGGTTCTGGCGGACCATCGACTACTTCGCCGCCCCGCCGGACATGCACCCCCTGCTGCATGCCTGGTCCCTGGGGGTGGAGGAGCAGTTCTACATCCTCTTCCCGCTGGTCATGCTGGCCGCCTGGCGCTGGCTGCCGAGGCTGGTCAAGCCGCTGCTCGGGGTCGCCGCCCTGGTCTCCTTCGGGGTCGGCGTCTGGCTGGCCCGGGACCATGTCTCGGCCGGCTTCTACCTGCCGGTGGGACGGGCCTGGGAGCTGCTGCTGGGGGTGCTGCTGGCCCTCGGCGCGATCCCGACGCCGAAGGACCGGCGGGTGCGGTCCGGCATGGGCCTCGTGGGCCTTGGCCTGGTCCTCTGGTCGATGGCGACCTACCAGCCCTGGACTCCGATGCCGGGCCTCGCCGCGGTGGCCCCCTGCCTCGGCGCCCTGATGCTGCTGGCGGCCGGCGAGGACACCCCGACGGGCGTGCTGTTCAGCACCCCGCCGCTTCGCTTCTACGGCTTCATCTCCTACAGCCTCTACCTCTGGCACTGGCCGCTGATCTCCTTCCAGCGGATGCTGTTCGGGGAGCAGGTCGGGATGCCGGCGGCGATGGCGGTGTTCGCCCTGGCCGTTCTGCTGGCGGCCCTGAGCTGGCGCTTCGTTGAGACGCCGGTCCGCGACCGGCGGGACGGGCTCCCGACCGGCCGGTTCTATCTGGTCGCCCTGGCCGCCACCCTGCTGGTCGCCGCCCCAGCTGCAGTCATCCTGGCCACGGGCGGCCTGCCCGGCCGCTTCAGCCCCAAGGTCCACGCCATCGCCGCCAGCGCCGAGCGCACCGCTCGGCGCAACGAGGCCTGCCTGCCAAATCCCGATGGGCCGCTGACTGCCTGGCCGGCCGGATGCCTCGACCGCGCCGCCGACCGGCCCAACTGGCTGCTGATGGGCGACAGCCACGCCAACCATCTCTGGCATGGCCTGGCCCGGGCGCATCCCGAGGCCAACCTGATGCAGGCGACCGTCTCCGGTTGCCGGCTGACCCGCACGCCGGCCGAGGGGGCCAGCGCCCAGTGCCGGCGGCTGATCGCCGTGCTGTTCGACGAGGAACTGACCCGGCGCCCGCCGCAGCGGGTCTATCTGGCGGGCCTCTGGCGGCCGGGCGACGAGGCGGCGGTGGCCGAGACCCTGGCCTGGCTCAAGGCCCGGCGCATCGAGGTGCTGCTGATCGGGCCAGCCCCAACCTACGAACAGAGCCTCCCGCGGCTGCTGGCCCTGGCCGAGCACCTGGGCCAGCCCGACCTTCCGGGCCGCCGCCGGCTGCGCGACGCCGACGCGATGGAGCCTGTGATGGCCCGCGTGGCCCGCGAGGGGGGCGTCCCCTACCTGTCGGTGATGGCGGCGGTCTGCCCGGCCCGCCAGTGCCGCGCCACGACGCCGGACGGCTCGCCCATGCAGTGGGACCAGGGTCACTTTTCGCGGGCGGGATCGGCCTGGACGGGCGAACGGTTGAGGGAACAGGAAGCCGCCCGCTGAGTTTTCGTCGTCTGGCCATGTGGCGCCGCAGCATCGCTCTTGCCATTTCTGGCAGGTCCGACTAGTTTCGACGCCCCCGGACGTCTGCGCCCGCGGCCCGGAATACTTACTTTCATCACCTCCCAAGGGCGAACCGAGCGAACTTTCCCATATGGAAAAGGTACCGATGACCGCCGGGGGCTACAGCGCCCTCGACGAGGAACTGAAGCGTTTGAAGACGCTGGAACGGCCGAGCGTGATCGCGGCGATCGCCGAGGCGCGCGCGCACGGCGACCTCAGTGAGAACGCCGAATACCACGCCGCCAAGGAGCGCCAGGGCTGGATCGAAGGCCGTATCGCCGAGATCGAGGACAAGATCGCCCGCGCCCAGATCATCGACGTCTCCAAACTCAGCGGGACCCAGGTGAAATTCGGGGCCACGGTCAGCGTGGTCGACGAGGACACCGAGGAGGAGGCCCGCTACCAGATCGTCGGCGAGCACGAGGCCGACGTGAAGGGCGGCCGCATCTCGATCGCCTCGCCCATCGCCCGCGCGATGATCGGCAAGGAGACCGGCGACGTGGTCGAGGTCAACACCCCCGGGGGGGTCAAGGCCTACGAGATCCTCAAGGTCGAGTGGCTCTAGGGTCGCTGGACTGCAGGGAAGCGCGACAGGGCGGCCTCACGGCCGCCCTTCTGCTTGCCTAAAGACCCCGATCAGGTCTTGAAGGTCCCGCCATGAGCAAGGCGCCGCGCGCAAAGAAGACTAGGCCACCCCCGATCGTCATCTGGGCGGTGTCGGACGGCCGCGCCGGCATCGAGGCCCAGGCGGTCGGCCTGGCCGACGCCGTGGCCCGGCAGCGCGATGCGCAGGTCGTCGTCAAGCGGATCGGCTGGACCGGCCAGACCGGGCGGCTGCCCTGGTGGCTGAACCTGTTCCCGCGCCGCTGGCTGGCCGGCGACGACGTCTCCCCGCCCTGGCCCGACCTGATGATCGCCGCCGGCCGCGCCACCCTGCCCCTGTCGATCCGCATGCGCCGCTGGACGAACGGCAAGACCTTCGTGGTCCAGATCCAGGACCCGCGGACGCCGCTGAATTTCTTCGACCTGGTCGCGCCGCCCAACCATGACCGGGTCAAGGGCGACAACGTGGTCTCGATCACCGGCTCGCCCCACCGGGTGACGCCGCAGCGGCTGGCCGGCGACTACGCCCGCTTCGCCGACCGCATCGATCCCCTGCCCCACCCCCGCGTGACGGTGCTGGTCGGCGGCAAGTCGAAGGCCTTCGACCTGTCGCAGGAGCGGGCCGCGGCCATCGCCAACAGCCTGGTCCTGCCGCTGGAACAGGACGGCGGCAGCCTGCTGATGACCTTCTCGCGCCGCACGCCGCAGAAGGCCCGCGACCTGCTGGCCGCCCGCCTCAACCACCTGCCGGGGATCATCTGGGACGGCGAGGGCGACAACCCCTACTTCGCCTTCCTGGAAGCCGCCGACTACATCCTGGTCACCGAGGACAGCGCCAACATGGCCACCGAGGCGGCCAGCACCGGCAAGCCCGTGTTCATCGTCAAGATGGACGGCTCCAGCCTGAAGTTCCGCCTGTTCCACGAGGAGCTGGAGGCCAGGGGGGCGGCCCGTCCCTGGGGCGGCGCCTTCCACGGCTGGACCTACGAGCCCCTGCGCGAGACGGACCGGCTGGCCGCCGAGGTGCTGCAGCGGATGGACGCGCGGGCGCCCCTGGCCTGAGCTTTCGGCCCGCCTTATGCTGGTTGTGTTCTGTGGGGGAGTTACATCGATGCTTGCGCGTCTCGTCGCCGCCGGGGCCATGGCCCTGTGCCTGGCTGTCGGTTCCACCGGGGCGCAGAACCCGCCGAAGACTCGCGACGAGGCCCGTGTCTTCCTGCGCAACATGCTGGACACCCAGTCGGGCGGAACCTACCCAATCTTGCGTCAGGCCTACCCGAGCGAATACGCCGCTTTCGAGGACGAACTGGTCACCGTCTTCCTGGATGACGCCAAGACCGGCAATGACATGCAGGTGATGATCGCGCAGTTCGAGGCCAGAATTGCCGGCCGCCTGACCAGCCAGGTGAAGATGGCCCCGGACGAGGACCTCGTGCTGCTGATCAAGAGCCAGTACAGAGCGCTCAAGGCGCTCGAGCAGGCCCACAACGTGGCCTGTTACGAACTGGGCGAGAAGGGCGCGGTGTCGGCCGCGAGCAATCCCGAGGTTGGCCTCGGCCCCCGACCCGCGCTCCACGAATTTTCCCGCATCTCGCTGAAAACCGGACTGGCCGGCCGGGACCGGCCGACCCAGCACAAGCGGCTGACCCCGGCTGCCTACGCCAAGATCGCCAAAACCTTCGAGAAGCGGGGCGGATCGCGAGAATATCTCGACCTGCTCAACGCTGGCCAGACCGACCAGGCGGCGCCCGGCTTCCGCTGCAAACAGATCGTGCTGTTCTACGAAGTGCTGAGCGAGCAGCCTGCCGAGGTGATCGGCAGCTTCTTCAACCAGTAGGCCCCCAGAAGACAAATCCGCCGGTCTGCCGCATGCTGGCCGGGTTCGACGGGGAATCTAAGATGTCCACAGCTGCGAAGTCCTTCAAAGCCGCGCTGGCGGCCCTGGTCCTGGTCACCGCGGGCGGGGCCGGCGCGGTCGCCGTCCCCGCCGCGGCCTGGGCCCAGCCGGCCGCCAAGCCGCAGGTGACGCCGGAACTGCGCGCGACCTTCCGCAAGGGGATCGTCGACGCGGGCGGTCCCTTCATGCAGGAGCTGATCGACCAGTTTCCGAAGGAGTACTACGCCTTCGAGACCGAGATGCTGGAGGGCTTTCTGGCCGGCACACTCACGCCCGAGTTGGCCCGCCGAAAGGGATTCGAGTTCAGTCGCGGCCTGACTCCCCGGCTGTACGACGGCTGGCAGATGGCCCCCGACGCGGAGGTGCTGGCCCTCGGCCGGCTGCAGCTGAAGACCGCCCGGGAGTTCGCCAAGCAGGACAAACAGCTCTGCGCCGAATTCCTGGAGGGCTCGAGCGGTCCGGCGACGGCCGGTCGCGGGGGGCCCAATACGATGGCTCTGCTCAACGAGTCCAACCTGGCCATGGTGAAGCTGGCGAAGTCCGGCCGCGTCACAAAGATCAAGCGCCCGGCCGTCTCCGAGGCGGACCTGGTTCGGGTGGCCACGGCGTTTGCCGACGGCGGCGGCGATCCGCGCTGGCTCATAGGGGTGGCCACCGGCGAGTTCGGCGGCCTGGACTGGGCCGGCCGCTGCGACAGCGCCCTCAAGTGGACCGAAACCATCCTCGGCCAGGATCCGGCTCTGGCGGCCCGGCTTCTGACGACGAACTGACTTGATCCTCGCCATCCTCCAGGCCCGGATGAGCTCCACCCGCCTGCCCGGCAAGGTGCTGATGCCGCTGGCCGGGGCGCCGATGATGGTGCGCCAGATCGAGCGGGTGGCGCGCTCGCGCCGCATCGACCGGCTGGTGGTGGCGACCAGCGCTAATCCCGGCGACGACCCTATCGAGAAGACCGCCCGCCGCGAGGGGATAGAGGTCCATCGCGGCCCGCTCGACGACGTGCTGGCGCGGTTTCTCGGCGCCCTGGCGGCGCATCCCGCCGAGGCGGTGGTGCGGCTGACCGCCGACTGCCCCTTCGCCGACCCGCAGGTGATCGACGAGACCATCGAGGTCTTCCTGGAGAGCGGCGCCGACTACGCCAGCAACACTCCGCCCACCCGCACCTTCCCCAAGGGGCTGGACGTGGAGGTGATGACCGCCGCCGCCCTGCGCCAGGCCGGCGAACTGGCCGCGAGCGACGAGGAGCGCGAGCATGTCACCTGGGGTATCTACAATCGCCCCGACCGCTTCCGCCTCGCCTACCACAGCCAGCCGGCCCAGGAGGGCGAGGTGCGCTGGACGGTCGACCGGCCCGACGACTACGCCTTCGCCGCCGCCGTCTATGACGCCCTGTATCCGAAGGACCGCGCCTTCACCTCCGACGCCGTCCGCGCCTTCGTCCGCGGCCGGCCGGACCTGATGACCTACGGGGGCGACCGGCGGGCATGAGGGTGCTGTTCGCCTGCGACGCGGGACCCGAGGTCGGCGGCGGCCATGTGATGCGCTGCCTGACCTTGGCGGGAGCGTTGCAGGCGCGGGGGCTCAGCTGCGCCTTCCTCGGCCCGCCGACCGTGGCGAGCCTATTGGACGCCTTCGCCCCTGACATGCCCAGGCAGCCCGCCGCAGGAACCGCCCCGGAGGCTCTGGTGGCGGCCATCAAGGCTGGACCCACCCCTGACCTGCTGGTCACGGACCACTACGGCTTCAGCGCTGACCATGATGAAGCTTTGGGTGACCTGCCTACCCTCGCGCTCGACGACCTTGGGACCCAACGCTACGCCGACATCGTGGTCAATCCGGGCCTCACCTTCGAATCCGGTCACTACGATGGCCTAGTACCGAGCGCGCGACAGGTGCTGCTTGGTCCGAAATACGCCCTGGTCCGCCCGGAGTTCGGCGCGCTGCGGCCCGCCACGCTCGCGCGCAGGGCGATGGAGTCGCCGCCGGCCCGATTGCTTGTTTCGATTGGCCTCGGTGATCTGAACGGCATGACCGCCTGGGTCTTGGACACCCTGGCGCCAATGACCGGCGGTCTGATCGTCGATGTCGTGCTGGGCTCCGCCGCACCGAGTCTTCCCCAGGTTCGTGCGATGGCCGAACGACACGCGGCGCTGAAGCTTCACATAGATAGCCGCGACATGGCCGCCTTGATGGCGGCGGCGGATATCTCGGTGGGAGCTGGAGGATCGAGTGCTTGGGAGCGCTGCGTGCTGGGTTTGCCGAGCGTTTGCCTCTGGCTCGCGGACAATCAGCGCGACAACAGCTTCGCTCTCGAGGCAGCCGGCGCCGCCATCGCCATCCATGGATATCCTGATCAGGAGGAGGCCGACGAGCTCCGTCGGCGATTCGGCTGTCTTCTCACCGACGCTGGCCTGAGGTCGACCATGTCCCGTGCCGCCGCCGCGCTATGCGACGGCCGAGGCGCTGAGCGGATCGCCGACACCGTCCTCGCCGTCCTCTCCTAGCTCAGGAGCCGCCACCGCCGCGGCCAGGGCCTCGAACAGTTCGGCGGCCTGGATCGGCTTGGCGACGTGGGCGTCCATGCCGGCGGCGCGGTAGGCGGCGACCTGGTCGCTCATCACATTGGCGGTCAGGGCGATGATCGGGACTGGGGGCAGCCTGCGGGCGGTCTCTTCGGCGCGGATGGCGGCGGCGGCTTCCAGGCCGCTCATCCGCGGCATCTGGATGTCGGCCAGGATCACGTCGGGCGCGGCGGTGCGCCAGGCCTCGACCATCTCCCGCCCGTCGCAGACCAGCACCAGCTCGACGTCCAGCGGTTCCAGGAGCGCCGCCAGCACCAGGCGGTTGGCGGCGTTGTCCTCGGCGGCCAGGACCCGGACCCGCCGCTCCAACGGTTCCGGCGCGGCCAGCTCGGTCCGGACTGCGGCGGCGACCCGGCTCATCGGCAGGTCGAGGCTGAAGCGGGAGCCCTCCCCCGGCGTGCTGACTGCGGAAAGAGTCCCGCCCATCAGTTCGGCGAGCTCACGGCTGATCGCCAGGCCAAGACCCGTGCCGCCATGCCGGCGCGTGACAGAGGCGTCGGCCTGGGCGAAGCGGGCGAACAGGCCCGACAGGATGTCCGGCGCGATGCCGGGGCCGGTATCGGCGACGCTGAAGCGAAGGCCCTCTCCGGTTCGCGCCACGACCAGTCGCACCGACCCGGCCTCGGTGAACTTGACGGCGTTGGACACCAGGTTGCTGACGATCTGGCGAATGCGCTGGGCGTCGCCCCGCCACCAGCCGGCGACCTCCTTGGGCAGGTCGAGGGTCAGTTCGACGCCCTTGGCCCGAGCCTGCCCCTCGAACCCCAGCAGGGCGCCGCGGGCCAGCGTCTCGAGTTCGAACGGCGCCGGGCTGATGGCCAACTGCCCGGCTTCGATTCGCGAAAGGTCGAGGATATCGTTGAGCACCCCCAGCAGGGTCTGGCCGGCGTCACGGATCAGGCCGAGCCGATCGCGCTGACGGGCGGAGAGGTCATCGCCCTCCATCACCTGGGCCATGCCCAGCACGGCGTTCAGGGGGGTGCGAATCTCATGGCTCATATTGGCCAGGAAGACACTCTTGGCCTGGTCGGCCGCCTGGGCCGCCGCGGCCGAGCGTTTCAGGTTCCTGGCCACCGCCTGGATACGCAGCATCAGCAGGGTGATCAGCAGCAGCAGGCAGACGCCGACGGCCGCGAACGGACCGCCGGCCCGGGCCAGCACGGCGTTGCGCGGCCGCAGCGGGCTCCAGCCCAGGGCCGCCACCGGCGTCCCGTCTGGCCCGGCCAGCAGGATCCTGGCGCCGGCGCGGCCGTCGACGGAAATCAGCCGCAGGTTGGAAAGATCGTAGTCCTTGCCCAGGTCGGCGAGGTAGGCGGGGTCCATCAGGATCGCCGACACGGCCACCGGCTCGCGCCCGGCGACCAACGGCCCCCGCCAGCTGTCCTCCGGCGTCACCGAGCCGGCCGCGACCAGGTAGACCCCGGCCCTGGTCGCCACCACCGCCTCCCGATGCCGGTAGCGGGCGAAGCCGGTCGCCGCAGCCTGTCCCGCGGGACGCCGCGCCGTCTGGTGGGCGACCGACTCGATCAGCGGCCGCGCAGCCCTGGCGAAATCGGCCAGACGCGCCGGCGGCACCACCTTGCCGCCCTCGGAGGCGTAGACCAGCCGCCCGTCGGCGCCGACCATCATGGTCAGGCTGTGGCGCATGTGGCCGGCGAAGTACTCGCCGAAGTTCTCGTGCACCCAGGCCGGCTCGAAGCTCAGCGCCGCGCGCCGGTAGGACTCATCCCACACCCCGACATAGGCCACGTCGTCGTTGAGGTCGGCGAGGCGGCGGACGATGCCCTGCTGCAGGGTCTTGGCCTCGCGGCCGGCGATCAGGTCACTGATGATCTGGCCGGCCTGGCGGAAGACGTAGCCGGCGCTGACCAGCACCACCAGGGCGGTGATGATCGCCAGGGGCACGACACCGAACGCCAGGCGGGCCGACGGCTCGCCTGGCCGCGGCCCGGCAGGCTTCGGCTTTGGACCCCAATCCATCCGGAGACCCTAGTGAACAGTGGTTAACGGACTGGACCATTCCCTTGCGGCGCCCCCCGCAGCTTCTACGCTCGTCGGGGTGTCTTCAGGCCGGTGCGCAGCTTGGTGGCCACCTCACGCCGCACCCGCGCCGCCAGCGCCTGACCCTGATCGGCGACGAAGGCTTCGACGGCCGCCCGGTCATGCTTGCTGAGTTCCCGCAGGGCCCAGGACATCGCCTTGACCACCATGTCGTCGCGGTCGGCGACCAGGGCCTGGCAGACAGCCAGGGTGCGCCCGGTTCCTCCCGCGCCCAGCTTTACGGTGGCCACCAGGGCAAGCCGGCGGCGCCAACGGTCGTCAGACCGGGCCCAGGCCTCGACGGTCGCATCGGATATCCGCCCCGCCGCCCAGGCGGGGCTGGCCAGCAGGGTCCCGAAGGCGTCGACCGCGTACCAGCTTGCCAGCTGGCCGGTCATCCGCTCGGCCTGGATATCGTCGAAGGCGGCGAAGGCGCCCCTGTGGGCGCGGATGAGCTCATGGGCCAGCCAGCGGCGCTCCTGCGGCAGGCGCGGGTGCAGCGCCTGGGCGAGGGCGAGCGCTTCCGGTCCCGACACGCCCTTCAGCATCGCCGACCAGCCGCGGCGCAGCTCGCGGAGCTCCGGCGTCGCCGCCGGGCCGAGCCGGGCGACGTCGGCCAGCAGTCCCTCGGCCGTCAGTTTCATCCGAGCATGTCCCAGGCCAGGGGCTCGCCGCGCTTGAGGTCCCGCGCCGCCGGCCGGCCCAGCACCCGGTCGAGATCGGCCGGCGGCAGCCCTGCGCCCGGCCGCACGGAACGGACGTTGTCGCGGCTGAGCGGCGCTCCGGCTGGCACGTCGGCGGTGACGTAGAGCGAGCGGCGGAACTGGCTGTTGGCCCGCTCCGAGCCCAGCAGGTCGTAGTGGGCGCGGCCGAGCGCGGCCCAGCCGTCATGGCAATCACGCACCAGGGCGGCGAATTCCGCCGGCTCCAGGCTGAAGGCGGCGTCCGGCCCGCCGTCCGACCGGGCCAGGGTGAAGTGCTTCTCGATCACGCAGGCGCCGAGCGCCACCGCCGCCACCGAGGCGGCCGAGCCGGGCGTATGGTCCGACAGGCCGATGGGACAGCCGAACCGGGCCGCCATGTCGGGAATGGTCCGCACGTTGGCGTCGGCGAAGACCGCCGGATAGCTGGAGACGCAGTGCAGCAGCACCACCCCGGCCGCGCCGGCCTCCAGGGCCGCGTCGCGGGCGGCGGCCATCTCCTGTGCATTGGCCATGCCGGTGGAGATGATCAGCGGCTTGCCCCTGGCCGCGGCGTAGCGGATCAGCGGCAGGTCGACGGCCTCGAAGGAGGCGATCTTGTAGGCCGGGGCGTCGAGGCTGGCGAGCAGGTCCACCGCCGTCTCGTCGAAGGGGCTGGAGAACAGGATCACGCCCCGCGCCGCCGCCCGTTCGAACAGGGCCGGGTGCCATTCGTAGGGAGTCTGGGCCTCGCGGTAGAGCTCGTGCAGCGAGCGGCCGTCCCACAGCCCGCCCTGGATGCGGAACTCCGGCCGGTCGACGTCGAGGGTGATGGTGTCGGCGGTGTAGGTCTGGATCTTGATGGCGTCGGCGCCGGTGTCGGCGGCCGCGTCGATCATGCTCAGCGCTCGGTCCAGGCTGCCGTTGTGGTTGCCCGACAGCTCGCAGATCACGAACGGCGGATGCCCGGGGCCGATCGGCCGGCCGGCGATCTCGATCTGTGGGGACTTGGCCATCCTCGACTCCGCACCTCGGTCTTGCGGCAGTCGCACCCGTCCAGCCGCCCTGTCCTCGCGAACTCCGCAGCGTCGCGAAGCACCAAGAGGAATCTACATCATGTTCGCCATCAGTCTCCGCCGCCACCCCCGCCGCCATCGCCTCCTCCGCCGTCACCGCCGCTGTCCCACCCTCCGTAGGCCCCGCCGCCGCCGTCACCCCCGTTTCTCTTCCGCCGATCGGAGGGCCAGGCCGCCAGAAGGATCAGCGTGGCCAAACCCGCAACCAGAGCCCCGGTGAGGATCGCCACGGGCAGGGTCGTATCGATGAGGGCGGCGACGCCGACACCGATCAACACACCCAGGACCGTGGGACCGACGGCGATGCCGCTAGACCCCGTCTTGGACTTTTGAGTTTTCATGAAGTCTCCTGAGCGTCCGCGCATCGGACGCGAACGCGGCCTTCTCCGCCGCGCATCGTGCATGTGTTGAGGAGAAGCGCGACCCGGCCGGCGCCGTTGTCGCCGGATGCGCCGTCGATGCTTCGCTGCTCCGCCGGAGGTCTTGCCCCAGGTAAGGATGCACGAAGATCACGCCAAGCGTCATCAAAGGCAGGATAGGGCCCTCGCGTGACGTTTCGGTGACGGACCGGTCCCCGCCGCCGTCACCTCCGCCGCTGGCGTTCATCTGACTACGTCGCGGCCGGCATCCTTTCCGTCTTCACGCCTCGCCTCATCGCCTGTCCTTCCTGCGGCGGCGTCCGCTGACGAGATCGACCACGTCGAGGATCGCGTCCACGAACAGGCTCGAGCCGCCGCCGTTACCGACGTTGTCGGGCGTCTCGTCGATAAACCAGCCATTCTCGAACCGCCCCTGCGCGGGCGGACGAGGCTTCTCCAGAACGCCTGCCAGCCGCAGCACCAGGTAGACAATTCCGCCCACCACCAGGACCGCCAGCATCACCAGGGCGCGTTCGCCTCTGGAGATGTCCAGCCACATCACGAGGATCAAGAGCCCGAGCAGCGCCACGGCCCCGG
>DASPLD010000349.1:0-2748 GCA_035627755.1 Caulobacter sp. | reverse complement strand
GCGGCCGGCGCTGTGGTGATCGAGGTCCGGCGGCAGTTCAAGGAGATCAAGGGCATCATGGAAGGCACCGCCAAGCCGGAATACGGCCGCGCGGTCGACATGCTGACCCGGGCGGCCATCCGCGAAATGATCGTGCCCTCGCTGCTGCCGGTGGCGGCGCCGGTGGTGGTGTTCGCCATCCTGTGGTGGGCCTCGGGCCCGGCGGCGGCCTTCGCGGCGCTCGGCGCCCTGCTGCTCGGCACCATCGTCACCGGCATCTTCGTCGCCATCTCGATGACCTCGGGCGGCGGCGCCTGGGACAATGCCAAGAAGTACATCGAGGAGGGCCACCACGGCGGCAAGGGGTCCGACGCCCATAAGGCGGCGGTCACCGGCGACACGGTCGGCGACCCCTACAAGGACACCGCCGGCCCGGCGGTCAACCCGATGATCAAGATCGCCAACATCGTGGCGCTGCTGGTGCTGGCCATCGTCGCGGGCTTCCAGGGCTGATCCGCGCTCCGGATCGGCGGGACGGGGGCGGCCCTCGGGCCGCCCCTTTTCCGTCGGCGGCAATCGGCGTCAGGGCGCCAGCTCGACCTCGATCGGCAGATGGTCTGACCCGACGGCGGGGCCGGTCGCCGCGCGGCGGATCAGCCCCGGCGTGGCCATGGCGTTGTCGATGGGGATGCGCAGGGGCGGCGGCAGCCAGGCGGGGAAGCTCGGCCACAGGCTGGCCGGGCGCAGGCCGGTCCGCTCGGCCAGATCGCGCATCAGCGGCGACCAGGGCGTCTGGTTGAAGTCGCCCAGCACGAGCTTGCGGCCGGGCAGGGCGGCAATGATCTCCGCCATCGCCCCATACTGCCCGGGCTGCTCGTCCGTCCAGAAGGGGGTGGTCGGGTGGACCGTCACGACGGTCAGCGCCTCGGACCCTTCGCCGAACCGGGCCCAGGCGAGCCGCAGCTTGAAGGGCAGCATGCGGTTTTCGCCGGCGGCCCAGGGCTTCTTGGCGAACAGCATGGTGCCAAGCCAATCCACAGGCTGCTCAAGCCGGTGGGGATAGGCGGCGGACAGCCGCTCGAGCGCCCCCGGCCAGTGGTGCAGCGCCTCATGCACGGCGACGATATCGGCGCCGCTGCCGAGCAGGTAGTCGACGGCCCGGTCGACCTGCATGTTGTCGTAGCGGAGGTTGAGGCTCACCACCCGCAGCCCTGCGGCGCCGTCTCCGCTGGGCGGGGGGATCAGGGGCAGAAGGTGCCAACCCTGAACGGCCAGCACCAGGACCGCAGCCAAGGCCGGGCCCCGACGGCGGCGGATCAGCAGGAGGGCGGCGAGCAGCAGCGCCGCCCAGGCGTATTGCAGGCGGAAATGGCCCAGGAGGTCTAGCCAGGGCGACCATCGGCCCGCCTCGGCGAGCAGCGCCGCACCCGCGAGGCCGGCGACCGATAGGAGAAGGAGCCGGTCGAGCAGCCGCCGCGCCATGGCGGGCTTATTCGGTGCCTTCGGCCTTCTTGGTGAAGCGGCCGAAATTGCCGAAGAGCTGTTCCAGCACGCCGAATTCACGGCCGGAGGTCGGCGTCGTGCGCTCGACCAGCTCGATCTCCTGCGCGGCGTCCAGGCCGATCTGCTGGATCTCGGCGACGCGGTCGGCATCGTCGAAGCGCACCGCCACGACCCGCCGCTCGGTCACATCCGGCCGGAAGAAGGCCGCGTTCTCGACGCGCTGGCCGACATAGTACCAGACGTTCGGATCGAAGGTCGAAATGTTGGTCGGCGAGCCGAGGATGGTCTGCACGTCGTCGCGGGTGCTCTCGCCGACCTTCACTTCGGCCAGCCGGTCGGGATCGACCATGTGGCCGCGGGTGGCGACCACGGGGGAGCAGGCGGCGAGGGCCGCGGCGATCAGGCCGGCGGCGGCGAGGCGGCGGAGCGGGGCGGTGGATCGGGTCATCTGTCGTCTGGCCTGAAGAGCTTGGGGCCGGGGCGCCGATGGGCTCGGTGCGCGCCCCGAAGCGCCGAATCGCGTGTTACATACCATGCGAATCCGGCGCGCGACACCCCCAGGCTGCCCGTATGGGTGGCCGCCGCGCCGCATCGGGGCGTGCCGGGCCTCCGGGGCATACGGCGGTGGCGGTTGCCCCGCCGCGGCCGGCACGCTAAGTCGTTGCGCGATGTTTGCACAGGCCGCCCGGCCCCGGGCCGGGGCGGCGTTCGGGAGGTTCAGATGCTGGGACGGCTGTTCGGCCGGCAGGACGATGCGGGCGTGGCGACCCTCTACAAGGCGCTGGTCGACCAGGCCAGGCGGCCGGAGTTCTACAGCGACCACGCGGTGCCGGACACGCTGGACGGCCGGTTCGACATGATCCTGCTGCACGCCTTCGTCGTCCTCCACCGCTTCCGCGGCGAGGCGGCGGAGGCGAAGGACTTCGCCCAGCGCCTGTTCGACCGCATGTTCGCCGACATGGACCGCAATCTGCGGGAGATCGGCGTCGGCGACCTGAGCGTCGGCCACAAGGTGAAGGCGATGGGCCGGGCCTTCTACGGCCGGGCCGAATCCTACCAGGCCGGCCTC
This sequence comes from Caulobacter sp., assembly GCA_035627755.1. Taxonomy (GTDB): domain Bacteria; phylum Pseudomonadota; class Alphaproteobacteria; order Caulobacterales; family Caulobacteraceae; genus Caulobacter. Next base: position 197 of record DASPLD010000349.1, on the reverse strand, counting down.
GCCGACCCCGCCGCCCTGGCCGAGGCGCTGCGCCGCAACCTCGAGGGCCGCGGGACGGTCATCGAGCGGGCGGTGACGACGAGCGTCGGCGAGGCGGCGCTGCATACCTACGGGGGGATGGCAGCGATGTCGTCGCTCACGCCTGACAAGGCCTACGACCTCGATCTGATGAAGCGGCTCCTCCGCAACGAGATCAC
>DASPLD010000348.1:0-6314 GCA_035627755.1 Caulobacter sp. | reverse complement strand
CTGCACGTCCGGGAACCGCGCCGGCCACAGCAGGGCCGCCGCCGCCAGCCCCAGGGTCACCGTCCAGTAGAGCGGTGCGATCCGCACAACCCGCCGACGAAGAAATTCGAGCGGCGGCGTGCCCCGCCCCTCGGTGGTGCGCCACATGATGAAGCCGCTGATCACGAAGAAGATGTCGACTCCGGCCGCCCCGATGTCGAAATCGATCCGCGCCCACTGCAGCGCATGGAAGGCGGCGACCGCGAAAGCCGCCAGGGCGCGCAGGTACTGGACCGACAGGAGGGTGGGCATGCGTCCCTCCCCAGGCCACAGCGCAGGGCCCAGTGATGCCCCCGGCGGGCCCGGCGCGCAACCGTCAGCCCGTGACCCGCTCCAGGCCAGCCAGGATTTTCGTCCAGCCCTCCTGCGTCCGATCGGCGTAGGCGGCGTCGACCCAGGCCGTCAGGGTCAGCTTGCAGCCGCCCTCGGCAAGGGCCTCGATGTCGATCTCCACCCGGCCCATCTCGGGCGACCAGGCCGGCACGCCGAACTCGAACACCAGCCGCCGCGGCCTCTCGATTTCCAGGTAGCGGCCGACGTGTTCCGCCTCCGCCTCCCCGCGCTGCTCGGTGATGGTGAAGCGACCGCCGACCACGGGGTCGATCTCGACCTTGGTCATCCTCCCGTCAGGGGTGGCGAACAGGAAGCGCCCGGCCTTGTCCGGGTCGAGCCAGGCGTCGAACACCCGCTCGGCCGAGGCGGAATAGGCGTGGCTGACGGTCAGCCTGACGAGTTCGGTCATCGGTTCTCTCCCTTGGCGGTCTGGGCGTCTTCCTCGCGCAGGATGTCGTCGAGCAGGGCCAGCCTGGCTGACCAGGCGGCCTTCTGGGCGGCGATCCACTCCCCGGCCTCGTCCAGCGGAACCGGATCGAGGGCCAGGAAATGCTCCCGCCCCGCCCGCCGCCGCCGCACCAGCCCGCCCCGCTCCAGCATGCGGATATGCTTGGAGACAGCGTTCAGCGACAGGTCGAAGGGCCTGGCGAGGTCGGTCACCCGCGCCTCTCCGAGGGTGAGCCGGGCGAGGATGGCGCGGCGGGTGGGATCGGCCAGAGCCGAGAGCGTGCAATCGAGATCTGACGGAGCGGCGGACATATTCAACCATATGGTTGAATATTATCGATGGTCAATACCCGCGCGTCGGGACCCTTGCCGAACCTTGGGGAAGCCGGGCACAGGGCTGCCGGAACCCTCAAGAGGCACGCCATGACCCAGACCCACGCCGGCCGCACCGTCCTGATCACCGGCGCCTCCTCCGGCCTCGGCCGCCGCTTCGCCCTGATCCTGGCCGCCGCCGGCGCCAGGGTCGCCGCCTGCGCCCGCCGCACCGACCGGCTGGCCGACCTGGTGGCCGAGATCGCCGCCGCCGGCGGTACGGCCGCCGCCTTCCCGATGGACGTCCAGGACGAGGCCAGCGTGATCGCGGCCTTTACGGCCGCCGAAGCTGAGCTCGGCCCCATCGACACGGTGATCGCCAACGCCGGGATGAACAACGAAGGCATGGCCGTGGACCTCCCCGTCGAGGATTTCCGCACCGTGCTCGACATCAATGTCACCGGGGCCTTCCTGACCGTGCGCGAAGGCGCCCGGCGGATGATGGCGGCGGGATCGAAGGAAAGCGGCCGGGGCCGGATGGTGATCATCGCCTCAATCGGCGCCCACAAGGTGCTGCCGGGCCTCGCCGCCTACTGCGCCTCCAAGGCGGCCGTCGCCCACATGGGCAAGACCCTGGCCCGCGAGTGGGCCAACAAGGGCATCAACGTCAACGTGGTCTGCCCCGGCTACATCGAGACCGAACTGAACACCGAGTGGTTCGCCAGCGAGGGCGGCAAGAAGCAGGTCGCCGGCTTCCCGCGCCGCCGGCTGATGGAGGAAAGCGACCTGGACGCGGCGATCACCTGGCTGACCTCGGACGCCGCCAAGTCGGTGACCGGCAGCATCATGACGGTGGACGACGGGCAGTCGATCTAGGCCGGCCCGCGCCTGTCGATCCGCGTTCTCCGGCCGCGGCCTCAAGCGTCACAGGGTGGGTTCGGAGATGTCCGGGGTGGGCGGTGAAGGCGGCATCCCCGTCGCCGGATAGCTTGGCGCCGCGAACCCCCAGTGGACGACCAGCCGGTCCACCCCGCCTATGGGGCGCTGCCGGCCGAACGTCACGCCTTGTCGAACTTGTCCTTGCGCCGATGGCCGAACAGCATCCGATGTTCCAGCCGCGCCCGCAGGGCGGCGTAGTAGGCGTCGAGGAACTCGCCGTCGCCCTCGTCTGGCCCCGCCTGCCAGTCGATCTTGCGGCGGATGCGCATGGCCACGGCGGCCATGGTCTTGCGGTCGCGGGTGCGCAGCACCTGTTCGAGGACGTGGAGTTCCTTCACCCCGTAGGCCTGAAGCTGCTTGTCGGTGAAGGCGAAGCGGCTGTTGGCGTGGGCGCCGGCGGCGGCAAGGTCGGGAAGCAGGACCCGCTTGGGAGTGCGCACCACCCAGGTGCCGGCCACCAGGTCCCCGGCCCGCAGCCGGTCCTTGTTGAACAGCGGAAAGAACAGGAAGATGCCGGTCCAGATGGCGACGAACAGATAGGTCATCCCCTCGGTCCCTCCGGTGAAGGCCCCGACCAGAAGCAGGGTGATCGGCGCTGCGAACTCGATCTCGCGCATGATGTTGCGGGTCACCACCGCCTCCGCGGTCAGCCGGCCGCCATCACGGGCCGCGACCCGCAGGCCCATGATCCGCTTGCCGATCGTGGCGGCCCGCGGGGACAGCTCGAAGCCGATGAACCAGGCGTTGCGCAGCAGGAAGGAGCCGAGCAGCCAGATGATGTAGACGTGGTAGACCTTCTTCATGCCAACCGCGGCGAGCACCGAGCCGCAGAACCAGGCGAACAGGGCCAGGGCGACGATCTGGATCAGCCAATCGATGACGAAGGCGCCGACCCGCTGACCGGCGTCGCCGATCCGCAGGTTGAGGTCCACCCCCTCGGGGGTGACCAGGGAGCGGCGCAGCGACGCTTCGGCCCGCTCGGCCGGATCGTAGACGGTCATCGGGCCTCCTCGCGCCCGGGCGCCAGGCCGCGCGGCCGCGGCAGGTAGAAGTAGGCCAGCCAGATCACGCCGGAGCCGATGCCGATCGCGTAGCGGACCGCGTCGGAGGTGATCATCTGCCGCCCCAGCCCCTCCAGCAGCCCGGCGAGCAGCAGCATGATCACCACCCCGGCCATCACCGCCCCGCTGGCGCGGCCGGCCTCGGCGGCGGCGTCGAGCCTGGTCCGCTCGCCTGGAAAGGCGACGGCCAATCCGATCTTGAAGCCGGCGGCGCCGGCCAGGATGATCGCCAGGAGTTCGGTTACGCCGTGGATCATCAGCCAGCCGGCGAACTCCAAGCCGAGACCCTTGGCGGCGAAAACCTGGATCATCGCCCCCAGCAGCACCCCGTTGGACATCAGCAGCATGGCCGTGGGCACGCAGAAGGCGAAGCCGAGCGCGAAGGCGAACAGACTGATCTGGGCGTTGTGGCTGAACAGCTCGGCGGCGAAGGCCGACAGCTCCTCGGTATCGGCGGTGTCGTAGAGGGTCGCCCGCAGGCTGGCGGCGCTGGCAGTGGGACCCCGGTCGCCGGCCATGTCGGCCGGCACCATGGCGTAGAACCAGTCGGGGTTCTGGGCCACCATCATGAAACCGACCACCGCCGCAAGGATGGTGATCGCGGCGGAGACCAGGGTCTCCTTCCAGATCGACCGCACCCTCGCCGACCAGCCCTGGGTGAAATAGCCGGCGATGCGCTGGCCGATCCGCGGCCGGGCGCCGTAGACCACGAAGTAGGCCCGGGCGCAGAGGCCCTCGAGATAGTCGACCAGGCTCTGGTCCAGCGAGGTGGCGCGGGCCACCGAGAGGCTCGACAGGGCCGAGCGGTACAGGACCGGAATGGCCAGCAGCTGGTCGTCGGTCAGGGACTTGGGACCCCGCTCCTCGACCTTCTCCAGCAGGAAGCTGAGGCGACGCCAGTCGGCCTCGCGCTCCTGGCGGAACTGGTGGCTCTTGAGCTGAAGGACGGCCATCTCGTTCTTCCTACAGCAGGTTGCGGCGCTTGATGTCGAGGTAGGCGTTGATCACCGCCGGCCCGACCTGGTCGGCCGGGGTCTCGACCAGCTGCACCCCCATGCGGCGGAGGCGGACCATGACCACCTCCCGCTCCTTGATCAGGGCCGCGGCGGTGACCGCCCGCGAGACATCGGCGCCCTCGCGGGGTTCGGCCCGGGCCAGGGTCTCCAGTTCCTCGTCCTGCAGCACCACGAAGAGCACCAGGTGGCGCTTCAGGAGGCGCTTGAGGTTCTCCAGCATCAGTTCGGCGCCGATGGTGTCAGTGAACTCCGTGAAGATCACTACCAGGGACCGGCGGTCGAGGTCCCCCGACAGGGTGGTCAGGCCGAGGGTGAAGTTGGTTTCCTCGGCGGCGTAGTCGACGCGGGAGACCAGGCGCTGGATCAGGGGGAAGGACTGCACGCCCGACACCGCCCCGGTAGACAGGCGCGGGCGGGAATCGAAGCCGAACAGCCCGATCCGGTCGCCGGTGGCCAAGCCCACGTAGGACAGCAGCAGGGCGGCGTTGATCGCCCGGTCGACCCGGGGCACGCCGCCGACCGGCTCGCACATGGTGCGGCCGGTATCCAGCGCCATGACGATGGTGTGGTTGCGCTCGGTGCGCCGTTCCTGGCTGACCAGCTTGCCGTGGCGGGCCGACTGCTTCCAGTCGATGGTCCGGTGGTCCATCCCCGCGAGGAAGTCGCGCAGGGCGTGGAACTCGCTCCCCTCCCCGGTCTCGATCTGCTCCTTCAGCCCATGCAGGGCGTCGCGGGAGAACAGCCGCAGGGCCTCCTCCTGCACCGCCTTGATGTTGGGGGTGATCGGCGCGGCGTGGTCCAGGGCCGGCGAGACCTGGTCCCAGGCCAGGCCCAGCGGACCCGTCCACCTGACCCACAGCCGCTCCAGCACCGCCTCGCCGCGGCGCAGCGGGGTGACGGTCAGTTCCGCCGCCGTCTCCTTGTCGCGCACCGGCGCGACCACCCGCCGCGGAGCGATGGCCAAGAGGTCGGCTCCCTCCAGCATGAGCTCGGCCTTGCGGGGGGAGAAGACCGTCGTGAAGCGGACCGCGACGCGGACCGCCGCGCCAACCCCGACAGCCATGGACCCCGGCGCTTCCAGGATCACCTCGGGCGCGCGGCGCAGGCGGGTGAGACCCGCATCGAGCACCACCAGCACCACGACGAGACCCGACCAAGCGACCCCTGCCAGCCACAGTTGCTGCGCATACACCCCGGCCGCCGCGGCGATGGGGGCTCCCATCGCCGTCAGGACCACGGCGGTGCGCGTGGGATAGATCACCGAGGCGCCTCGATCTGGCTGATCAGGGCGGTCAGGGCGTCGTCGACCTTGCGGCCCTCGATCTCGGCGGCCGGGGACAGGATCACCCGGTGGCGCAGGGCCGGCAGGGCCAGGGCCTTGACGTCGTCGGGAATGACATAGTCCCGGCCGTTCAGAACCGCCCGCGCCCGTGACGCCGCCGCCAGCACGGCGGCGCAGCGCGGCGAGACGCCGGTCTCGAAGTCGGCGGCCTCGCGCGTCCCGCGGACGATGGCCACGACATAGGCGCCGATCTCGTCCGTCAGGCGGACCGAGGCCAGCAGGTCGGCGATGCGGGCCAGTTCCTCGGCGGCGACCACCGTCTCCACACCCATCTCCGTCGGGTCGGGCTGGCCGGTGCGCATGCCGAAGCGGGCGACAATGGCCTTCTCCTCCTCGGCGCTCGGGTAGGGCAACGTCTGCTTGAACAGGAAGCGGTCGAGCTGGGCCTCGGGCAGCGGGTAGACGCCCTGCTGCTCGATCGGGTTCTGGGTGGCGACCACCATGAACCGCTCGCCGAGGTCATGCCGCGTGCCGTCGAGGGTGACGGTGCGCTCCTGCATGGCTTCCAGCAGGGCGGCCTGGGTCTTGGGCGGGGTGCGGTTGATCTCGTCCGCCAGCAGCACCTGGGTGAAGATGGGACCGCGGATGAAGCGCGCCGACCGCCGCCCCGTCGTGCGGTCCTCCTCGATCACCTCCGTGCCGGTGATGTCGCCCGGCATCAGGTCGGGCGTGAACTGCACTCGCTTGAAGTCCAGCTCCAGCGCCTCGCTCAGCGTGCGCACCAGCAGCGTCTTCGCCAGCCCGGGAACGCCCACCAGCAGCGCGTGGCCCCCGGCCAGCAGGCACATCATCACCTCTTCCAGCACCTGCTGCTGGCCCACGATA
>DASPLD010000347.1:0-13057 GCA_035627755.1 Caulobacter sp. | reverse complement strand
CTCCCCCGACCCCGGCGGTACGGCCGGGATCGTCCGTGGACGGGTGGACATCGAGGCCCCGCCGGCGGTGGTCTGGAACGTCATCCTCGACTGCGGCCGCGCCAGGCGGATGGCCCCCAACGTCCAGAGCTGCAAGGTGCTCGACCGCGCCGCCGACGGCAGCTGGGACGTCCGCGAGATGGTCGTCGCCCCGCCGCTGGTCCCCAAGGTCCGCTCGGTGTTCCGCTCCTTCTACGAGCCGATGAAGCGGATCACCTTCAGATGCACCGCGGGCGACGTGAAGCTGTGCGAGGGCGAGTGGCGGCTGGTCCCGCTGCCGGGCGGCGGCACCAGGGTCCACTACAGCAACCGCGCCTCCTCGCCCTTCCCGGCCATCCCCGCCGGCCTGACCCGCGAGGCGATGAAGAGCGACATGATCCGGGCCCTGAAGGCCCTGCGGAAGGAGTGCCTCGCCTCGGCGAAGACCTGAGCCGGAGCCTTTGGCCCGTTGCTCGCGTTCCCGGCGGATGAGCAAGCACTGGCCCTCCCGTCTCTGGATCGTCCGCCATGGCGAGAGCGCCGGCAATGTCGCCCGCGACCGGGCCGACGCCGCGGGCCTGGGCCGCATCGACATCGGCATGCGCGACGTGGAGGTTCCGCTGAGCAGCGCCGGCTGCGACCAGGCCAGGGCGCTGGGCCGCTGGTTCGCCAGCCAGCCGGCGGATCGCCGGCCGGAGGCGGTTCTGGCCTCCCCCTACCTGCGGGCCCGCCACACGGCCGAACTGATCGCCGAGGCCGGCGGGCTGGCGCCGGACACCCCGGCCCACTGCATCGACGAACGGCTGCGCGAGCGGGAGTTCGGCATCCTCGACCGGCTGACCCGGGCCGGCATCCTCGAACATTTCCCGGAAGAAGCCGAGCGCCGGACCTTCCTCGGCAAGTTCTACCATCGCCCGCCCGGCGGGGAGAGCTGGGCCGACGTGATCCTGCGGCTGCGCAGCATGCTCGACACCCTCAGCCTGCACCACGAGGGCGAGCGGGTGCTGATCGTCTGCCACCAGGTGGTGGTGCTCTGCCTCCGCTACCTGCTCGAAAACCTCGACGAGACGGCCATCCTGGCGATCGACGCGGAGAAGGACGTCTCCAACTGCGGCGTGACCGAATACGAGCTCGATCCCGACCGGCGGAACGCCATGCGGCTGGTGCGCTACAACTTCGTCGCCCCGCTGCTGGAGGCCGGCGCCCCGGTGACCACCGCCCCAGACGCCAACGTCGCCGCCCGATGAAGCCCGATCCCCTGACGCCGGACCTGCTGGCCGGCTGGCCCCTGCCCGCCCCGCCGCCCGGCGGCGACAAGGAAGCGCGCGGAAGGGTGCTGATCGTCGGCGGCGGGGCCCAGACCCCCGGGGCCGCCATCCTGGCCGGGACCGGCGCCCTGCGCGCCGGCGCCGGCAAGCTGCAGCTTGCGGCCGCCATTCCCTGGGCCCAGGCCCTGGCCTTCGCCGTGCCCGAGGCGCGGGTCGTGCCGGTCGCGGCCACCCCCGAGGGCGAAATCGCCGCCAGCGCGGCGCGAACTCTCAACCGGCTGGCGGGGCGGGCGGACGCGGTGGTGATCGGCCCCGGGATGCTGGACGACACGGTCGCCTGTCCCCTGGCCGCCCGGATGGTCGCCGCCGCGCCCCAGGCAACCTTCGTGCTCGACGCCGCGGCGGTGACCGGCCTTGGGCCCCTGCTCGGCCGGCTGGCCGGCAAGGGCGGCCAGCTGGTGCTCACCCCCCACGCCGGTGAGATGGCCGCCCTGCTGGGCACGGACAAGGCGGAGATCCTTGCCGACCCGATCGGCGCCGGCCGCCGACTTTCCGACGCGCTTGGCGCGGTGGTGGTCATGAAGGGGCAGACCACCCACATCCTGGCCCCGGACCGCTGCTGGGCGCATGAGGGCGGGGTCGAGGGGCTCGGCGCCTCCGGCTCCGGCGATGTCCTGGCCGGCCTGATCGGCGGCCTGCTGGCCCGGGGCGCCGCCCCCGCCCAGGCCGCCTGCTGGGGAGTCGCCCTGCACGGCGCCGCGGGCCGAAGGCTGGCCGAGACCGTTGGTCCCCTCGGCTTCCTGGCGCGGGAGATCGCCGGCGAGGTTCCCCGCCTGCTGCATGAGTGGGCGCGCTAACAATCGGCAACCCGGTGTGGCTTGCGGCTCCGGCGAACCTCGCTAAACCCCCGCCATGTACGACGCCGTCATCTTCGACGCCGACGGGGTGCTGCTCGACTCCGAGGCCATCTACCATGTCATCGAGATGGAGGTGCTCGGCGGCTACGGCCTGACCTACGACCCCCGCGACTACCGCGGCCGGTTCATGGGCATGCACGAGCGCACCTACGTCGCCGCCCTCGACGAGGAATGCCGGGCCCGGCTGGGGACCCCGCTCCCCGCCGACTTCCTGCCCACCGTCCGGGGCCTGTCCCGCATCGCCTGCGACGAGCGCCTGGAATGCGTGGCCGGCGCCCATGCCGCCGTGGCCGCCGTCACCACGCCCCGGGCCGTCGCCAGCAGCTCCGACGCCGAGGCCCTGCGCCGCAAGCTGACCAAGGTCGGCCTGGACGTCCTGTTCGACCCGCACATCTACTCCGCCGACCTCGTTCCCCACGGCAAGCCCCACCCGGACATCTTCCTCCACGCCGCCGCCGCCCTGTCGGTCGACCCAACCCGGTGCCTGGCCATCGAGGACAGCGTCAACGGCGTTCGCGCCGCCGTCGCGGCGGGAATGACGGTCTGGGGCTTTACCGGCGGGACCCACCTCGACGACGGCTACGCGCCGGGCCTCATGGCGGCCGGGGCGGAGCGGGTGGTGACCAGCTGGGCGCAGGCGGAGCGGCTGTTCCGCACCTTCGGCGATTGACCCGGTCCGCCGCGACGCCTAATCGCCGCGGCATGTTCGAAGGTCTCTCTCCCCTCGCCCGCGACGCCAAGGCCTGGCCGTTCGAGCAGGCCCGCAACCTGCTCGCTCGCACGCTGCGCCTGCGCCTCTCGGACGCCGAGCGCGATCTCGCCAGCACCCTGATCAACACCGGCAAGGCCGCGGAGGCGGTGGCCACCTTCCCCGCCCTGGCCAAACCCGTGACCTTCCAGTGCGGCTACGGCGCCTCGGGCCTGCCCCACATGGGCACCTTCGGCGAGGTCGCCCGGCCGACCATGGTGCGCAACGCCCTGCGCGCCCTGACCGACGACGCCCTGCCCACCCGGCTGATCGTCTTCAGCGACGACATGGACGGCCTGCGCAAGATCCCGACCAACGTCCCCAACCGGCACATTCTGGAAGAGGACCACGACAAGCCGGTCACCGCCGTCCGCGACCCCTTCGGCGAGTACCCGAGCTTCGGCGACCACAACAACGCCAGGCTGCTGGCCTTCCTCGACAACTTCGGCTTCGACTACGAGTTCATGTCCTCGACCGCCTGCTACAAGGGCGGGGTGTTCGACGCGGTGCTGCTGCGCGCCCTCGAACACTTCGACGCCATCCAGAAGGTGATGCTGCCGACCCTGGGCGAGGAGCGCCGCGCCACCTACTCCCCCTTCCTGCCGATCAGCCCGGCCACCGGCCGGGTGCTGCAGGTCCCGACCCTGGAGCGCAACGTCGAGAAGGGGACGATCGTCTTCCAGGACGAGGATGGCAGCCTCGCCGAGGTCCCGGTCACCGGCGGCCATGTGAAGATGCAGTGGCGCCCCGACTGGGCCACCCGCTGGACCGCGCTCGAGGTCGATTACGAGATGAGCGGCAAGGACCTGATCGACTCCGTCCGGGTCTCCAACCAGGTGTGCAAGGTGCTCGGCGGCGCCCCGCCGGAGGCCTTCCACTACGAACTCTTCATGGACGAGAACAACCAGAAGATCTCCAAGTCCAAGGGCAACGGCCTGACCATGGAGGAGTGGCTGCGCTACGGCGCGCCCGAGAGCTTGGCCTACTACATGTTCCAGAGCCCTAAGTCGGCCAAGAAGCTGTACTTCGACGTCATCCCCAAGGCCACCGACGAGTACCTCCAGCAGCTCGACGCCTATCCCCGCCAGGATCCGGCCCAGCAGCTGAACAACCCGGCCTGGCACGTCCACAACGGCGCCCCGCCGCAAGGCGGCTCGCCGGTCAGCTTCAGCCTGATGCTGAACCTGGTCTCGGCCGCCGACGCCTCGGACAAGGAGATCCTCTGGGGCTTCCTGAGCCGCTACATCCCCGGCGCCGACGCCGCCAGTCACCCCCTGCTCGACCGGCTGGCCGGCTACGCGATCCACTACTACGAGGACTTCGTGAAGCCGCGGAAGGCGTTCCGGGCGCCGGACGAGAAGGAGCGGGCCGCCATCCTCGACCTGCGCGCCCGCCTCGCCGCCCTGCCGGCCGACTGCCGGGACGCCGAGCTGATCCAGAACGAGGTCTATTCGGCCGGCAACGAGGCGGGGTTCGACCCGCTGCGCAGCTGGTTCCAGGCGCTGTACGAGGTGCTGCTGGGCCAGAGCCAGGGACCGAGGTTCGGGTCCTTCGCCGCCATCTTCGGCCTGCCGCGCACCATAGCCCTGATCGACGAGAAGCTTGGCTGACCGCCATTGCGTCCTTCGACACGCCCGCTGGCGCGGGCTACTCAGGATGACGTTTGGGGGCGGGCTCCACTAAGTTCGTCATCCTGAGTAGCGATCCTCTTCGGATCGCGTGTCGAAGGACGCACCATGGCGGTCGCCGCGAAGAAGCCCCTCCGCAAACGCCTCTCCCCCAAGGAGCGCGCCCGCGTCGATGAGCTGTTCGCCCGCTTCTCCACCCTGTCCGAAGACCCCAAGACCGAGCTGAAGTTCCAGGACCCCTTCACCCTGGTGGTCGCCGTCGCCCTGTCGGCGCAGGCCACCGACGTGTCGGTCAACAAGGCCACCGCCAAACTCTTCCCGGTGGCCAGCACGCCGCAGCAGATGCTCGACCTCGGGGTCGAGGGCCTGATCCCCTACATCAGCTCGATCGGCCTGTTCCGAAACAAGGCCAGGAACGTCATCGAGCTCTCCCGCATCGTCCTCGAACAGCACGGCGGTCAGACTCCCCTCAATCGCGAAGACCTGATGGCCCTGCCCGGCGTCGGGCGGAAGACCGCCAGCGTCGTGCTCAACGAGCTGGGCATCGAGCCGGCGATCGCCGTCGACACCCACGTGTTCCGCGTCTCCCATCGGCTGAAGCTGTCCGCCGGGAAGACCCCCGACCAGGTCGAGGCCGACCTGATGGCCATCGTGCCGGAGCCCTACCTGACCCGCGCCCACCACTGGCTGATCCTGCACGGCCGCTACGTCTGCCTGGCCCGGCGGCCGAAGTGCGAGATCTGCCAGGTCTCCGACCTCTGTCCCTCAAGGGAGCTGTTCGTCGGGGGCTGACTTGCGCTGGGGAAGACTCCACGCGATCGTTGCCCGAACCGGGGAACCAAGATGCTTGCCAGAACCGTACCGCTGACCGCCGCCCTGCTCACACTGGCCGGTTGCGCCACCCCGCTGGTCGAGCCCCCTGGACCCACGCCCAGCAAGGCCGACTGTTCGGAGGCCACCCCGGGATACTACTGGCTCACCACCGCTCCGGACCCGGCCCGGCAGGGCGGAGAGCTGCTGGTCTCGGTGTGGCGGGCCGGGCAGTTTCCAGGGTCGGAGACCCTGGTCCCGACCGCCTGCCTGAGCGACTGGCAGATCTCCCACCCGGCGGTGCGTCCAACTCCCGACGGCGTCGTGCTGAAGATCGCGCCGGACGCCCCGGTCGGCACGGCCGTCAAGATCTCGGCCGCGATCGCCGACGGCCGGGCCACCGGCGGCTTCACCATCGTCGGGGCGAAGGAGGTGAGCCTGGCCGGGACCTGGACCCAGACCGCGACGGCGGACTGCCCGGTGGGGTCCGCACCCATCGGCGAACTCACCTTCACCGCCGAAGGGCGGTTCAGCGTCACCTGGATCCCGTTCGAAGCCTACAAGGACTACTGGGGCCCCTACCGGTTCAACGCCGCGACCGGGACCCTCGGAATGCAGATGGAAGGCGGCAATCACCAGCCGGCCGACGTCGACCTGCAAGGCCGGGCGCGGCTGGGCGCGGACGGGGTCCTGCGGATCGAGGACGTGAACTTCGGCGCTCCGCGCGGCGAGGCCGACGCCCCGACCCGGTGTGCGGTGTTCAGAAAGCGGTGAGGGCCGCCCGCACCGCCGCCCCGAACTTCGCCCCGGCCTCCGGCGCATAGGACAGGAACAGGTCCGGCTCGATGGCTTCCAGCTCCATCAACTGCAAGGTCCCGTCCAGGCCGCGGATCATGTCGATGCGGGCGTAGGCCAATGGCGGCACGGCGGCCAGCACGGCCTCGGCCACCGCAAGGGCGCCCGGCCAGGGGTCGACCCGCCGGGTCTGGCCGCCGAACTGGACCTGCACCCGGAAGTCGCCGTCGGCCGCCACCTTGGCCACCGCGTGGCTGAAGACGCCGCCGAAGTAGAACAGCGACAGCTCCCCCTCCTCGCCGACCGCCGGCAGGAAGGGCTGGATCATCGCCGGCCCTTCGGGCGCGCCCTCGAGCGGATCGCCGGGCGCCAGCTTCAGGGTCTGGAAGGCGCCGCCGCTGATCCGCGGCTTGGCCACGACCACCTCGCAGCCGAACCGCGCCCGGGCCGCCTCGATGTCGCCCGCGCTGAGTCGTTCCAGACTGACCGTCGGGACGACCGGGACACCCTTGGCCCCGAGATCCTCGAGGTAGGCCTTGTCCGTGTTCCAGCGCAGGATGGGCAGCGGATTGATGGTCGCCATCCCCGCCGCCTCCAGGGCGTCCAGTTGCGCCGACCAGAGAGCCGGCCTCACGTGATAGCCCCAGGCGATCATCGGCAGCACCGCGTCGAACCCCGGAGGAACCGCCTCGGTCCAGGCCGCCTCGCCCGCCTCGATGCCGGCCGTGGCCAGCGCCGCCGCCAGGGTGTCGAACCAGGGCGGATAGACGGCCCGGTAGGCGGTTTCCTCATGGGCGGGGGTGAGCAGGCAGACCTTCATGCCGCCTCCTCTAGCGGGGCCCGGGCCCGCTGCGAAGCGCCGCGGCGGCTAAGCGGAGCTGAACGCCCCATCAGGCGGGCGGGGATTGGCGCACCGGCCCCCATCCTGTAACGACCCCTCCGGATTGCAAAGTGAGAGCCCAATGACCGCCCAATACGACGTCGCCGCTATCGGCAACGCCATCGTCGACGTGATCGCCCCGGCGGAGGAGGCCTTCCTGCATTCGGAAGGCCTGGTGAAGGGCTCGATGCAGCTGATCGACGAGGCGCGGGGGGTCGACCTCTACGGCCGCATGGCGCCCGGCATCGAGGCCAGCGGCGGCTCGGCCGGCAACACCATCGCCGGGGTGGCCAGCCTGGGCGGCCGCGCCGCCTACATGGGCAAGGTCTCGGGCGACCAGCTGGGCGAGGTGTTCGCCCACGACATGCGGGCCATCGGCGTACATTTCGAAACGCCGCCGCTCGCGTCCGGTCCCGCAACCGCCCGCTGCCTGATCAACGTCACCCCCGACGGCCAGCGGACCATGTGCACCTATCTCGGCGCCTCCACCGAGCTGACGCCTCAGGACGTGCCGACCGAGCTGATCGAACAGTCGGCCATCGTCTATCTGGAAGGCTATCTGTTCGACCCGAGCGAAGCCCGCCGCGCCTTCGCCAAGGCCGCCGCCATCGCCCACGCAGCCGGCCGGATGATCGCCATCACCCTGTCGGACGCCTTCGTGGTGGAACGGCACCGGGGGGAGCTGCTGGGCTTCATCCAGGGCCAGGCCGACCTCGTCTTCGCCAACGAGGTCGAGGTGAAGGCCCTGTTCGAGACCGACGACTTCGACACCGCGGCCGCCAAGCTCGGCGCCATCACCCAGGTCTGCGCCATCACCCGCGGCGAGCAGGGCTCGCTGGTGCTGGCCGGAACCCAGAGCCACCGCGTCCCGGCCGACCCGGTCGACAAGGTGGTCGACACCACCGGAGCCGGGGACCAGTACGCCGCCGGCTTCCTGTTCGGCCTGGCCCGCGGCCTGCCGCTCGATGTCTGCGGCCGGCTGGGCTCGATGGCGGCCGCAGAGGTGATCGGCCACTACGGCCCGCGCCCGCAGGCCAATCTCAAGGAACTGGCCACGGCCAGGGGACTATTGACATGAACCGCACGGCGGAAATCAGCCGCGACACCAAGGAGACCCGGATCAAGGTCTGGATCGACCTCGACGGGACGGGCGCCTCGACCGTCTCGACCGGGATCGGCTTCTACGACCACATGCTGGAGAGCTTCGCCCGCCACGGGGGCTTCGACCTGAAGGTCGAGACCCAGGGCGACCTGTACATCGACATGCACCACACGGTCGAGGACACCGGCATCGTGCTGGGACAGGCGGTCAAGCAGGCCCTCGACGGGTTCAAGGGCATCAGGCGGTTCGGCCACGCCTACATCCCCATGGACGAGACGCTCACCCGTTGCGCCCTGGACCTGTCCAACCGCCCCTACCTGATCTGGAAGGTGGACTTCACCCGGCCGAAGGTGGGCGAGATGGACACCGAGCTGTTCAAGGAGTTCCACCACGCCTTCGCTATGAACGCCGGCGCCTGCGTGCACCTGGAGACCCTCTACGGCGACAACACCCACCACATCGCCGAGAGCGGCTTCAAGGCCCTGGCCAGGGCCTTGCGGGCGGCGGTGGAGATCGACCCAAAGGCCGGCGGCCAGGCGGTGTCGACCAAGGGCGTGCTGTAGGACCCATTCCATGAGCACCGTCGCCCTGATCGACTACGGGTCGGGCAACCTGCGCTCGGCCGAGAAGGCGCTGCTCAAGGCGGCGTCGACCCTGGCGAGCGCGCCGACCATCCAGGTCACCGCTGACCCGGACGCCGTCGCCAGGGCCGACCGCCTGGTGCTGCCCGGCGTCGGCGCCTTCGCCGCCTGCATGGCCCTGCTCAAGGCCCAGGACGGCCTGATAGAAGCGATGACCGCGGCGACCCAGGAACGGGGCGTTCCCTTCCTCGGCGTCTGCGTCGGCATGCAGCTGCTCGCCCAGCAGGGGCTGGAGTTCGGCGCCACACCGGGTCTCGGCTGGATCCCCGGCCAGGTCCGCCGGCTGGAGCCGCGCGATCCGGCCGCCAAGGTGCCGCACATGGGCTGGAACAGTGTCATTCCGGCCAGCCCGCTGTTCGCCGGCCTCGGCCACAGCCCGCACATGTACTTCACCCACAGCTTCGCCTTCGATGTCGCCGATCCCGGCGACATCGCCGCCACCTCCGATCACGGCGGCCCGTTCGTGGCGGCGGTGGCGCGGGACAACGTCATGGGCGTACAGTTCCACCCGGAGAAATCCCAAGGCGCCGGACAGCGGCTGCTGGCCAACTTCCTGGAGCTGTCGCTGTGATCCTCTATCCGGCCATCGACCTGAAGGACGGCCGCTGCGTGCGGCTGCTGCACGGCGACCTTTCCAAGGAGACGGTGTTCAACGCCTCGCCCGCCGACCAGGCCGAGCGGTTCCAGAAGCAGGGTTTCCCCTGGATCCACGTCGTCGACCTCAACGGCGCCGTCGAGGGTCGCGCGGTGAACGTCGATGCGGTCGGCGCCATCCTCCAGGCGGTGTCGATCCCGGTGCAGCTGGGCGGCGGCATCCGAACCCTGGAACAGGTGGAAGCCTGGATCGAGGGGGGCGTCTCCAGAGTCATCCTCGGGACCGTGGCGGTGCGCGAGCCGGACCTGGTGAAGAAGGCCGCCCGGCTTTGGCCCGAGCAGATCGCCGTGGGCATCGACGCCCGGGGCGGCAAGGTCGCCACCCAGGGCTGGCTGGAAACCAGCGAGATCGAGGCCGTCGACCTGGCCCGCCGCTTCGAGGACGCCGGGGTGGCTGCCCTGATCGTCACCGACATCGGCCGCGACGGCGCGATGACCGGAGTCAACGTCGCCCAGGTCGGCGAGGTGGCCGACGCGGTGTCGATCCCGGTGATCGCCTCCGGCGGCGTGGCCTCCGTGCGCGACATCGAGCTCCTGAAGGCCCGCCAGGGCGTGCCGGTCGCCGGCTGCATCCTCGGCCGCTCCCTCTACGAGGGGGCCATCGATCCGGCGGAGGCCCTGGCGCTGTGTTGAAGGTCCCAAATGCTTAAGGTCAGGGTCATTCCCTGCCTGGACGTCAAGGACGGCCGGGTCGTGAAGGGCGTCAACTTCGTCGCCCTGCGCGACGCCGGCGACCCGGTCGAGCAGGCCGCCGCCTATGACGCGGCCGGGGCGGACGAGCTGATGTTCCTCGACATCACCGCCAGCAGCGACAACCGCGGCCTGATCCTCGAGGTCATCGCCCGCACCGCCGAGGTCTGCTTCATGCCCCTGTCGGTAGGCGGCGGGGTGCGCACGGTGGACGACGCCCGCCGCCTTCTGCGGGCCGGAGCCGACAAGGTCAGCGTCAACACCGCCGCCGTGAACGACCCCGACCTCCTGTCCTGCCTGGCTGACGCCTTCGGCAGCCAGGCCGTGGTCTGCGCCGTCGACGCCAAGGCGCGGGATGGGGGGGGATGGAACATCTTCACCCACGGCGGCCGCACGGACACCGGACTGGACGCTGTCGAGTTCGCCGCCCTGGCCGTGGAGAAGGGCGCCGGCGAGATCCTGCTGACCTCCATGGAGCGCGACGGCGCCAAGACGGGCTACGACCTGCCGCTGCTCCGCGCCGTCACGGCCGCGGCGAGCGTGCCGGTGATCGCCAGCGGCGGGGCGGGAAACGTCCAGCACCTGGTCGAGGCTGTGCGGGACGGCCATGCCGACGCGGTGCTGGCCGCCTCTATCTTCCACTTCGGCGAGGTCAGCATCGGCCAGGCCAAGGCGGCCCTGGCGGCGGCCGGCGTGCCGGTGCGGCGGGAGGCGGCATGAGCGAGCTTGGCGACACCCTGGACCGGCTGTGGGCGGTGATCGAGAGCCGGCGCGGCGGCGATCCGGCGGCGAGCTGGACGGCGAAGCTGCTGGCCGACCCGAAGCTGGCGGCGAAGAAACTCGGCGAGGAAGCGGTCGAGGCGGCGCTGGCGGCGGCTGTCGGCGACAAGGCCGGGCTGACGGCGGAAGCAGCGGATGTCCTGTATCACCTGCTGGTCGTGCTGGCGGCCGGCGGCGTGACGCCGGACCAGGTGGCGGCGGCGCTCAAAGGCCGCGAAGGTCAGTCCGGAATTGCGGAGAAGGCGTCGCGGTAAACCCTATCCGTCATCCCGGACGACCGAAGGTCGATCCGGGACCCAGGGGAGACAGAGCGCAGAAACCGCAGCCGCCAACAATCTCGATGCCGCCCCTGGGTCCCGGCTCTCCGCTTCGCTACGGCCGGGATGACATGAAGGGAGTTACTCCGCCGCCATCGCTACCGGCGCCGGCTGCGCGCCCCGCACCAGACGGCCGGGCAGCGCCCCGGTCGGCTGGCCGTCGCGATAGGTCACCACGCCCGCGACCACCGTCGCCACATACCCTTCCGCCTTCTGGGTCAGCCGCCGCCCCCCGGCCGGCAGGTCGTAGGACACCCCCGGCGCATGCAGCTTGAGCCCTTCGTAGTCGATGACGTTGAGGTCCGCGCGCAAGCCCGGCGCGATCAACCCACGGTCCAGCAGCCCGACCGCCTCGGCGGTGTCGCGGGTCTGCATCCGCACCACCTCCTCGATCCGGAACTTGGGCCCGCGCGTGCGGTCCCGCGTCCAGTGGGTCAGCATGCTGGTCGGGAACGACCCGTCGCAGATCATCCCCACATGCGCCCCGCCGTCCGACAGGCCCGGAACCGTGTCCCGGTGGCCGAGCATGGCGTAGCTGGGGTCGAGGCTGTTGTCGGCATAGTTCAGGAACGGGTGGTAGAGCATCCCCCGGCCGCCGTTGCTCAGCATGTGGTCGAGCGCCAGGTCCTCCGGCCAGACGCCCCGACCCGCCGCCAGGGCCTGCACCGTGCGGCTCGCCGGCTGTTCATAGTCCGGGACCTCGTCCAGCAGCCACATCCGGTCCCAGGCCTGCAGCATGCTGCCCCGGAACGGCCCCTTGGCGTCGGACGTCTCGCTGAGCAGCCGGGCGCGGAAGCCCGCGTCCGACATCGCCTCCACCCGTTCGGCCAACGGCAGGTGGGCGATCGCCTTGTAGGTCTCACTGCCGCTGAACGGGTTCAGGGTCAGCTCCAGCCCGAACAGCACCCCCACCGGCCGGCCGCAGACCTGGGCCTTCATCGCCACCCCGTCGTCGACCGCGGCCTCGACCTTGCCCAGCAGCATCTTCCACAGCTCCGGCGCCTTGGGGCTCTGGGCGAGGGTAAAGCTCAGAGGCCGGCCGCTCTTCTCGGCGATGCGGCGGAACATCGCCACCTCCTCGGCCGGGTCCGGGGCGAAGTCGCTGACCAGCTGCAGCACGCCCTTGCCCGCGGCCGCCATGCCCAGGGCGATGCCGGTCAGCTCGTCCTCGCCGGCGTTCAGGGTCGGGGTCGGCTCGCCGTCGCTGGTCCGGTGGTTGAGGGTGCGGCTGGTGGAGAAGCCGATCGCCCCGGCCTGCATCGCCCGCTCGGCGATGGCCGCCATCTGGGCGATGTCGTCGGCCGTGGCGGGCTCGCGGTTGGCCCCCCGCTCGCCCATCACATAGACCCGCAGAGCCGCGTGCGGAAGCTGGGCGGCCAGGTCGATGTCGAAGGCCCGCTGTTCCAGGGCGTCGAGATAGTCCGGGAAGCTCTCCCAGTTCCAGGGCAGGCCCTCGGTCAGCACCGGGAAGGGGATGTCCTCGACCCCCTCCATCAGCCGCACCAGCATGTCGCGCTGGTCCGGCCGGCACGGCGCGAAGCCCACGCCGCAATTGCCGAGCACGGCGGTGGTCACGCCGTTGCAGGAGGATGGCGTGATGTGGTTGGTCCAGGTGACCTGCGCGTCGTAATGCGTGTGCACGTCGACGAAGCCGGGGATCACCAGCTTGCCGCGCGCGTCGATCTCCTCGGTGCCGGCGCCGGTCACCTCGCCGATCGCGGCGATGCGGCCGTCCGCTATGGCGACGTCGGCCTTGCGCGGCGGGCCGCCGCTGCCGTCGACCACGGTGCCGCCACGGATGACGAGAGA
>DASPLD010000346.1:0-5703 GCA_035627755.1 Caulobacter sp. | reverse complement strand
GTTGTTGCCGGCATTGCCGTTGATGACGTTGGCGAGGCCGTTGCCGGTGCCGTTGATGTTGCCGGTTCCGATGAGGGTCAGGATCTCGACATTGGCGCCCAGCGTATAGTCGATGAAGCTGCGCACCGTGTCGGTGCCTTCGCCGGCAAGCTCGGTGACCGTATCGCCGGCATCGTCCACCACATAGGTGTCGTGGCCGGTGCCGCCGGTCATGGCGTCGGCGCCCACGCCGCCGTTGAGGATATCGTTGCCATCGCCGCCGTCCAGGGTGTCGGTCCCCGCCCCACCGAGCAGCTGGTCGGCGCCGGTTCCGCCGGCGAGGCTGTCATTGTCGGCGCCGCCGTCGAGGATGTCGGCCCCGGTTCCACCCAGGATGGCGTCGTCCCCATCGCCCCCCTCCAGCCGGTCGTTGTCTCCGGCGCCGTCGAGGTCGTCCTGGCCGGTTCCGCCGATCAGCTGGTCGTTGCCGGTCCCGCCCTGCAGCACGTCGTCCCCGGCCCCGCCCTTGAGCAGGTCGTTCCCGCCGCCGCCGCTGAGCGTGTTCGCGCCGGAATTTCCGTCGAGGACGTTGCCCAGGCCGTTGCCGGTTCCGTCGATGTCGCCCGACCCTTCCAGGCTCAGGTTCTCCAGGTTGTCGCCCAGGACGAAGCTTGCGGTCGCCCGCACCCGGTCGGAGCCCTCGCCGCCCAGTTCGGAGATCACATCCCCCGCATCGTCGACGACATAGGTGTCATCGCCCGCGCCGCCGGCCATCTCATCGACGCCCGCGCCGCCGTCCAGCAGGTCGTGGCCCAGGCCGCCGATCAGGTCGTCCCCGCCGTCGCCCCCGTTCAGCGAATCGTTGCCGTCGGCGCCGTCAAGGATGTCGGCGCCGCCGAGTCCGCTGAGCTGGTCGTCGAGGGAGCCGCCGGCGTAGGTGTCGTTCCCGGGCGTGCCGGTCTCGACGACCGGGACGGGAGCCGCTGGCTGGCCGTAGACGACGTAGGCCGCGAGCCCATAGGGCGCGCCGATGATCAGGTCGGCGACCCCGTCGCCATTCACGTCTCCCGCCGAGGCGACCGAATAGCCGCTGCGACTGCCGGCCACGCCTCCGTCGACGCGGAATCCGTTGGTCCCGTCGAGGGCGGCCAGGCTCGCGCTGGCCGCGAAGCCATTGGCCTTGCCGAACACCACATAGGTGGAGCCCGCCTGGCCGGCGCCGCCCGGGCTGGCCAGCCAGGCGCCGATGATCAGATCGTCGAAACCGTCGCCGTTGAAATCGCCGGCGTCGAGGGACCAGCCCGCGAAATTGGCTGAGGGAGCATCGAGCCTGAAGCCGTTGGCGCCGTCGAGGTCGGCGAGGCTGAACGCCGGGGCGAAGCCCCCGGCCGAGCCGAACACCACATAGACGCGGCCGGAGGCGGAGGAGTTCGGCGCGGCATGGGCGCCGAGGATCAGGTCCGAAAAGCCGTCGCCGTTGATGTCGCCGGACGAGACCGAGCGACCCGTCGTATCGCCCGCTCCCACGCCGTCGATCCGGAAGCCGGTGGTTCCGTCGAGGCCCGACAGGGGCATGTCGGCCGCAAAGCCGCCGGCCTTGCCGAACACCACATAGGCGGAGCCCGCGTTGGACAGGCCGCCGGGGTCGGCGTTGGCGGCGCTGACGATCACGTCGTCGAAGCCGTCATTGTTGACGTCGCCCGCCGAGGCGACCGACCAGCCGGCCATATCGTTCGGCGCCACGCCGGACAGGCGGAAGCCGTTGGTCCCATCGAGGTCGGTCAGTTCGATGTCGGCCGCGGAACCGGCATCCGTGCCGAACACCACGAAGGCGCCGCCGGCATAGCCGGGCCCCAGGTCGCGGCCGGAGATGATCAGGTCGCCGAAGCCATCGCCATTGACGTCGCCGGCCAAGGCGACCTGCCAGGCGGTCCTGTTGGAGCCGGGGTCCGGTCCATGCAGGCGAAAGCCCGAGGTTCCGTCGAGGTCGCCCAGCGACTGGACGGCGCCGAAGCCCGTCGCCTTGCCGAACACCACATAGGACACCCCGTCGACGTTGTCGGCATAGGGCGAGCCGACGATCAGGTCGCCGTAACCGTCGCCGTTGAGGTCGCCCGCGGAGGCGACGCTGCGGCCGCTTTGCTGGTAGGCCTCGACGCCGTCCAGGCGAAATCCGTTGGTCCCGTTGAGAGTCGACAGGTTGGTCGTTGCAGCGAAGCCGCTGGATCCTCCGAACACCACGTAGCTGGCTCCGGCGTAGCCGGCCCCGCCCACCTGAGTGCTTGGCGCGCCGATGATCAGGTCGTCGTAGCCATCGCCGTTGACGTCGCCCGCGGAGGCGACCGAGAAGCCGAGCCTGCCGCCAGCGGCGGTGAGGGTGAAACCGTTGGTCCCGTCGAGGGAGGAAAGCGGGATGACTGCCGGGAAATTGGCCATGACACGCCTCTGATCTGCGCGGCCGAACGGGCCGTCCTCAGCGGTTAGCCGACGCGGGAAAGGCCAGGCAGTGCAAAAAATTGGTCCGATTTCTGGAACCGGGCGCAGGGGGCGGTCATCCAGCCTCCGGCCGCCCCGCGTCCCGTCCGCTTTCCACAGGGCGCAAAGCCTGCACAAATGAGAGGCTGCCGGACCTTCTTCCGGCCGACTCGCAACATGCGCGCGGCAAGGCGGCGGAGCGGCGTGATAGGCGGTATGGTAGGACCCGGATCGGTCCGGGCGAGCAAGTTTGGGAGACGATATTCGCGTGGCCGACAGCCGTACCGCCGACCAGACCGAGACTCTGCCCTCGAGCCCGCCCTTGGCGCAGCCGTTCTACACGCCCGGGGCGGCGTTCGATGAGATGTACGGCCAGGACGGGGCGGTGCGCGACCACTACGGGGTGATGCACGAGCGGCTGACCAGCCTGTCGGGCGAGGACCTGGCCGCGCGGCAGACGACCCTGGAGCGTTCCTTCCTCCTGCAGGGGATCACCTTCACCGTCTATGGCGCCGAGGCGGCGACCGAGCGGATCATCCCCACCGACCTCATTCCCCGGATCATCCCCTCGAGCGAATGGGACCGGATCGAGAAGGGGCTGATCCAGCGCCTGAGGGCGCTGAACATGTTCCTGGCCGACATCTACGGCGAGCAGCAGATCCTTCTGGACGGCATCCTGCCGCGGGAGCTGGTGCTCGGCGCGGCCTCCTACCGGCGCGAGATGCAGCACCTCTATGTGCCGCACAAGGCCTATGCGAACGTCTGCGGCAGCGACCTGATCCGCGGCCAGGACGGCGCCTTCTACGTGCTGGAGGACAACCTGCGCGTCCCCAGCGGGGTCAGCTACATGCTGGCCAACCGCGACGCCGCCCGCCGCACCTTCCCCGGCGCCTTCCGGGCGGCGAGCGTGCGGCCGGTCGAGCGCTATCCCGACCTGCTGCTGGCCACCCTGAAGAGCATGGCCCAGGAGTGGCGGCCCGACCCGCAGGTCGTGGTGCTGACCCCCGGGGTCTACAACAGCGCCTACTACGAGCACGCCTACCTGGCGCGGCTGATGGGCGTGCCGCTGGTCGAGGGCCGCGACCTCGTGATCCACGAGAACCTGGTCTACATGCGCACCACCACCGGCCTGCAGCGGGTGGACGTCATCTATCGGCGGGTGGACGATGACTACATCGACCCCCTCACCTTCCGGCGGGATTCCAGCCTGGGGGTCGGCGGCCTGTTCAACGCCTACCGGGCCGGCAATGTGATGATCTGCAACGCGCCGGGGACCGGGGTGGCCGACGACAAGGCGGTCTATGCCTACGTGCCCCAGATCATCGAGTACTACCTGGGCGAAGACGCCATCCTGCCCAACATCGAGACCTACCTGTGCCGGGAGCCCGCGCAGCTCAGCCATGTGCTGGCCAACCTCGACAAGCTGGTGGTCAAGGCGGTGGGCGCCTCGGGCGGCTACGGGATGCTGGTGGGACCGCACGCCACCCAGACGGAACGCGAGGAATTCGCCAGCCAGCTGAAGGCCGATCCGGAGAACTACATCGCCCAGCCGACCATCCAGCTGTCGACCGCCCCCTGCCTCATCGACGGGCGGGTGGAGTCGCGGCACGTCGACCTGCGGCCCTTCATCCTGTCGGGGGAGAAGATCGTGGTGACGCCCGGGGCCCTCACCCGGGTCGCGCTGCGCAAGGGCAGCCTCGTGGTCAACTCCAGCCAGGGCGGAGGGTCCAAGGACACCTGGGTTCTGGCGGATGGAGTCCCCACCCCATGATGCTCGCGCGCGTGGCCGACAGCCTCTACTGGGTGGGCCGCTATGTGGAGCGGGCCGAGCACGTCTGCCGCCTGGCCGACGTCACCCTCAACGCCACCCTCGACCGCTCGACGGCCGCCAACGAGACCGCGCGCATCGCCCTGGCGGCCCTGGGCGACGAGTTGACGGAGGCCGACGGCAACCTGTTCGAGACCGCCCGCAGCCTGACCCTCGGCCACGAGGACCCCAACTCCGTGCGGATGAGCCTGGCCCGGGCCCGGGAGAACGCCCGCCAGGTCCGCGACCAGATCACCACCGAGATGTGGGAGCGGCTCAACATGCTGTATCTGCGGGTCACGGCCGACACGGCCGACCGGCAGTTCGACCGCGCCAGCTCCAGCTTCCTGCACGACGTCATTGCCGACCTGCACCTGTTCAAGGGGGCCGCGGACGCCACCATGAGCCACGGCGAGGGCTGGCGGTTCCTGATGCTGGGGGTCCACATCGAACGGGCCCAGCTGATCGCCCGGCTGCTGCGGGCCGCCTTCGGGGACGGCGCGGTGCCGACCGGCGACCACGTCACCCTGATGAACGTGCTGCGCATGGGCTGCGCCCTGGAGCCCTACCTTCGCACCTACACGGCCGAGATCGAGCCCAAGCACATCCTCGACTTCCTGCTGTTCGACGAGGACTTCCCCCGCTCGATCCGCTTCGCCACTGCGCGGATCGAGGAGAGCATGGCCGACATCGCCAGCCACGCGGCCTTCGGCGGCCGCGGCCGGCCCGAGCGGCTGGCGGGGCGGTTGCGGTCGAGGCTGGAATTCACCGACCTCGAGGAGCTGGAGGCCAACGGGGCGGCGACCCTGCTGGCCAGCGTGGTCGCCGACTGCAGCCGTATCCACGAGGCCCTCTACCAGACCTTCGTCGCCTATCCCCTCGAGATGAGGTTGCCGGCCTGATGCTGCTCGATATCCGCCACGTCACCCGCTACCACTACGAGCGTCCGGTGCGCGAGAGCATCATGGAGCTGCGGATGCAGCCGCAGAAGTCGATCCGCCAGCGGCTGGTCAGCTTCGACCTCGACCTCGATCCCCGCGCCCAGCTGTTCAGCTACATCGACCCGTTCGGCAACGCGGTGCACCACTTCGACGTACCGCAGCCGCATGAGGAGCTGACCATCGTCGCCCGGGCCACGGTGGAGACCCAGGAGCCGCCGGAACTGCCCGAGGCGGTGGACATCGGCGAGTGGGACCGGCTGCGCAGCAGCTTCACGCAGGCTGAATGCTTCGAGTTCCTGCAGCCCCACGGCTTTGCGATCAAGACGCCGGCGCTGGCCGCCTTCATGGTCGCCAAGGCGCTCGACCGGCCGCACCTGCGCGATCCGCTGTCCCGCCTGCGGCAGCTCAACGAGACCATCTATTCGGCGTTCGACTATGAGCCGGGCGTGACCCGCGCCGACAGCCCCATCGACCTTGCGCTGGAGAGCGGAGCCGGGGTCT
>DASPLD010000345.1:0-2301 GCA_035627755.1 Caulobacter sp. | reverse complement strand
TTTCTCGAAGATGGTGTGTCCGTCGCGCTCGCGGCCGGGTTTGAGGATGGCCAGCATCCGTTCCTGGCTCTCCGACAGCATCATCTCATAGGCGGTCATGCCCTCCTCGCGCTGGGGCACCATGTCGAGGTCGAGCTCGATGCCGACGCTGCCCTTGCCCGCCATCTCGACGGACGAGGAGGTGAGGCCCGCCGCGCCCATGTCCTGGATGGCGGCCACTGCCCCGGTGGCCATCAGCTCGAGGGTGGCCTCGATCAGCAGCTTCTCGGCGAAGGGGTCGCCGACCTGGACCGTGGGACGCTTCTCGTCGCTGTCCTCGTCGAACTCGGCGCTGGCCATGGTGGCGCCGTGGATGCCGTCGCGGCCTGTCTTGGAGCCGAAGTAGACCACGGGCAGGCCAGGCGCGGGGGCGGCCGAGTAGAAGATCTTGTCGGCGTCGGCCAGGCCCACGCACATGGCGTTGACCAGGATGTTGCCGTCGTAGCCGCGGTGGAAGTTGGTCTCGCCCGCCACCGTCGGCACGCCGACGCAGTTGCCATAACCCGCGATGCCGGCCACCACCCCCTCGACGAGGCGCTTGGTCTTGGGGTGAGACGGATCGCCGAAGCGCAGGGCGTTGAGCAGGGCGATGGGCCGGGCGCCCATGGTGAAGACGTCCCGCATGATCCCGCCGACCCCGGTCGCCGCGCCCTGGTAGGGCTCGATGTAGCTGGGGTGGTTGTGGCTCTCCATCTTGAAGATGCAGGCCTGGCCGTCGCCGATGTCGATCACCCCCGCGTTCTCGCCGGGGCCGCAGATCACCCGGGGACCCGTGGTGGGGAACTTGGCCAGGTGCTTGCGGCTGGACTTGTAGGAGCAGTGCTCGGACCACATCACCGAGAAGACGCCGAGCTCCACGAGGTTGGGCTCGCGGTTCAGCCGGCGGAGGATGACCTCGTATTCCTCGGGCTTGAGGCCGAATTCTGCGGCCGTTTCGACCATGGGCTTTGCGGAAGGAAGAGCGCTCATGGACTGGGGCTTCTAGAGTGCTGCGGCCATGCTGTGAACCATGCCCAGTGTCGGCGCGGCGACGCAGGGGCGCCAAAGCCGTGATCTCAGCCCAGGGAACGGCGGAGTCGGGGCCGGGTTTACCCTGCATCGTCGGCGCCAGCGGCGCCGCAGCGTTACGAAAATGCTCATGGCCTTCAACGACGACAGCCAGCATCGACAGGAGCGCAACAGCCAGGAACGGCAGTACCCCGGCCGGAGGCAGCAACAGGGCGGTGACCACGGTGGTCAAGGCCAAGCCGGGCAGACGGACCGAGGCGCCCAGGCCGATACAGGTCAGGGCGGCCAAGGCGGCGGCATGGATCGCGAACAGAACCGCTGAACCTCGCCAAGTCTGTGCGGAAGGGGAAGGCCGGGCGAAAGCCCGGCCTTTCTCACCTGGCGCTGGGCGCCTGCCGGCCCCGCATCAGGGACCAGACCACGCCGACGGCGAAGGGGACCAGCATGAACAGGATCAACAGGCCGGTGGCGACATAGCCCGGGATGGTCAGCTGCTCGCCGAACTGGATGCTGGATCCGACGCCGTCGAACAGGCCCCTGACCACCGGCCAGCCGAGGACGACCAGGAACAGCAGGCTGGTCACCGCGGTGATCAGGGTCGCCTCGCGCGAGCCGCGCAGGGCGCTGAACGCGCCGAGCACCGCGGTCAGGAAGATGGCGCCGGCCATCGTGACGACAGTCCAGCCCGGCTCTGCGCTGATCATGCCGAAGCGATAGCCCTCGTAGCTCGGATCGAGCCCGCCGCGGATCGGCGCCGCGCTGTTCAGGCAGGCGGCGATCAGGTGGGCGAATCCGACCACCGCGCCGATGAAGCCGGTCCGGCCGCGGAAGAGGGCGACCAGCCAGACGACGAACAGCACCGCGGACACGCCGCCGGCGACGTAGAGCCAATTGATCTGACCGATGTCCATCGCCCGGGCCTGAGGTTGACGCCGCGGGAAGGTGGAGGCTCGGCGGCTGTCCGCCAAGTTAATTCGATTTCAGGCGCGCACCGGCCTAGGCGCTGGCGAGCGCGCTCTGGAACAGCAGCGCCCCGTCGGCCGAGCCCAGGTCGGCCTCGAAGGCGCGGTCCGGATGGGGCATCAGGCCCAGCACGTTGCCGGCCGGGTTGACGATGCCGGCGATGGCCCGGGCCGATCCGTTGGGATTGTCCTGGTAGCGGAACACCACCTGGCCCTCGCCCTCCAGCCGGTCCAGGGTCTCCTCGTCGGCGAAATAGTTGCCCTCGCCGTTTCCGACCGTCATCACCGCCTC
>DASPLD010000344.1:0-11605 GCA_035627755.1 Caulobacter sp. | reverse complement strand
AACAACGTTGGACGCCCGACCACGCCGCAGGGCCAGACCGACGCCGGGGGCTTCGCCTCGCTGACCGGCGGGCGCGGGCTGGTGCAGGACGAGGCGCTGATCTTCGAACTCGGCGGCTGGAGCAAGACGGGGGTCGACCTCCCCGAGGCGACCCTGCAGGCCGACGACCTGGGCGGGCTCCTCCGCAAGGAGCCCATCGGCCTGCCCGGCCTCTCGGAGCCGGAGACCCTGCGCCACTACGTGCGGCTCTCCCAGAAGAACCACGCCATCGACCTGGCCCTCTATCCGCTGGGCAGCTGCACGATGAAGCACAACCCGCGGCTCAACGAGAAGGTCGCCCGGCTGGCCGGCTTCGCCGACATCCACCCGCTGCAGCCGCAGTCCACCGTCCCCGGCGCCCTGGAGCTGATGGACCGGCTGGCCCACTGGCTGAAGACGCTGACCGGCATGCCGGCTGTGGCCCTGACCCCCAAGGCCGGAGCCAACGGCGAGCTGTGCGGCATCCTGGCCATCAAGGCGGCCCACGAGGCCCGGGGCGACACCGCCCGCAAGGTGGTGCTGGTCCCGACCAGCGCCCACGGCACCAACCCGGCCACCGCCGCCTTCGTCGGCTACACCGTGCGGGAGATCGCCCAGACCGACGACGGCCGGGTGGACCTGGCCGACCTCGAGGCCAAGCTGGGCCCCGACGTGGCGGCCATCATGGTCACCAACCCCAACACCTGCGGCCTGTTCGAACGCGACATCGTCGAGATCGCCCGGCTGACCCATGCGGCGGGGGCCTACTTCTACTGCGACGGGGCCAATTTCAACGCCATCGTCGGACGGGTGCGCCCGGGCGACCTCGGCGTCGACGCCATGCACATCAACCTGCACAAGACCTTCTCCACCCCGCACGGCGGCGGCGGGCCCGGCGCGGGGCCGGTGGTGCTGAGCGAGGCCTTGGCGGCCTATGCCCCCACCCCCTGGCTGGTCCACGGGCCGGGCGGCCTCACCCTGCAGGAAGAAGCCGTCGGCGAGGCGGCCGCGGCGTTCGGGCGGATGAGCGCCTTCCACGGCCAGATGGGCATGTACGTCCGCGCCTACGCCTACATGCGCAGCCATGGCTCCGACGGCCTGCGGCAAGTGGCCGAAGACGCGGTGCTGAACGCCAACTACATCAAGGCGCGGCTGAGCGACCTGATGACGCCGGCCTTCCCGGACGGGCCCTGCATGCACGAGGCGCTGTTCGACGACGCCTGGCTGGAGGGGACGGGGATCACCACCCTCGACTTCGCCAAGGCGATGATCGACGAGGGCTTCCATCCGATGACCATGTACTTCCCGCTGGTCGTCCATGGGGCCATGCTGATCGAGCCGACCGAGACGGAGTCCAAGCAGGAGCTGGACCGGTTCATCGGGGCCCTGCGGGCGCTGGCGGAGGCGGCGAAGGCGGGGGATGCCGACCGCTTCAAGGGCGCGCCGCACCTGGCGCCCATGCGCCGGCTGGACGAGACGCTGGCGGCCCGGAAGCCGCGCCTGCGCTGGCGGCCGGAAGCGCCGGCGAGCCTGGCGGCGGAGTAGGATTCCCTCATCCGTCATCCCGGAAAGCGCGCAGCGCTGTCCGGGACCCAGGGGGTGCCGCCCCCGGGCCGTTGCGCTGCGTTCGACAGCGAGATCACGCACCCCTGGGTCCCGGCTCTCCGCTTCGCTGCGGCCGGGATGACGGGATTTTGGGTGTTTGACGACAACAGACAGTCACCAACGGCGTTACAATCCGTAACGCCGAATTCTGTCTTCGAATTCACGTTATCCATCTTCGCGCCATCGACAGCCCACAAATCCTTGAGCGCAAAAGGCTTTGGCCCACCCTCCGCGGAACCTTCACAGAAAATCTAAGTAAACTTCACGATTAAACCTTCGTCATACGGGGGGTGTGCACCTTTTCTTTCCGCAATCCTGCGCCATATGCGGAGGCACGGGATCGGACAGGCCGAGACCGCGCCACCAGTCCGCAAAGCTTCCCCGATGCCCGCCCAGGCCCTCACCCTCGCTGTCCGACCCGCACGCCCCCAAGGGCGAGGTTTCGCGCGACAGCTCGGCAAGATCGCCGCCATGGCGCTGGGCTGGCTGGTGGTGGTGCTGGGCATCCTGATCGCCCCCCTGCCGGGCCCGATGGGCGTGCCGGTCATGGTCGTCGGCCTGGTGCTGATCCTGCGGGCCAGCTATGGCGCCAAGCGGATGTTCGTCCGGGCCCAGCGCCGCTGGCCCAGGACGATGAGCCCGATCCGCCGGCTGATGCGGCGCAATCCCCCCATCACCCAGGTCGCCTGGCAGCAGCTCCTGCGGCTGGAAAGGCTGGTCACCGCCAAGGGCCACCGGGCGCTCGCCCGGCTGCGCAAGAGGTTGAAGCCTCGCGCCCGCGGCGCCTGGCAAACCGCCTAGGTCCGGCCCGCCTCGCGGCCCTCACGGATCGCCCGGCCCAGCAGATAGGCGAAGACGTGCTGGTCGAGGTCCTTGCTCGGCAGCTTCATCTCGGCGGTCACCCGGGCGATGACCGGTATCGCCGCCTCGGCGCCGGCGCTCTCCTGGCGCATGGCGGCGAGGCCGAAGACGCGCAGGGCCTCGCGGTCGGCCTCCGGCAGCCCAGCCCAGGCCTTGTCGAGGCTGCCGCGGGCGATGCCGGCCTTTTCGAACAGCACCGTGTCGGCGCCCTTTTCGAGAATGACCGCGCCGAGGATCTCGCCGCCGACCAGCTCCTCCTCGGGCTTGAGCTTGCAGGTGGTGCGCAGGGCGTTCTCCATGGTCGGGTCGACCTGGATCTCTGCCAGGTAGGCCGCGCCCTTGGTGCGATAGCCTTGGATCATGGTCGCCCGGTTGGCGTCGGTCAGGGCGCCCCAGAGGCAGGCCCCCTTGGGTGCGGCGAAGGCCGGGGCGGCGAGGCTGGTCGCAGCCAGCGCGAGGGCCGCGAGGGCCAGGCGGCGGATGAACATCGAAGTGGCTCCGGAAGGTCCGGTCAGTCGGACACCAACTCACGGTAACCGCGGCCGAGGACGAAGGCCATAAGGTGCGGCATCTCGGGCGCCGTGGCCCGCATCAGCACGGCGAAGCGCGGCAGGGCGTCGAAGGACTTCTCCTCGCCGCGGCCATCGGCAATGGCGGTGGCCGACCAGCGGCGCAGCTGGTCCTTGTCGTCTTCGCTGAGGCTCATCCAGGCCTGCTCGATGGCGAAGGCGCGGCCGGTCTTGCGGGCCCAGTAGCGGCCGGAAGCGGTCTCCAGGACCCGGGCCAGGATCAGGTCACGGATCTGGCCCTGCTGCATCTCGGGAACCCCGCAGGCAAGGCTGAGGGCCTCAAGCCGCTCGGCCGGCAACCGCATCTCCAGAAGGCCGCCGAGGTCGGTCTCGTAGGACGCCAGCCAGGCCGAGCGCTCGGCGGCGGGCGTGGCCTGCCAGAGGCAGTCGGCGTCCGCCGCCAAGGCTGGAGCGGCCAAGAGGGTCAGGGCCAGGCCGATGATCGCTGCGCGCAAAGAAAATGCCCCCCGGGCAACGCCGAGGGGCATCCTAGAGGTCGAAGGGCGGTCAGGACCAGCCCTCGGCGTTACTGCATACGCCCGGCCAGCTGGGCGATGGCGCCGTCGACCGACGGGTCGGTCTTGGCGCTTGCCAGACGGGCGGCGAGCAGGCGCTCGGCCGTCTCGGCCGCCAGGTCGGCGGCGGCGGCCTTGACCTCGGCCGCGGCCTGGGCCTCGGCCGAGGCGATCTTGCGCTCGGCCAGGGTGGTGCGTCGGGCGATGGTCTCTTCCAGCTTGGCCTTGGCCTCGACGGCCAGGCGGGCGGCGTCGTCCTCGGCGGCCTTCATCAGGGCGGCGGCCTGGCGTTCGGAGTCCTCGCGCTGGTCGCGGATTTCGGCCAGCAGGGCCTCGGCCTCGGCGCGAAGCCGGGCGGCCTCGTCGAGGTCGGCCTGGATGGTCGCCGACTTGGCGTCCAGGGCGGCGGCCACCTTCTTGAAGCCGCCGACGAACAGCACAATGCCGACGAAGACGATGACGCCCCAGCCGACCCAATTTTCTGGGCTGCCGAGGAAGGCGATAACGGATTCGGGCATCGATCAGGCTCCCTTGCCGGCGGCCGACAGGGCGGCGGTGAGGTCGGCCTGGCTCGGAGCGGCGCCGGTCAGCTTCTCGACGATGGCCGAGGCCGTGTCGGAAGCGATGGTCTGGACATGGCTCATGGCCGCGTCGCGCGAGACGCGGATACGGCTTTCCGCCTCGGCCAGTTTGCCGGCCAGCTTTTCGTCCTCGATGGCCTGCCGAGCCTGGACCTCGGCGTTTGCCTTGGCGCGAGCCTCGGCGGCGAGGCGCTGGGCCTTGGCGCGTGCTTCGGCGAGGTCGGCCTGGGCCTTGGCGGCCTGGGCCTTGGCCTCATCCTGCACCTGGCGAGCCTGGGCAAGGGCGCCGGCAATGACGCCTTCGCGCTCGTCCAGCACCTTGCGAAGGCGCGGGATGAAAACCCGGGACATCATCAGGTAGCCGATGACGAACAGGATCAGCAGCCAGGCGATCTGACCCGCCCAGTGCTCGAACTGGAATTGCGGCAGACCGCCGCCGCCGCCATGGGCTTCGGTGGTCGCGTGGGTTTCGCCCGCGGCCGGCGGGGCGTGCGGATCAGGCGTGGCCATGTGGATGTCCTAGGGCGGCGCGCGGCCCCCGGTCTTCAGAAAAGATCGAGAGCGCGCGCGCCAACACAGTCAGAATTGGCTTAGCCGAACAGGATCAGCATGCCGAGCACGAAGGCCAGGATGCCCAGGGCTTCGGCGAGGGCGGCGCCCACGAACAGGTTGCCGATCTGGCCGGCGGCGGCCGAGGGGTTGCGCAGGGCGCCGGCGAGGAAGTTGCCGAAGATGGTGCCCACGCCGATCCCGGCGCCGATCATGCCCAGGGTCGCGAGGCCCGCGCCGATGAACTTGGCGGCTTCAGAGTCCATGACTGTATTCCCAGTTAAGAGTTTTAGGTTTCAGGGTGGTTCGGATCGGGCCGCTTTTAGTGGCCGTGACCGAGATTGACCACATCGTTCAGATAGATCGTGGTCAGAACGGCGAAGACGAAGGCCTGCAGGAAGGCCACGAGGAACTCAAGCGCGGTCAGGGCGGTGACCATGCCGAAGGCCAGCGGCCCGATCAGCAGGCCAAGGAAGCCAACGGCGCCCGCCGCGGCGGTGGCCACGAAGCCGGCGAACACCTTCAGGGCGACGTGGCCGCCCATCATGTTGCCGAACAGACGCAGCATCAGGGTGACCGGACGCAACAGGAAAGAGATCAGCTCGATCGGGATGATGATCGGCAGCAACGGCCACGGCACGCCGCCGGGCACGAACAGCTTGAAGAAGCCCAGGCCATGCTTGGCGAAGCCGACAATCAGCACCAGGCCGATGGTCAGCACCGCGAATGTGGCGGTGACGGCCAGCTGGGAGGTGGCGGTGAACAGGTGGACGACGCCGGGGATGTTCACCAGACCGAGGAAGTTCATCGCCAGGATCAGCATGAACAGGGTGAAAACGAACGGCGCATACTTGCGGCCGTCATGGCCGATAATCGAGGTCGCGAGATTGTCGATCATCCCGAACAGGGTCTCACCCACCGTCTGCAGGCGCCCTGGGACCACCTTTGCAGCGCCGGTCACCATGGCCATGAAGCCCATGACGATCACGAAGGCCAGGGTCATGACGAAGTGCGAATTGGTGAAGGCCAGATCGACAGTCCCGATCACGGGCAAGGTCACGTCGGGAAGATCGTAGATCTTCTGAATCTGGAACTGGTGCAACGGATCGGCCACGGGCCTATCGCTCCTTAGTCTTCATCTTCATCGTCGACGATGGAGGGCAGCGGCGCTTCGCCCTGCTCCGCCTTCGCCTGCGCCATGAGCCGATCGGCGGTCCGCTTCGCCATCCAAAGCGAAACGAGGAACCCTCCGATAACCCCTCCGATCATGCCCCACGGCCTGGTCGGTAAGAACCAGTCCACGATGGCCCCGAACGCCAAGCCGACGAGCACACCGCCCAGCAGCTCGGCGATGATTCGCCACGCCTGGCCGGCTGCAGCTTCCCCGGCCGTACTGGCCTTCGCCCGAGCCGTCCGCGCCTGGAGTGCGGCGGCCCGTTCGTCGAGGCGGCGAAGCGCCTCTTCGCGGTTTTCGTCGGCCCTAGGCATGGGAGCGGTCAGCTCTGCAAACGGCCCCGAGAGACATCTCCGGGCCCGGCTTGATCGGCGCGGAACCTATAGACCCTGCTGCGGTGCGTCAAGGCTGGTTGAGGACTATTTAAACGACTGAAAACGCTAGGGTTTTGCCGTATGCCTCAGGCAGTCGCCGGTTCCCGGCCGCGGAGGGCCGCGACCTTGCCGATGGCGGCCTCGGCCTCGGCCATGATCCGCCGCACGATCTCGCCGGCGGGCAGCACGTCGCGGACGCCGCCGGCGCTCTGGCCCATGGCGAAGCAGCTCTTGTCGGGGTCGAGGTTCTCGGTCTGGCCGCCGATGCCGCCCATGGCCTGGTTCTGGATGCTGATACCGGCCTGGATCGGGAAGGGCTGGATGTCGCCGGGCCGCGATTCCCAGTCCTCGACGTAGGGGTTCTTGCGCACCCGCATCGGCTTGCCGCTGTAGCAGCGGGTGCGGACGGTGTCCTCGTCGGCGGCTTCTACGATGGTCCGGCGGTAGAGCTCGCCCGCGTGGGCTTCCTCCGAGGCGATGAACCGGGTGCCCATCCAGACGCCGACCGCGCCGAGCGCCAGGGAGGCGGCCAGGCCACGGCCGTCGTACAGGCCGCCGGCGGCGACCACGGGGACCTTCACCGCCTCGACCGCCTGGGCGACCAGCGGCAGGGTCCCGACCAGGCCGGTGTGGCCGCCGCCCTCTCCGCCCTGGCAGATCACCGCGTCGCAGCCGGCCTGCTCGGCCTTCACCGCATGCTTGACCGCCCCGCAGACGACCATGACCTTGAGCCCGGCCGCCTTGAGTTTCTCCATGATCGGCATGGGCACGCCCAGGCCGGCGACAAAAGCCGAGGCGCCCTCCGCTATGATCACATCG
The DNA here is from genome assembly GCA_035627755.1 of Caulobacter sp. Taxonomy (GTDB): domain Bacteria; phylum Pseudomonadota; class Alphaproteobacteria; order Caulobacterales; family Caulobacteraceae; genus Caulobacter. Next base: position 4,540 of record DASPLD010000344.1, on the reverse strand, counting down.
ACGCTGGCGGTCAGGCTGTCGGGGGTGGCGGCCAGCAGGTCGACGCCGAACGGACGGTCGGTCAGCTCGCGGACCCGGCGCATCTGCTCGCGGATGAAGTCGGGCCCGCGCCCGGCCATGCCCAGGACCCCGTAGCCGCCGGCGTTGCTGACCGCCGCCACCAGCTCGGCGTAGGAGACCCCGCCCATGCCGGCCAGCATGATCGGATGCTCTACCTCCAGGAGGTCGCAGAGGGGGGTGTGAAGGGTCATGGCGCTCTCCCGGCGGGCCTGTTCCAGCCCGTCAGCCCAATCAACGGCGGGTTACGCGGGGGTCGTCAAGCGCCGAACCGAGCGACGGCCTCTCGGATCACCCGCCGGGTCTCCTCCCACTCCACCGCCGCCAAGGCGTCCTCGACTGTGAAGAACCGGGCGTCGGCCGCATCGTCGCCGGCCACCGGCTCGCCGGCCGTCCAGCGGGCGGCGAAGTCGATCATGACGTAGTGGCGGGTGACCTCGCCGGTGGTGCGGCTGGCCATGACGCCGTCGACCACATCCACCAGGCCGAGGATCTGGGCGGTGACGCCAGTCTCCTCGGCCAGTTCGCGCAGGGCGCCGGCCATCAGGGTCTCGCCCCATTCGAGCCGGCCTCCGGGCAGGCTCCACTGGCCCTGCCGGGGCGGGTTGCCGCGCTTGACCAGCAGAACGTCGTCCCCGCGCAGGCAGACGACGCCGACCGTGGGGACCGGTCGCTGAGGTGTTGGGGCTTCTAGGGGCGGCTGGGTCACCGCCCGCTTAGAGCGCGGCGTCAGCCGGCCGTCCAGCCGCCGTCGATGGAAAGCGCCGCGCCGTTGACCCCCGCCCCGGCGGCGCTGGCCAGGTAGAGCACCATGCCGTTCAGCTGCTCGAAGGTGATGAACGACTTGCTCGGCTGGGCGGCGAGGATGACGTTCCGCACCACCTCGGCCTCGGTCAGGCCGCGGGCCCTGGCCTGATCCTTGATCTGGCCGTCGACCAGCGGCGTGTGGACATAGCCCGGGCAGATGGCGTTGCAGGTGATCCCCTGCTCGGCGACCTCCAGGGCGACGGTCTTGGTCAGGCCGAGCACCCCGTGCTTGGCGGCGACGTAGGCGCTCTTGAACGGGCTGGCGACCAGGCCGTGCGCGGAGGCGATGTTGATGATCCGCCCCGAACCCTGCGCCTTCATGATCGGCAGGGCGGCCGCGATGGCGTGGAAGTTGGAGGTCAGGTTGATGGCGATGATCTGATCCCACTTCTCCGGCGGGAACTGGTCGATCGGCGCCACGTGCTGGATACCGGCGTTGTTGACCAGGATGTCGAGCCGGCCGAACTGCGCCTGGGCGTGGGCGACCATCGCGGCGATCTCCTCGCCCTTGGTCATGTCGGCGCCATGGTAGCGCACGCGGACGCCGGTGTCGGCCTCAAGCTCGGCGCGGGTCTGCTCAATCGCGGCCGGGTCGCCCAGGCCGTTGAGCAGCACCTCGACGCCATTCGCCGCCAGGCCGCGGGCCACCGCCAGGCCGATGCCGCTGGTCGATCCGGTGACCACCGCCGCCTGACCCTTGAGGCCGAAATCCATCGAATGCTCCGCCGTTTCTTGATTTTGTGCAGCGCAACATAGTCTTTCGCGCCGCGTCAGACGAGCGGCTATAATTCATCGAAGCATGAATTACGAGTAGGCCCACGTTGACCGCGCCCTGCGGTCATTCCACTGTGCCGCCTGGAAACGGGGGCCGTCATGAAACTCAGGCGAACGCTCGGGCTGGTCGCGGTTCTGTTGCTGGCCGCCTGCAACATGAAATCGCCCCCCGGCATGCCCCGGGATGCGGAGGCGATCGCCATCACGACCTACAAGCAAGCCGCGGCCGGCGACATCGACAGCATACTGAAAAATGCCGCGCCGGAGATTAGGACCCCAGAAGCTCGCGCGGGGTTGGCTCAGGTGCAGGCTGTGATCCCGAAGACGCCCCCGGTCTCTGAGCGCTCGTTGAGCTGGCGGATTGTGACTTCAACGGGCGGGACGCAGGCCCAGATCATCCGGCAATACAACTATGCCGATAGATTCATCCTGTCCGAAACGGTCCTGCTGAAGCAGGCCAACGCCGGACCCTGGAGGCTGCAGGGGTTCCATTTGCGGCCAATCAGCAAGACCGAGGCCGAGGCCGCCGAATTCAAGCTGGAAGGCCGGTCCCCGGCCCACTACGCCATCCTGGCGGGGGCGGTCCTGTCGCCGCTGATCTGCCTGTTCGGGCTTGTGGCCGTGTTGCGGGCGCCGAAGTTCAAGCGCAAATGGCTGTTTGCGATCCTCAGCCTGATCGGGTTCACCACATTCACCTTCAACTGGGCCACCGGCGTGATCGGCTTCAGCCCGATCTCGGTGCTGCTCCTGGGCGCCGGGATAGCCTCCGGGCCTTCGCCGCTGGACCCCTGGGTCATCAGCGTCGCCCTGCCGCTCGGTGCGGCCCTGGCAATCTGGCGGGCGGGAAAGGCCCGACGGGACGCCCGGCGGGCGGTGCTGAACCCCTTCGAAGAGGCGCCTAGAACAGAACCCGGGGGTTCATGATCCGCTTTGGATCCAGCGCGGCGCGCAGCGCCCGGAGCGCCTCGACCTCCACCGGGCTCTTGTAGCGCAGGGCGTCGGCGGTCTTGGCCGAGCCCAGGCCGTGCTCGGCGCTGATCGAGCCGTCCAGCTCGGCGACCAGGTCGTGGACGATGCGGGAGCCGGCGTCGCGCAGGGCGTTGTGGGCCTCGTCCGTCCCTCCCTCGGGGCGCAGCACGTCGTAGTGGACGTTGCCGTCGCCGACGTGGCCGAAGGCGACCACGCGGACGCCGGGGCTGAAGGCTTCGACCGCCGCGGTGGCCCGCTCGATGAACTCCGCCATCCTGGATACCGGCACCGAGACGTCGTGCTTCCAGGCGGCGCCTTCGGCCTTCTGGCCGCCGGACTGGTTCTCGCGCACCGCCCAGAAGGCCCTGGCCTGGCTTTCCGTCTGGGCGACGGCGGCGTCGGCGATCAGGCCGTCCTCCAGGGCGTGGGCGAGCAGGCGCTCGAGGGCGGCCTCGGCGACGCCGGGCTCGCCGCTGGTCGTCTCGACCAGGACGTACCAGGGATGCTGGCCTTCCAGCGGCTCCCGCAGGCCAGGGATGTTCTTGATGGCGTAGCCGACGCCCGGCCGGCCCATCAGCTCGAAGGCCTCGACGGCGCCGCCGGTCTCTTCCTTGGCCCGGGCCAGCAAGGTGATGGCGTCGCGGGCGCTGCCGAGGCCGCAGATGGCGGTGGCGGTCGAGACCGGCTGAGGGAACAGCTTCAGGCTGGCGGCGGTGACCACGCCGAGCGTGCCCTCGGCGCCGATCAGGAGCTGCTTGAGGTCATAGCCGGTGTTGTCCTTGCGCAGCCGCTTGAGGCCGTTCCAGACCTCGCCGTTGGGCAGCACCGCCTCAAGCCCCAGGACCAGGTTGCGGGTCGTGCCGAAGCGCAGCACCTGGGTGCCGCCGGCGTTGGTCGAGACCACGCCGCCGACCGTGGCCGACCCCTCCGAGGCCAGGCCCAGGGGGAAGCGGCGGCGGACCTTGGCGGCGGCCTCATGCACGGCGGCCAGGGTGACCCCGGCCTCGGCCACGATCACATCGTCGAAGGCGTCGAGATCGCGGATGGCGTTCAACCGCTCGGTGGAGAGCAGGATCTCGCCCTGGGGGATCTGGCCGGAGACCAGGCCGGTGTTGCCGCCCTGGGGGGTGATGGCCACCCCCGCCTCGGCGCAGAGGCCGACCACGGCGCTGACCTCGGCGGTGGTGCGCGGCAGGACCAGCAGCGGAGTCGTCCCTTCCCATCGCCCCCGCCACTCGACCAGCTTGGGCGCGATCCGGTCCGGATCGGTGCTCCAGCCGCCCTCGCCGAGCACGGCCTTGAGGCGGGAGAGGACGTCGGCGGGGACGGGGATGGTCATGGCGGGAGGATACGCTTTCACCAACGGCGCGGCCAGTATATACTAGTTGTATATACGAAAGGCGCTGATGAGCATCCTGCTGAAAAATCCTGACGCGGAGCGCATGGCGCGCGAACTGGCGGACCTGCGCGGCAGCACGCTGACCGACGCCATCAAGGGCGCTCTGGCCAAGGCGCTGGCCGAAGAAAGGACCCGTCGGCCAACCCTCGAGGAGCTGCGGGAAGCGACGCGCCGGTTTCACGCCGCCAGCGGCGGCCTGAAGCCTGATCGAGGGCCTGTGACAAAACAGGAATGGGATGAACTGAACGCGACCGGGTTCCCGGAGATCGATGACGCATGATTGTTGTCGATGCGTCGGCGATCGTGGCCATCAACCTGGGCGAGGACGGGTTCGAAGCCTATGAAGCCGCCCTGCTCGCGGCGGACCGCGTCGTGGCCTCTCCGATCAACCTGGTGGAGGCGGGGATGGTGATCGCCAGCCGCCTCAACACCCCCGATAGCGCAGCCTATGGCCAATGGCTGGCGGCCTGGCGGATCGAGCCCGACGACGCGGTTGACTGGGGTGAGGCCCTGACGGCGCTGATGGCGTTCGGA
>DASPLD010000343.1:0-4648 GCA_035627755.1 Caulobacter sp. | reverse complement strand
ACGACGAAGGCGATCCGCCCGGTCTTCCGGTCGACCAGCAAGGCGAGGTAAAATTCCCTGGCGATGTCGACGCCGTTGGTGATGTAGAGGCGGTTGACCTGCTTGCCCTTGGGCCCGGTCTGGTGGGTGACCAGCACCCGGCCGAGCATCTCCTCGGCGTGGGCGCGCACCTCCTCGACCGACTTGGCCAGGCGGACGCCGCCCTTGGCGTCGGGGCCCAGGCCCTCGAAGCGGCCCTTGCCGCGGCCGCCGGCGTGGATCTGGCTCTTGACCACATACAGGGGCCCGGGCAGCCGCTCGGCGGCGCTGGCGGCCTCGTCGGGGGTCATGGCGGGAAAGCCCTTGGAGATCGGGGCGCCGAACTCGGCGAGGACGGCCTTGGCCTGGTATTCGTGAATGTTCATCGCTTGAAAGGGCTCGCCTGGCGGGAAAGCGCCCGCCGCAGCGCGGGCCGCAGGCGTTATAGGGGCCGCACCTTGCGGCAGGCAAGGCGTTGGAACCGCGAGAAAAAAACAACCCCGCCGACGCGGCCGGCGGGGTTGGCGTTGCCGCCGAGGGGTCGCTGAAGGGTCAGTCCACCCAGTCTTTGGCCAGGCGGCGGCTGGCGACGAAGAACAGGGCGGCGCTGACCAGGTAGAAGCAGAGGCCGCTGTAGATCGAATAGCGCAGCGCCTCGGCCCCGAACATCGGCGTCAGGGCGTCGGAAACGGCGCCGAAATAATAGGTCCCCAGGCCCAGGCCGATCAGGTTGTTGATGAACAGGAAGCTGGCCGAGGCGGTCGAGCGCATGCGGCCGGGGACCAGATGCTGGATCGAGGTGATGATCGGGCCCAGCCAGAGCAGGTTCAGGCCCTGCGGGATGAGGAACAGCAGGAAGGCCAGCCACAGGTTGCTGACGTTGATGGCCAGGAAGAAGCAGGGGAAGGCGATCAGGAAGGCCACCGCGGCCACCAGCGGGTAGGCGCCCTTGTTCCGGCCGCCCAGCCGGTCGCCGAGCCAGCCGCCGGCCCAGACGCCCGCGGTGCCGCCGATCAGAGCCAGAGCCCCGAGGAACAGGGAGCGGTCGACCAGGTTCAGGCCGAGGCTGCGTTCGAAGAAGCTGGGCAGCCAGAAGGCGACGCCGTAGCCGCAGACGCTGGAGGCCGCGGCGCCGAGCGAGAGAAGCCAGAAGCTCGGCTTGGGCAGCAGGGTCTTCATCACCTCGCCCATGCCGGGCGCGACCGGCGGGGCGACCAGCGGCTCGTCGACCGCATGGCCCTCGGCGTCGAAGGCGCCGCCGCGCTTGGGATCTCGGACGGTCAGCTTGAAGATCGGGGCGATGATCACCCCCGCAAGGCCGACCACGATGAAGGCCGTCCGCCAGTCGATGGCGGCGGCGATCAGCCCGCCGAACAGGATGCCGCAGGCCGTGCCGATGGGGATGCCGAAGCTGTAGGCGGCCAGGGCGCGGGCCCGCTGGTTCGGCGGGAAGTAGTCGGCAATCAGGCTGTAGGCCGGGGCGGTGCCGCCCGCCTCGCCGACGCCGACGCCCATCCGGCAGAGGAACAGGCTCCAGAAGCCGGTCGCCAGGCCGCAGGCGGCGGTGAAGCCGCTCCAGATGGTCAGGGCCCCGGTCATGATCCAGCTGCGGCTCCAGCGGTCGGCCAGCCAGGCCACGGGGATGCCGAGCCCCGTGTAGAACAGGGCGAAGGCCAGGCCGCCCATCAGCCCGAGCTGGCTGTCGGTGAGGCCGAGGTCCTTCTTGATCGAGCCGGCCAGGATTCCGAGGATCTGCCGGTCGAGGAAGTTGAAGGTGTAGACGACGATCAGGATGGCCAGGACGTAGACCCGGTAGCCGGAGCCGGTCCTGGCGGTGGTTGCGGCGCTGGTCATGCGAATCCCCAAGCCTGAAAAAGAAAAGGGGCGGTTCGTCTCCGAACCGCCCCCTGCCTGTCTAGCCGATTTCTAGAACTTCACCTCGGCCCCGAAGGTCAGGGTCGCGGGCGGTCCGTAGAAGCCGGTCACCGAGTTGCCGAACAGGACGCCGGCCGACTGCGGGAAGTTGTAGCCGCCGATGCGGTAGCGCTCGTCGGTCAGGTTCTTGCCGGTGAACACCAGCTTCCAGTTGCCGCTCGGCGCGGTCCAGGAGGCGCTGAGGTCGTAGAGCCAGTAGGACTCCTGGTCGAGCAGCGGGGCGGCGAACTCGAACATCGAGAAGCTGTCGCGGTAGCTGGCCATCGGGGTGATGGCGAGCGTGCCGCCGGCGACGTCGAAGTCCCAGGTGGCGTTGAAGTTCATCGTCCACGGCGGGGTGTTCTGGAACACGGCCATGTCGGCGATGTTCAGGGTCAGGCCGCCGGGCGGCACCACCGTGCCGGTCAGCGGGTTGGTGGCCCCGGCCGGGTAGAAGCGGAGGAACTCGTTGAACTCGGCGTCGATGTAGCCCAGCGCCATGCCGGCCTGGAAGTTGTCGGTGAACCGGAAGCGGCCCTCGAATTCCCAGCCCCACATCTCCGAGCTGCCGACGTTGTCGACGAAGCTGGCGATGCTGGCGCCGGCCGGCACCTGGGTGGTGACCTGCTGGTCCTTGTACTCGGCCTTGAACAGGGCGGTCGCGAAGGTGATGCGGCCATCATAGAGGCTGCCCTTCAGGCCGATCTCGTAGCTGTCGACAGTTTCGGGCTCATAGCCGTTGACGGTCTGCGGCGTCAGGATGACGTCGCCGCGCATGTCGAAGCCGCCCGACTTGAAGCCCTGGCCGTAGGAGACGTAGGTGGTCAGGTCCTCGGTCAGGTCGAAGCTGAGGCTGACCCGCGGGGTGAACTTCTCGAACGACTTGTCATTGGTGTAGTTCGACCGCACCAGCAGCGGCGCGCGCGGCGTGCCGCCCAGCAGCGGGCTGCGGGTGGCGCCCAGGTAGTTGGCGCGGAAAACCGTCCCTTCCTTCTCATCGCGGGTCCAGCGGGCGCCCACCGAGACCTTGAAGCGGTCGGTGATGTCGATGCTGACGTCGGCGAAGGCGGCGTAGGACTTGGTGTCCACCGAACCGGCGGTGCCGATGACAATGCCGGCCTGGCCCAGGATGGTGTCGAAGGCCCCTTCCGCATGGCCGTCGAGGTAGTAGAGGCCGGCGACGCCCTGGATCCGGTCGCCGTTGAACAGCAACTGGAATTCCTGGGTGAACTGGTCGTCCGCGTAGTAGGCCGGGATGTCGAGGATCGGCTGGGGCAGGCCGTCGAAGTCGATGACCGTCTCGGTGTCGCCGTCGCGGTAGGCCGTGATCGACTTGAAGGTCAGGGTGTCGTTGATGTCCCACTGAGCCGTGAACGACAGGCCTCGGGTGCGCACGTCGTTGGAATCGCCGACCCCGGCCCGGGTGTCGTACTTGTCGCCGAGCGGGGCGCCGCCGGCGATCGGGACGCCGGCGCTGTTGAGCGCCTGGACCTCGCGGTAGCCGTGGCGGGGCGCGCTGTCGTCCTGCACCCAGTCGCCCGCCAGGCGGAAGAACAGGTTTCCGCTCGGGGTCCATTCGGCCGAGACGCGGGCGGCGGTGACGTCCTTGTCGTAGTGTTCGGCGCCGGTGTTCAGGTTCTCGCCGAAGCCGTCGCGGGTGTAGCGGGCGATGGCGCCGCCGATGGCGAAGGTCTCGCCGATCGGCACGGAGCCCGAGGCCATCAGGTCGATCTGGTTATAGGAGCCATACGCGCCCTTCAGCGTCACGGTCGGCTCGTCGCCCAGGCGCTTGGTGACGTACTTGATGGCGCCGCCGATGGTGTTGCGGCCGTACAGGGTGCCCTGCGGGCCGCGCAGCACTTCGATGCGCTGGATGTCGAACACGTCGAGCACCGCGCCCTGCGGGCGGGCGACATAGACGTCGTCGATGTAGAGGCCGACGCCGGGTTCGAAGCCCCACAGCGGATCCTGCTGGCCGACGCCGCGGATGAAGCTGATCAGGGTCGAGTTGGAGCCCCGGGCGACCTGGACGGTGGCGTTGGGGGTGACCTGCTGGATGATGGTGATGTCGGTCCCGCCGGACCGCTCCAGGGCGGCCTCGCTGACGGCGGAAACGGCCACCGGCACGTCCTTGAGGTTCTCTTCGCGCCGGCGGGCGGTAACCACGACCTCCTCGACGTCGACTCCCTCGCTCGGCACGTCCTGCGCATAGGCGCCGACGGACGCGGCGCTCCAGGCCGCCCCGGCCAGCAGCATGGCCTTCCACATGGTCTTCATCAGTTCGCCCTCCCTGGCGGCGTCGCGCGCGGACCTTTGCGAAGTCCCGGTCGTTGGCGGACGCTGTTGGATTACAGAAAATTCACCGAAACGCGAATTTAGATCGGACATTGAGTCAGGCCGGCGCTGCGCGCAACGGCCGACCTGCCTGATTCCAGCCTTTTTTCATCGATTGGTGAAATGGCGCCACACCAGGGGGGCCGCTTTCGGCGGAAGCGCCAAAAAAGGCCCCCATTCCGAGGATGCGGCGGCGCGATTTCCGTGGCCGACTGGCGACGCCAGACCCGGAGCCCCCATGCGCCCCCTCGCCGTCGCCGCGCTATTCGCCGCCCTGTTCGCCAGCCCCGCCGCGGCGCAGGACCCGTGGAAGGTCGACAAGTCCAGCTGTATCGGCGCCTACGGCGCCCTGGCCCGGCAGAAGGACCAGCTGGTCGCCTGG